>CAKARX010000001.1:0-59979 GCA_916720745.1 uncultured Atopobium sp.
CGCGACGACGCTTTTTGGAGGTGGCCGGGACCATTGCGGGGTCGTTTGCTCTAGCGGGTTGTTCGCCAAAGAACCAAGACCCTAACTCCATCTACGTTGGCGTGATGGGCCCATTCACCGGCGACGTTGCTCAGTATGGCCTTGCTGTGCGAAGTGGCGTTCTTTTGTACCTCAAGGAGTTCAACAAGAAGGGTGGCGTTAATGGACGCCAGATTGTCCCTATTGTTGAGGACGAGAAGGGCGATTCAACTGAGGCCATTCTTGTCTATAACAAGCTTCTTGACGAGAATGTCTGTGCAATTCTAGGTGACGTTACCTCAACGCCTACCATTGCACTGGCACAGAAATCGGTACTGGACAACATCCCCTGTGTAACCGCATCCGCTACCGCCGAAGATGTTGTAGCACATGGCCACAACATGTTCCGCGCTACCGTAACTGACCCGTTCCAGGGCGTTGTTCTTGCAGAGTTTGCTAAAAAGCAGGGTTATCAGCGCGTAGGAACCATCTTTAACTCCGGCGGCGATTACGAGATTGGCGTTAATAACGCATTTGTTCAGAGGGCTCGTGAGTTGGGTGTTGAGGTTGTTTCTCAGCAAGGTTACCCAACAGGAGCCGTTGACTTTAATGCCCAGCTTACCAGCATTAATGGACTTGATCCTGATGCTATCCTGGCACCAAACTATTACCAGGATAACGGCAAGATTGTGACGCAGGCTCGTCAGCTTGGCTGCAAAAAGCCTTTTATGGGCGCAGATGGTTGGGCAGGCATCATTGGCGGCGAGCAGGACTATGCTTCTGCGGCTGACCTTGAAGGATGCTTCTATTGCTCTGCCTTTGTTGCTTCAAACCCAGATGAAAAAGTTCAGCATTTTGTTAAGGCTTATACCGAGGAATACGGTGAGGCTCCAACTAACTTCTGCTCTTTGGGCTATGACGCAGCAATGATTCTTTGCTCCGCTCTTAAGACTGTCGAGAAACGCGGTTATACCTACAACTCTAATGAGTATAGGCAGGCAATTATTGACGCTATTGCATCTGGTGTGGTCGAAGGTGTTACTGGAACCCTTTCATATCAGGGAACAGGTGACCCAGTGAAGTCCACCTTGATTATTACCTTTAAAGATGGCAAAGAGTCCATCTATGACACGATCAATCCTTCATAGAAAAGAGAACCTCAGATGTTTTTGACTCAGGTGCTCAATGGACTTCAATTGGGCAGTATTTACGCACTGGTGGCGCTTGGTTACACAATGGTGTACGGCATCATCTTGCTTCTTAACTTTGCACATGGTGACATCATCATGTTTGGTTCATACGTTGCTTGGATTGCGCTTGTTCAGTTAGGACTCAATCCTGCAATCGCCGTTCTTCTCGCCATTTTTGGCTGCGTTTTGCTTGGCGTCCTCATCGACAAGGTTGCCTATGCACCACTCAGAGAGGCTCCAAGACTTTCTATTCTGATTACGGCAATTGGCGTTTCTTATCTGCTTGAGAACGGCGTTCAGCTGCTCCTTGGTGCTGACGCTAAGGTTGTTCCAAGCATCATTGACCTGGGAACTGTTCAGGTATTTGGATCAACACTTTCTGGCACCGCTCTTCTGACCGTTGCCGTCACCATTGTGGCAACCGTTGTTCTAACCCTTTTGGTTCAGAAGACTCGTCTTGGTAAGGCAATGCGTGCCGTTTCTGAGGATATGGGCGCTGCTCGTCTGATGGGCGTCAACGTCAATAGCACTATTAGCTTTACCTTTGCAGTTGGTTCCGCTCTGGCAGGCATTGCAGCTATTCTGTACTCCATGGCATACCAGCAGGTTTCTCCTACCATGGGCGTCATGCTGGGCACCAAGGCTTTTGTTGCAGCAGTTCTTGGCGGCATTGGCTCCATTCCTGGCGCTGTTATTGGCGGCCTTATTGTTGGCTTCTCCGAGGTCTTTGTTGCTGCCTTTGGCCTGTCTGTCTGGCAGGATGCGGTAGTCTTCTTACTCTTGATTCTTGTTCTTGTTGTCAAACCAACTGGCCTGCTTGGTCGACCAGTTACCGAGAAAGTGTAAGGAGGCTCACATGACTAAAATGTATCCACGCGATAACAACCACAACCCAGTAATTGTCACTGGTTTTGGTGGAAAAGATGGTCAGCGTCGTGAGCTTACTATGCCTGCTCGCTATGCCATCAATGCAATTCTTGTTGCACTCTTTGTCTTTGGCGGAAACTTCCTGGTAGGAGAGGGTCTTATTTCTCGCTATCAGACCGTTGTTTTTGAGCAAATCGGCGTTTATGTTCTGATGACCGTTTCTCTGAACATTGTTACCGGATATCTTGGACAGCTCCCTCTGGGTCACGCTGGTTTCATGTCCATTGGTGGTTATGCCTGCGCAATCTTTATTATTCGCATGATGCCACTCTTTGGTCTGGATGCTCAGTCCATGGCCTCAGGCTCTACACCTGCAGTTATTCTTTTTGTTGTGGGCCTTTTGTTTGGCGGCATTTGTGCCGCTCTGATGGGTGTGGTTATTGGTATTCCAGCACTGCGTCTTCGCGGTGATTACCTGGCCATCATTACTCTGGGCTTCGCAGAGATTATCCGCGTTGTCCTGGTAAACATTGACTCTGCTCTTGGCTTCAAGCTCACGGGCGGTGCTTCCGGCCTCACGGGTATTCCTGCTTATACAGGCTACCTGAACACCGCAATTGTTGTTTCGCTTGCTATCTTTGCTATTCATACTCTTATGAAGTCTAGACATGGACGCGCTATTCTCGCCATCCGCGATAACGAGATTGCGGCAGAGGCATCAGGCGTTAACACCACGTATTACAAGACCCTTGCCTTTGTTTTCTCTGCATTCCTTGCTGGTATTGCAGGCGGCCTTTACGCGGGCTGCATCGGCGTCATGGCGCCTGCCAAGTTTGGCTTCATGAAGTCTGTTGAGATTCTGGTTATGGTTGTTCTTGGTGGCATGGGCTCTATGTTTGGTTCCGTTGTGTCCGCAACTGTCCTGACCGTACTCCCAGAGGCTCTACGTGCCTTTGCTGACTACCGCATGGTTGCTTATGCAATTGTCTTGATTCTGGTCATGATCTTTAGACCAGAGGGTCTGTTTGGCTCTTATGACTTCTCGCTGTCTCGCATCATTGAGCGAGTCATGAACAGAGACTTCCCTTGGAACAAGGATGACTCGGATGAGCTGGCAGACGTGCAGGTCAACGCGAAGGCAGGCGCTCAGGCAAACGAGCAGGCGGATACGCAGGTAGAAGCCTCAACTGATTCGAAGGAGGCGTAAGAGCGATGGCAACTAAAAACACTACAAAACTTATCAGGCAAGAGTCTCCTAACCTCATTCCTGAGCGAGACCTTGGTGCAATTCCAGTTCTTCAGGCTGAGCACTTGGGCATTGACTTTGGTGGCTTGACTGCTGTTAATGACTTCAACATTGCTCTTGGTCCTACCGAGATTTCTGGCATCATTGGTCCTAACGGTGCAGGTAAAACAACTGTCTTCAATCTGCTCACCAACGTTTACAAGCCAACCCGTGGTACCGTAATGATTGACGGCTACGACCTTGCTGGTAAAAGCGTTGTTGAGGCAAACCACATGGGCATTGCTCGTACCTTCCAGAACATTCGTCTGTTCAACAACATGACTGTTATGGAGAACATTCAGGTTGGTCAGGGAAGCCACATGACGTCTCACTTCTTGGAGGACGTCTTCCGCCTTCCGGCTCACTGGAAGCAGGAAAAAGAGAGCGCTGATAACGCTCGCGAGCTGCTGTGCATTTTTGGCATGGAGAATCTTGCAAATACTCTTGCAGGTAACCTGCCTTATGGCGCTCAGCGCAAACTTGAGATTCTTCGCGCTCTGGCAACGCAGCCTAAGATTTTGCTGCTTGACGAGCCAGCTGCAGGTATGAATCCAGCAGAGACCGACGAGCTTATGGAGAATGTCCTTAAGATTCGCGATGACTTCAAGATTGCTGTTCTTCTTATCGAGCACGACATGAAGTTTGTTATGGGTATCTGCGAGGGTTTGGCCGTTCTTGACCATGGCAACATCATTGCAAAGGGAACGCCAGAAGAAGTTCAGAATAATCCTCGCGTTATCGAGGCATATCTTGGAAAGCAGGAGGTGCGCTAATGACCGCTGAAACTACAAACACCCAGGCAACCGGCGCAGGAAAAACTCTGCTGTCCGTCAAGGATCTTAATGTTTCTTATGGCGCAATCCATGCAGTTCAGGGCATTTCTTTTGATATTAATGAGGGCGAGATTGTCACCCTTATTGGTGCTAACGGTGCCGGTAAATCAACTACACTGAACACTATTGCTGGTCTGGTAAGACCTGATTCTGGCACCATCACCCTTGACGAGAAAAACCTTGTAGGCCAGCGCGCTCACAAGATTGTTGAGGCTGGCCTGGCATTGTGCCCTGAGGGCCGCCGTGTGTTTTCTCGCATGAGTGTTGCTGAAAACCTTGAGATGGGTGGCTATACACAGTCCGATTCCCAAAACGCTAAGACCGTCAAGATGGTCTACGAGCATTTCCCACGTCTTCGCGAGCGCAAGAATCAGCTGGCGGGAACGCTGTCTGGTGGCGAGCAGCAGATGCTTGCTATGGGTCGTGCTTTGATGAGCAGGCCAAAGCTCTTGATGCTCGATGAGCCTTCCATGGGTCTGGCTCCTATTCTGATTGAGGAAATCTTCCAGATTATTCGCCAGCTCGGCGATGCAGGAACCACCATTTTGCTGGTTGAGCAGAACGCTAATATGGCACTTAAGGTTGCTGACCGTGCATACGTTCTTGAGCTTGGTAAGGTTGCTAAGCATGGCACCGGCCAGGAGCTTCTCCACGACGATGACGTTCGCAAGGCGTATCTTGGCGCATAACGCGACTTGCGGTACACGCGCTTTGCGGAAAACGCAACGCTGCGGTTAGTGCGACTTGCGTAAAACGCGACTTAAACGACATCCCGGCTCCCACATAACGTAGGAGCCGGGTTTTGTTGTCGTGTCTGAGTAATTTGCCGGAAAAGTAGGCTATATCTGAGCTATTTGCCTGTTTTTCTCGTCATGTCTGAGCTGTTTTACTCAGACATGGTGCAGTTTTCAGGCTCAAAATACCAGACCACTGTCCTATCTTTCACGCGCCTGATTTCCTCAAAGAATCTGTAACTTTTGCCTAAAAATGTAAAAGAAACTGTGGATTTGCCTGATTTTGTTAAAGAATCTGTACCTCAAATACAGATTCTTTGCACTTTTCAGGCAGGCCTTTCGTGACGTGACTTTTGAATCCGAGGTTAGTTTCATGAGCACTCTCATGGAGCCTGATTTTCTCGCCATGTCTGAACGATTTGCTGGAAAAGTACATCTTGTCTGTGTGATTTGCCGGTTTTTCTCATCATGTCTGAGTAAATTTACTCAGACATGATGAGCTTTTCAGGCTCGCAATCAGAGCTGATCAAAAAATGGAGAGAGGCAACTTAATCGCATAAAAACACACCTCGGGAGAAACCCCAAGGTGTGTTCGGTGTGCACTATTGCCTGGTCGCAGCCTCGCAGCCGTCACAGCTCGCAGCCTCACGCCCGTCGCGGACCGCAGCCACGGCCAGCACGGCGCGCGTCGTGCTAATCAATACGAGCGTCTACCTCAAGCCAGTCGAGCTGATCAATGTTGCTCTTAACATGCTCACAAGACTTGCGCCATGCCTCAATCTCAGAGTCAGAGAGCTCGGGCACAAAGACCTTCTCGACACCATTGGCGCCGATAACTGCAGGAAGTGAAGAGTAGAAGCCAGAAACGCCATACACGTCGTTAAGCAGCGTGGATACTGGCGTGATCAGCTTGGTGTCGTGGACGATAGCCTTGATGACCTCGACGGCTCCGTTTGCAATGGAGTACTCGGTGCACTGCTTGCCGCTGTAGGTGACGTAACCGCCCATGCGACCAGCCTGCTCAAGCTCTGAAAGGTCAAAGGTCTTGCCCGTCTGAGCTGCGACTTCGTCGAGGGTGAGGCAGCCAATAGAGACGTGCGACCAGCAAGCAAACATACCATTGCCGTGCTCGCCAAGCATCCAAGCGTTGATGCAAGATGCTGGATAGCCGGTAGCGCCGGAAAGCGCATGGCGGAGTCGAGCAGAGTCCAGCGTGGTGCCGGAGCCGATGACCTTATTTGGATCGGCGCCAGTCAGATACTGAAGCTCAGTGGTAACAACGTCGCATGGATTTGCGATGTTGACCCAAACGCCATCGAAGCCAGCGTCTGCAATGCGCTTTGCAAACTTCTTAGCCTCGTCAGTGGTAACAAAGAGCTCGCCATCGCGATTGCCCGCAGCAGCAGCTACGTGACCTGCGGCGTTAACGATAATGTCGCAGCCAGCAAGCTCCTCGTAACGGTCGTCTAGCTCAAAAACGCGAGCAGGGTGTGGATAAAATGGCATTGCGTCCAGCAGGTCGTTTACCTGAGCCTTGCAGAGGACCTCATTTGTGTCGCTAATGTAAAGCTCAGTAGCAAGTCCCTGGTAAAGCAGGGCGTTTGCAACGTGTGCGCCTACGTGATTAGCGCCGATAATACCAATTTTGCTGATGAGAGCCATAGTCCACCTCTTTTGTCTCGCCAAAATACTGTGCCTGTTAGCTTAACGGTTTTTTAGGTAAACGGGAAACGATACAAAAAATGAAACATATTAGACACAACAATCCCCTCAACGTGCCATTTAAGCCCGCAAACGGTATAGTAGTAACCCAAGATTTGGAGAGGAACTATGGGATACAAGACACCAACATGCTCTATTGCGCGTAGCTGCGGAGGCTGTGAATGGCTTTCGGTCCCCTATCCTATCCAACTTAAGCGCAAACAAGCGCAGGTAGAGGAACTTCTCGCCCCGCTAGCAAGCATCAATAACGTAACTATCGAGCCCATCCGCGGAATGGACGAGCCCCTGGCGTATCGTCATAAGGCAGCAACGCCATTTGCGCCGGGCAAAGGTCGCACGGTTCGCTCCGGTTTCTACGCAAGCGGAACGCACAAAATTATTGCTTCAAAGGAATGCCTGGTAGAAGACGGTCGTGCACGCGCTATCCTCAACGATGTGGCGTTTCTTGCCGGCCAGTTCAACATTCACGCTTACCAGGAAGATCGCGGCAAGGGAGCGCTGCGCCATGGCGTGGTTCGCTGCGGATATGCCACCAACGACGTCATGCTGGTGCTAGTGGTCAACGGCCAGCACCTGCCCCATGAGCAGGAGTTTATTGCTGCGCTTCGCAAAGCGCATCCTGAGCTGACCAGCATCTTCTTGAACGTCAACCAGAAGCGCACCAATGCAATCTTAGGGCGAGAAACCCGTCTGCTTTGGGGCTCAACGTCTATGAGTGACAAGCTTCTGGACTGCACGTTTGAGATTGGCCCAACCAGTTTCTACCAGACAAATCCTCAGCAAACCGAGGTGCTCTATCAGCTGGCTATCGACGGAGCGCTTGCTAGCTCCGAACTTGCTGGCGCTGCGCAGGCAGGCGCTTCCGGGCAAACCAGCAACCTGCGAGTTCTTGATGCCTACTGCGGTACAGGAACCATTGGACTTTGCTTAGCGCACGCCGCTCAAGCTCAAGGCATCAACCTCTTGCTCACTGGCGTTGACCAGGTTGAAAACAACATTCAAATGGCTCGCAGAAACGCTCGAAACAATAAGCTTGAAGCTGAGTTTATCTGCGACGATGCCACTCGCTACATGCAAGCTCTGGCAAAAGGCGGTCAGAACTTTGATGTCATTATTCTTGACCCACCTCGCGCTGGTTCCACGCCCACCTTCCTCAAGGCAACTACCCAGCTAGCCCAGAAGAAAATCGTGTACGTGAGCTGCAACGTTGTAACTCAGGCCAGAGACCTCAAGGTTCTTCTCGACAGCGGGTTTGCCATTGAGCGCGTGACACCTGTGGACATGTTCCCTCACACCAAGCATGTTGAGTGCGTTGTGGTGCTCTCTCGGGTTTAGATTAAAGGCGCAAATTGAATTGAGAAGCTATGAAAACGGTAGAATTTGGAAAACAAAATAACGACGTAATCATGTTGCTTCACGGCGGCGGTTTGTCTTGGTGGAACTATAAAGCCGAGGCTGAACTGCTGAAGGATCAATATCACGTTGTGCTGCCAATCCTTGACGGACATGCAGGCAGCGACAATGATTTTATAAGTATTGAGAAAAACGCAAGTCGGCTCATTTCTTTTATCGATAAAGAATTTGGAGGCTCAGTTCTCCTTATTGGAGGGCTGTCCCTTGGAGCGCAGATTTTAGTAGAAATGCTGACGCAACGAAACTCAATTTGCCAAAACGCTGTCATTGAAAGTGCATCTGTCATTCCGTCCAAGCTGACAAATGCCTTGATTAAACCGATGTTTTCTCTAAGTTATGGCTTAGTAAAAATGAAGTGTTTTTCTCAAATGCAATTTGACTATCTTCATATTCGTAAAGATTTATTTGAAGACTATTATCGGGACACATCACAAATCTCAAAAGAGAACATGATTGCATTCTTGGAAGCAAATACATCCTATGAGATAAAACCCGGCCTTCAGAATGCTCACGCCAAGGTCCATATACTTGTCGGAGAAAAAGAACAGAAAAAGATGATCTGTTCAGCAGAGCAGTTGCATAAGGCACTGCCTGATAGCGTTCTTGAAATAAAGAAAGGCTTATGTCATGGCGAGTATTCCATCAATTGCCCCGAAGAGTATACAAAAGAACTTTTAGACATGATTTGCTACATATCTTTAAACAGCTCATCTGTGGTGTTGTAGGATGTTGCTTGAATTTTACCTGACATGATATCGCGTGCTTCTTCCATAGCAGCCAGTGTTTCAGCATTAAACTTTGGGATTTCCACTTTAAAAGGAAGGCCTCCGTGCAAAACGCACTGGCGTAAGAAGATGTTTACCGCACTTGACATATCGATGCCGAGCTTTTTAAACAGTTCATTTGCTTCTGTTTTAACATTACTATCGATGCGAATTTGAGTAGGACTTGTTGCCATAGTATCAGCTCCTTTTTAGTTGATTTTGATACAAATAGTATACGTTGTCAATCAATTAACAGATGTATTTTCGATTTGTTTTGTTTGTCCGACGTTATTTTTTCCTTGAATTCTCAAAGCAAGTACAACGTTTAATGATGGTAGACTTCTCAAAGACACTTCCAACTCAGGAGTTCCCGTGATTATAAAAAACGAAATACCTCTTTTAGAATATGACGATGCCTCTCCAGAGGTCATTTCAGCAGATCACGAATGGACCGCAGGCCAGCTGCCAGAAAAGTGCCTCTTTGCATTTCTTGGAGACGTCGTCCATGATTACGCCAACCAGCACGGAGCGGAAGTCGTAGAAACAATCGTGACCGTTTCTCGAGACATTAAAGTCTACGTTTTAGATTCGTATGGCGAGAAAATCTGTTTAGTTCAGTCCCCTACTGGATCTGCTTCATCCACACAGGTAATGGACATACTGGTTACCTGTGGCTGTAAGAAGGTAATTGCAGTTGGTTCATGCGGCGTTCTAAAAGAGATACAAGAAAATGCCTTTCTCGTCCCAACTAAAGCTCTTAGAGCGGAAGGGACGTCCTATCACTATCTTCCAGCATCAAGATATATAGAGCTTGATAAGGAACCAATTTCTGTCATAGAAGAGACCTTCAAAAAAGACGGACTCCCTTTTGAGACGTGTACCACCTGGTCTACTGACGGTTTCTTCCGAGAGACAAAAGCTATGGTTGAATATCGCCTGCAAGAAGGATGCTCAGTTGTAGAAATGGAATGCTCGGCACTAGCCGCTTGCTGCAGAAAACGAGGGGCGCAGTTTGGACAGTTCCTTTTTACCGCAGACTCTTTGGCAAACGTTCATGAATATGACGAGAGGGACTTTGGCAAAGACTCCCATGAAAAGGCACTGCTTCTTGGTCTGGAGATAGTAAAGCACTTTTCCTAAGCCATTACCGGGCATCCACCCTCTCTGCGCTCCGTAAATTTAAGCGTACAATTGTTGATGTGCACTACTTGCTTTTCATCAGGGCATTTTTACGACTAGTGAGGCCCATATGAAAGTACAGCAGCTCATCAAAGACACGTGTGCAATAGCCTCTGAGGACATCGGCGCGGCAAAAGCGGATCAGATTGCACAGGCGGCTCAAACGCGATTCGAGGCGCTCTGTGCAGAAAATGCATCAGATTCCAAGGAGCTTCGCGCTCATTCTTGCAAGCGCATTTACCCTGGTATTGCAGTATATGAAGCTCTACGCGCAGAGGGCATCCCACAAGAAAAGGCCGTCTGGTATATTCGCGAATATTTCCAGCGATTTGCTGCCAAACGAGTCCCGCTCTTCCAATGGGCCATCAAAACATTTGGTCTTGCACGCAGATTTCCTCGCCTCTTTAAATCAGGTATCGAGAAAAGATGCACATCAAGTGCTGGATTTGCCTTTGAATATCCAGAAAGTCATGGTAACGAAGCTCGCCTCAACATTGTGAGCTGCCCCTACTATGAGATAACCAAAAAATATGGCTGCCCCGAAATAACTGCTGCATACTGTGATAGTGACGATGCAGGATACGGTAATCTGCATCCTCAACTTATCTGGGGCCGTACAAAAACCATAGGCCACGGTGGCGATTGTTGCGATTTTCTCTTAGAGTATAAAGAGAACTAATCGCAGGTAGACGCTGTTTGCCGCGATTGTCGCTGGACTTTCGTCAGTTTTATGACGTGCCTTGAGCGACACCTGTTAGGAGTTTTTATGCAAGAAAATCGTATGTTTTCCGACGTCAAGCTGGCAAAAAGGCTAACTCCAGCTTGGCTTAGTCCCTTTTTAGCCGTTTTCTTGTTAGTCGTTGGGCAAATTATTGGCGCTATTGTAATGGCCATCTCAGCGGCTCTTATTATTGCCCCTTACTACATGACACACCCAGAACTTTCAGATCATCTTTCCGATTCCCTCAATCTGAGAGAGATTTTTGGAGACTACTATCTTCTGGTAACGCTTCTTTCCTTTGTCTTTATTGCAGGTCTCTTTTTCCTGTGGGTAAAACTCTTTGAAAAACGTCCGATTGTTACCCTAGGATTTTACAAAGACAACTGGAAGAAAGAGCTGCTCAAAGGCTTTGGTCTAGGAATTCTACTCTTCTCTATTGTGATGCTGATTCTCATTTTGACCGGATCTTATCAATTAGTTGGCACTACTTTTACGCCATATGCCCTTGGCTTTGTTCTTCTCACTATTCCGTTTTGGCTGATTCAGGGCGGAACAGAAGAACTTATCACGAGGGGCTGGCTTCTTCCTGTCATGGCAGAGAAGTCCAACAAAATTATTGCAATCGTGGTTTCGAGCAGTCTATTTGGTCTTCTCCATATGTTTAACAGCGGCTTTACCATGCAGTCTCTGATTGACCTGATTCTTTTTGGCATCTTAGAGACGTTCTATATCATCAAAACTGACAATCTCTGGGGAGCTGCTGGCATTCACGGAGCCTGGAACTTTGCCCAAGGCAATATCTTTGGCGTTCTGGTAAGCGGTAGCACTACAGGTAGTTCTTTGCTGCAGTTTGCTCCTGGCAGTGGCCCGGATTGGCTTACCGGCGGTAGCTTTGGCGCAGAAGGTTCCATCGTTTGCACGCTTGTTATGCTGGTAACCATTCTGATTCTTGCCTATCAGCTCAAGAAGTCCGGCAAGCTCTTTGTAAAGAAATCTGCCGAGAAACCCGGTGAGCCCACAAACGCTTCTTCATAACTAACCAAATTTCATTAAATTCTAATTTCATAGATAGTTTGATTTTCTTGTCATCTCCTCCTTATAATTAAAATAACAAAGGAGGAGGTGTTTTATGTCAAAGAAACAAATCAATCTATTTGTAGGCTCTATCGGAGCTTTTATCGGAGTATTTGTTTTTATCGCTTATATTCCACAAATTATTGCAAATCTACAGGGCGTAAAGGCTCAACCTTTTCAGCCGCTATTTGCAGCAGTTTCTTGTCTCATTTGGGTCATCTATGGTTGGACTAAAGAGCCCAAAAAGGACTGGATTCTCATTATTCCAAATACTGCTGGTGTAATTTTAGGCGGATTAACATTTCTCACCGCTTTATAGTGATTAAGCAGCAAATTTAATTTAGAAATCCGACAGCATCTAATGGTGCTGTCGGATTTTAATTAACATGCGTCTTACCTCTGTCGCCATTCTTGGCGCTTTTCTCATTCTGCATCATAAACAAACTCAATAAGCTAGTTCTTAGACACCCATCCCCGGAAAGCCAATCTGTCGCAGCGCCTCATACAGCACAATGGCGGCAGCGTTTGAAACGTTAAGCGCACTGACCGAGAACTCGTTAGGGTCAATGAAGTTTCCGCAGATATCCTGCCGCAAAAGCGCTGGATGAGAGTACTGATCATCACCGTCAAGTGCATCGTGCTTTTGACTCCAGTCCTCACGATTAACCAGGCTTGCGGAGTCTTGCAACATTGGGATTCTCTCACACTCGTCAGCATGCTGGGCCAGGAGTTCCTCGGATAATCCCAAGCTTTCTTTGCCAAAGATAAGGTAATCCCCATCGCGATACGTTGCCTGAGTATAGGTCTTCTTAGCTTTCTTAGTCAGAAAATGTAGTGGAGATCTACTGGCCGTAAAAACACCGTTGGAAGCGGTGCCTGCAGCGGCAACAGCGTCGTGTGCAGCGTCCCCAGCTGGTGCGCCAGATGCTTGGATAAGACCGTTCTTCTCCAGAAATTGGTCCCAGTTATCGTAAACAGAAACGTTAAGGCTTTGCCAGTAGGCCATGCCTGCTCGTTTGAGGCTTTTGTCATCAAGCGAGAAACCCAATGGCCCCACCAAATGCAGATGAGTTCCGCTCACAACGCAGGTGCGACCAATGTTTCCCGTATTTGCGGGAATCTCGGGCTCTACCAGTACAACGTTGAGCATAGGTTATGCCAGAATAAAGCTAGTCAGGAAGGCAATAAGTCCGCCAAGTGCCATAGTGGCTGGCAGCGTCACAAACCAAGCGGCAATAATCTTGCGCGCAACACCCCAGCGCACGGAGCTGCGACGACGAGCAGATCCTGCACCCATGATAGATGTGGTGATGACCTGTGTAGTGGAAACTGGCGCTCCAAGTGCAGTCATGATCTCAATTGCAACGGTAGAACTTGTTTCGGCGACAAAGCCAATAACTGGCGTGAGCTTAGTAACGCCGTCACCAACGGTCCGCATAATACGACCGCCGCCAATGGAAGTTCCTAGCGCCATAGTTGTAGCGCAGAGAAGTTTGACCCACAGAGGGATACCCATGGAAGGGTCGTGAAGACCTGCGGTTACCAGGGCCAACGTGATGATTCCCATAGTCTTCTGAGCATCGTTGTTGCCGTGGCTGTATGCCATAAATGCAGCTGAGAGCACCTGAAGTCGGTGGAAAAGACCATGGGCCTTTTTAGGTGGCCAATCAGCAAAGATCTCAAATACCAGCTTCATAATAAAGTAGCCCAGAGCCATACCAATAAGAGGCGAGGTAAACAGAGGAATAACAACCTTCTCGATGACACCTGCCCACAGAATATGGCCCGTGCTGCCGGTAAATACAATAGTTGCGCCAATAAGGCTACCAATTAGAGCGTGCGAAGATGAGCTTGGGATTGAGAACCACCAGGTAAAGAGGTCCCAAATAATGGCGCCCATCAGTGCAGCAAAAATAACGTAAAGCTGAAGCTGAATATCAACTAGACCAGATGCAATGGTCATGGCGACTTTCTCGCTCATAAGCGCGCCGATAAAGTTCATGATAGCCGACATGATAATTGCTGTGCGTAGAGGCAAAGCCTTGGTATACACCGTGGTAGCAATAGCATTTGCGGTGTCATGGAAGCCGTTAATGAACTCAAATATCAGAGCGGAAACAAGTACCGCAATAAGCAGGATGCTAGCCATTTTTCACGATAACATTCTGAACAGCGTTTGCAACGTGCTTGCAAGCGTCAAGAGTAGACTCAAGTCTGTCCAAAAGGCTCTTCCACTTAAGAACCTCAATCGGATCATCAACGTTTCTGAAAATAGAGCTCAGGGCGTTACGATAAACAACATCACCCTGGTCCTCGTATTCATTTGCAGAGCGTGTGTGACGAATGACCGAGTCATCCTTGTGATAATCAGGGAGACGATCAAAAGCCTTCTGCAGCTCCTCTGAAGCAAACAGGATTAGATGAGCTACCTGAACAGCCTCTGGACGCATCTCTTTGATGTCATACATGCTGAGATGAGCAGAAACGCTCTCAATGCCGTCTGCAATCTCGTCCATAAGCAGGGCAAGACGCGAGATGTCCTCGCGATCAAATGGCGTGATAAAAGACGTGTTAAGGGTGGAAATAATCTTTCCTACCTGGTCATCACAAAGCGTCTCATAGTTCTTAATCTGAACTTCATAATCTTCTGAACTTGGGAATGACTCCATGTAAGAGACAAACAGTTTTGCTGTAGAAACAATCAGTGCAGAAAACTCAGAGAACATGCTGTAAAACTCATCTTCTCTACGAGAAACACGACTCATATGACGCCCTTCACTTGGACTTTTTATTACATACACAGACATATTTAGTATAGCTGTTTAAGGCGTATATACTGAGGATAATAGCAATTTCTGACTCACAATAAAGGGCATCTTGTACGTAATAAAATATGGGATAGGGAGGCAAGATTATGCGAGAAAAGCTGTTTGATTACATTGCAAATCAGTACGGTATAAACCCCGACTATCCCTTCTCGACAGCTCCAACGTATGCTGTTTTACGCCACCCGCACAATAATAAGTGGTTTGCGCTTGTTGCTGATGTACCTGGTAAAAAGCTAGGCTTGAAAGAATCCAAACACTACGATCTTGTTAATGTAAAAATAGATGATCCATTTCTTCTGGAAATACTGCTACATCAAGATAGTTATTTGCCCGCGTACCACATGAATAAAGAGCATTGGATTTCCATACTTTTGGATGGCTCCATTGACTTTGATGAGCTCTGCCAATGGATTGATGCGAGTTATTCTGCAACAAACTAACGAATATCTTCTAAGTGATTGGGTAAGAACCAGCAACCCGTTAATTTACCATTGGAGGTTACTTTACATGACAGAGAAGCGCGCTATTACATTTGACGAGAACTTCTTCAACAGGATGGGACAGATTGGCAGCGTACTATCAGTCATGATGTATGTTTCATATATCCCTCAGATCACCAATAACCTTGCTGGAAACAAGGGTAGTTTTATCCAGCCACTGGTTGCTATGATTAACTGCACCGTTTGGTTTATTTACGGCGCTTTCAAGAAAGAGCGCGATGTTCCTATTATGATTGCTAACGCCCCTGGTATTCTCTTTGGACTTGTTACTGCGCTAACCGCGCTACTATAAGCTGAGTGGTACAGAAGCAACTAGCAGATTTAGCAGATAAGGCGGTCATATGGCACTTATGGATGTCTATAGGGTTATCTGTATTCCTATGGCTGCCTTTTATTTTTTTACGGTGTATCTGCTTCTGGGAAAGAGGAACTTGAGCAAAGTTTTTAAGCACACAAACTTTGATCTACTCCGTTTTGGAATGCTCATGCTCTTCTATATCTTTGTGGGCACCGCATTTTTTATCGCCATAATGTTTCTTACGACAGAAGCTGCGCTGAAACAGCAATTTCTTGTTCCAGCCTTTATGGGCATTGGCGTCCTTATTATTGTTTGTGGCATCTTCACACAAATAGCCAAACGCTCTACTCACGAGACCCTGCAGACTATTAGGGACATAACTGTGCCTCTTATCTGGGGCATTACATCGTTTGCGTATATGCAAACCGTGTTCTACTTAGTGGGCCTGGCAAAATAATCGCACGATGTTGCCACGTCATTCAGTTTAATCGGGGCACCATGCCTTTAAGCGCCCCGCTGTTCTTCGGAAGGCTTCTATGCTTCAGAAGACTTTTGACCTTCAAGAGCCTTCTGACGACGCTCTTTGAGGTATCTTCCAAGTGGAGCAGTAACAACAAAGTGATTCACAAATGCTCCGCAAGTTGCTAGCAAAGCTGCAACCAGTGCATTTACATAAGGATGCCATGCTGGGAAATACTGTGCCAGTGCTTGCTGAATAGGAAAAGCCCAAAGGTAAATCCCGTAGGACAGCTCAAATTTAGTGCCAAACGTACTAAAGTGGTTACCCATTCCGTATGCAAGGCAGAAGCACGCAATAGGGAAAACCGTCAGCATTGCCAGATTGTCGATTCCGCTAAAGACCATAACAAACCACAGAACAATCGAAGCAAGGCCTAAAACAGACGAGATAGTGACGTGATCTCTCAATACCCAGATTAAAACGCCCAGATAAAATAGAAGAACCGCACGCACAACGCTCAGCTGAAGCGGAGAAAACTTCACGTAATACACTGCCGCTAACGCAAAAACAGGTACCGAGAGCAACAAAAATTTCTTTTTGTCAAACTTGGTAAGTTTGTAGCTGATAAAACACAGAATGTAGCAGATAAACTCAACGGGAAGTGTCCACAACGCAGCATTTACCACGTCGCCCGAAGGATTGTTGGTAAACACTCCTGGCAACTGATGCACCATAATTAAGGCGCCATTGAGCAGGTACTTATACGTCTGTGGATTAGTAAAATATTCTGCAGGCAAAAGCGTTGAGAGTATTGGACCAAGCACAAAAGCGGTCAAAATCACAACAAACAAAAGCTCGGGAAAAAGCCTCAAAACGCGTGCCGAGAAGAACTTCTTTGGTTCAGGATAATGCTCGCAACTACGAGCAATCAAAAACCCGCCAAACAAAAAGAAGATGCCAACAGAAACCCCGCCAGGACTCAAGCGATCCCCCGTTACCTTCAGCAAATAGCTGCCGGCATCACCGCCCAAAACCACTGAGTAGCAGTGAGAAACAATAACCATTAACGCAGCAATAAACCTCATAAAGTTCAGGTTATTAACACGCGATGTTGCTACGTCGCTCAGTTTGATCTGGGCACTTCTCGCCATTTACTTACCTGCCTCTATGCGAACCTTTTGGCCCTCAACGTGAACCTTGTCCTGCGCAAAAAGCTGTAACACCTCAGGATACAGCTGATGCTCTACCTGGTGAATTGCCTCTTCAAGCTGGTCAACAGTCCAGCCCTCCTCAACCACAACAGGTCGCTGGGCAATAATGGGACCGCGGTCGTAATCAGCGTTTGCCAGGTGAACGGTAACGCCTGTCACCTTGACCCCGTATTCATACGCATCCTGAATAGCGTGCGCGCCACGGAAGCTTGGCAGCAGCGCTGGGTGCAGGTTGAGCACGCGATTAGGGAAGGTGTTCAGAATAGGAACGCCAACTTTACGCATGTAACCAGCCATAACAACGTAGTCGACGTTATAGCGCTTGAGCTCAGTAGCAATCACCATATCCGCAACAAACGGATCCTCATACGTCTCTTTTGAGAGCGTCAGCGTTTGCAGGCCAGCCGCCTCTGCCCTCTTCAAGCCGTAGGCACTAGGGCGAGAAGAAACAACCAGTTCAATGGTTGCATCCAACGTACCAGCCTGGATGGCATCAATAATAGCCTGGAGGTTGGTACCTGAACCAGAAAGAAGAACGCCAAGCTTAATTGGCATCGTTGTAGACCACCTTTCCGGTGCCTGGGATAATCTGACCCATAACAAATGGCTCAAATCCCTGGTCGGAGAGGGCCTCTGCTACGTCGTCAACATCGTCCATGTCCACAATCAGAGCCATGCCAACACCCATGTTGAAGGTGCGATACTGCTCATCAAGGGACAGATTTGCAGCGTTAGAAACGTAAGAAATAACAGGTGGAATGGACCATGCAGGACCAGCTTCTCCACCACGATCAACCTCTGCATCAAGGTGAGATGGAAGCGCGCGGTTAAGGTTCTCGGTGATTCCACCGCCGGTGATGTGTGCCATTGCCTTGATAGGTGCACCTGCGCGAAGAGCAGCAAGCAATCCACCTGCATAAATGGTGGTTGGACGCAAAACAGCATCTGCGAGCGACTCACCGTCGAGCTCCTCCAGCGGCTGGTTAAGCTCCTCGACCGTCTTACCCTCAATGGCCACCTTGCGTACAAGCGAATATCCGTTGGAGTGAATGCCTGAAGAAGGAAGTCCCAGGATGATATCACCCTCACTGACCTTCTCGGGACCTAAGATCTTTGGCTTGTCCACAACACCTACAACAAAGCCGGCCAGATCGTAGTCATCGGGGTTCATAACGCCTGGGTGCTCGGCCATCTCGCCACCAACCAGAGCGCAACCACTCTTGCGGCAACCCTCTGCGATACCGCCAACAATCTCGGCAACAGCCTCGGCCTTGAGCTTGCCCACGGCAACGTAATCCAGGAAGAACAGAGGCTCAGCGCCCATAGGGACAATGTCATCAACGCACATTGCAACCAGGTCCTCGCCCACCGTGTTGTGGCGGTTGAGCAGCTGAGCAATGGCAAGCTTGGTGCCAACGCCGTCGGTGCCGCTGACCAGTACGGGCTCCTCCATGTCCTTCAGAGCCGCAGCCGAGAAGCAGGAGCCAAAGCCGCCCAGGCCGCCGATGACCTCGGGACGAGTAGTTGTAGCAACAGCAGCTTTGATGGCGTCGACAGCGCGAGCGCCCTCATCAACGTCAACGCCTGCGTCGGCGTAGGTAATCTGCTTAGCTGGATCAGCGGAAGTGGTCATTGTTTCTCCCCTTACTGCTCTGAGGGCATAAGGCCCTGATCAATTAACTGCTGTTCTACCTGGTCAAACTTTAGTGCATACGACGGGTGCAAGTTATCGGGCTTGTTCTCTGGCAAAAACCTCTGGTGGAAGTCCTCGGGAATTGCCACGGGATATTTGCCGCTAAAACAGGACTCGCAATAGCCTCTTGAGGGTACGCACGCCAGCAGGCCCTCGAGGCTCAAGAAGCCCAATGAATCTGCGCCGATATACTCGCAAATTTCTTCTGTACTCATTTTTGCTGCAACAAGCTGGTGCTGATCAGCGGTATCAATGCCGTAGAAGCAGGGCCACGCTACCTTAGGAGAAGCGCTTCTGACGTGCACTTCTGTAGCTCCCGCATCTCTGAGCAGCTGAACAATCTGCTTTGAAGTAGTACCGCGAACAACAGAATCGTCCACCATCACAATGCGTTTATCTGCAACAACGTCCGAAAGTGCGTTGAGCTTCAGACGAACGCCCAGCTCACGAAGCTGCTGTGTAGGCTGAATGAATGTCCTGGCAACGTAGCGATTCTTGATGAGGCCGGTACCAAATGGCACGTCCAGCTCTTGTGCAAAGCCCTCAGCTGCAGGAACACCGGAATCTGGTACACCAATTACCAGGTCAACGTCTGCTGGCGTCTCTTTTGCCAGCTGACGGCCCATCTGGTGACGGACAGAATATACCGAGCGACCACTGATAATAGAGTCAGGGCGCGAGAAATACACCTGCTCAAAAATGCAGTCTGCCTGCTGACGAGGAGCAAGTCCCATCTCAGAAGACAGGCCATTGTCTGAGATACGGATAATCTCGCCGGGAGCAACCTCGCGCACATACGTGGCGCCCACAATATCCAGCGCGCACGTCTCGGATGCGACTACCCAGTTATTCTCACCTTCCTCGCCAATATGGCCAAGTACCAGCGGACGGATGCCGTTTGGGTCCCTAAACGCATACAGTGCGTTCTCGCGGATGAGCACCATGGCGTAGCCGCCCTCGATGAGGTTCATAGTTGCGGCGATGCCGGTGCGCAGTCGGTGCGTTTGACGCGTGAAGTAGCCAATGAGCTGGGCTGCTACCTCGGAATCCGTGTTGGATCTAAAGGAAATCTGGCGAGAAGACAGTTCTTCTCGCAAGGAGTCAAAGTTAACGAGGGTGCCGTTGTGCGCCAGAGCAATGAGGGTCTCGTCGATGGACGACATGTGAGGCTGAGCCGACTCCCAGCCCTTGGCACCCGCAGTGCCGTAGCGGCAGTGGCCGATAGCCACTTTACCTGGCATTGCGTTGAGATCGTCGTTGTTAAAAACTTCAGTTACGAGGCCCGTGTCTTTTCTGATAAGCACGGTCTGGCCGTCGCCGACGGCTATACCTGCGGAATCTTGCCCGCGATGCTGCAGCGCGTGCAGCGCAAAATAAGTGAGTCGAGCAACGTCACGGTCAGGCGCCCATACTCCAAAGACGCCACATTCCTCGTGAAGTTCCATTGGATCCCCTCCGGATGCCTCGGCCTGAGTCACCCTTGATCAAACGTCTCTCACGTTTGGCAACAGTACATACAGTGTACCTGGAAATTTGCAAGAAAAAGCGCTCCGAACAAATATGTTCGGAGCGTGTAACAATTTTTTAAGAAAGTAGCATTTTGTAGAGCTTAACGGACCGCTCTTGCCAGAGTTTCTGCCGCCTGTGCACCAGCTACTGAGCCTTTGGCTGAGCCTCTGTCTTTGGTACGCAAATGAGCATGGTCCTTCCGTACTGGTCGGTGTAATTGCAGGTAAAGAGTGTAAGAACATGATCAGCGCGAGAAATAACATCTGCTGCATCGGAACGAGAACTTACTGCTCTAGAAAGCCTATCTTTTAAGTAAGACCTGAACGCATCGACAGAGTCGAAGTTAAACTGCCTGACTTCCTCGTCGTCTTCATCGGTGTGATAGGTAAACACAGGCTCAAGCTCATATGTCTGAGTAGGTGTGACGTACCAGATGGTGTCGACCTTATCAAAGGTAGACTGGTCATTCATTGCTCCGATGTACTGGAACATTGAGCCGTTTCTCATATGGTGACCATAGAGAATAGTCTGCTGGTCAGTGAGGCCGTTTGGGTTGTTCTGGTAGTCCATGAAAATCTGACCGCCGATTGACCATTCGCCTTTTGCGTTTGTATGCAGGTAGTGGTCGTTATCTGTGGTTTGATAAACAGGGTAGTTGACCTGTGTGTTTGGAATCTGAATCCAGCCGACTACCTGGTTATTTACTGCCTGAAGACCAGCCCAATCAATAACTGGAGCCTCATCTTTTTTCTCGGAAACTGTTGCGTATGTTGCAAGCTCTTCGTTGATGACATCCTGCTCGTGATACTCAAGCTGAGTCTTGCCAAACATAACGCCAGCAACAACCAAGAGGCCAATACCAACTACCAGCAAGATTGTGGAAAGGATGTAGGCAAAACCCTTCTTCTTAGCGGGTTTCTCGCCAGACTTTTTAGGAGAGGTTTTCTTGTTGCTATCTTTTTTTGAAGAAGCAGCGCTTTTCATAGAAGCCATCCCGACGGAGGTTTTTGAGGTGTGAGTATTTCCAGCCGGCTGATCAGCAGCGGCGAATGAAGCAAAATGCTTGCCGTTTTTTGATTCCATGCACTTCCCTTCTGAAGGTACTCGTTTGTCATACCTTTGTCATACTCTTGTGATACCCCTTAAAAGTTTAGCTATGCACGAAACAAAAATCTCTGTGCATCTTATGAAGTCATCGCATAATCACATTTTGCAGGTACGCAAAATACGCAAAACCCGCGCCTTAGGTTTTCTAAAGCGCGGGTCTTGTGTGTGGGCACGCGGGTATGCGCGGGTGCTTGCGCGCGGGTATGCGCAGGTGCGGTTCTATTCCGGGCTGTGAGTCAGCTTATGCGTCAGCCATCTCGGCTTTGAGCTGGACGATCTTCTCGCGATACTCTGGAAGGGATGCGCCAAGAATTTGAGTAGCGTAAATAGCTGCGTTTTTAGCGCCGTTGATGGCAACGCAGGCAACTGGCACGCCGGATGGCATCTGAACCATAGAGAGCAGGGAGTCCATGCCGCCGAGGTCAGAAGTCTTCATTGGAACACCAACGACAGGCAGTGGTGTAAATGCAGCAACAACTCCGCCCAGGTGAGCGGCCTTTCCTGCAGCTGCGATGATTACCTTGAGGCCACGGTCAGCGGCGGTCTCGGCCCACTGGTGAACCTTGTCTGGAGTGCGGTGTGCAGACGCGATGACCAGCTCGTATGGAACGCCAAGGCGCTCGAGCTCGGCGGTGCATCCCTCCATAGTTGCAAGGTCGCTCTTAGACCCCATGATGATACCGACAACAGGCTGATCTGCCATCTCTGCTCCTTTGTTACGTCTCTTAAAATAGGTGGATACGTCAAATATCCACCTCACAGTATAGAGTATGATTTTCTTGAACGTTGGTCCATCAGTCCACGTGAAAGGAAACTGTAATGAATGAAACCAACTCTGTTCTGTACCAGCGAGAAGGATCGTACATCCCTCGCATCGCCGCAGTGCACGACCTCTGCGGATACGGAAAATGCTCGCTGGGCGTAGCTATTCCGGTACTTTCTGCAGCGGGATGTGACGTTTGCCCTGTGCCTACGTCGCTTTTCTCGGCACACACCAAGTTCCCTACGTTCTACATGCATGACACCACCAATATGCTCGAGGATTACCTTGACGCATGGCAGGAAGAGGGCATTGACCTGGACGCCATTTATTCTGGCTTCCTCGGCGCTGCTGAGCAGGTTGCGAGCATTCAGCGTTTGTACCAGGAGCATCCAAAGGCGCTTCGTGTTGTCGATCCAGTTATGGGCGACGGCGGAAAGATGTATCCAACCTATACGCAAGAGCTTTGCGATGCAATGAAATCCCTGGTAAACGGTGCAGATATTCTGACGCCAAACCTTACTGAAGCTTCGATTTTGACTGGTATTCCTTATGCTGGTCAGGATTTAACAGATGAGCAGGTAGATGAGCTACTTGATGCGCTGCTTGCAATGGGTGCAAAGTGCGTCGTTCTTAAGGGTATCGTTCGTGGCGACGGCCTCATCCGCAACTTTGTTGCTACCGAATCCGAGCGCGGCGAGATTGTTTCTGAGCTTCTGCCATACATGCTGCACGGAACCGGCGACCTGTTTGCATCTGCGCTTCTAGCTGCAGTTATGTGTGGTCAGGAAATTGCTGACGCCGTTGAATTTGCTGGTGAGTTTGTTTGTGAGTCCATGGAAATTACTCGTGAGCAGCCAAACTTTGAGCTTCGTGGCGTTTCGTTTGAGACAAAACTGGGCCTGATTACTCAGCTTCTGCAGGAGTAAAAGCTCGTGCAAGCTGTGCAGCTTGTGTAAAACCT
This sequence comes from uncultured Atopobium sp., assembly GCA_916720745.1. GTDB lineage: Bacteria > Actinomycetota > Coriobacteriia > Coriobacteriales > Atopobiaceae > Lancefieldella. The sequence goes on from CAKARX010000001.1 coordinate 23,131, forward strand.
CACGCTTCAGCGAAATCAATCATGATTCTTTGCCGTAGGTGCCTGCTCACATAGAGTGGGCACCTATTTTTGTCCCAACGGCTATGCAAAGATTTGTCGCTATGCATGAAAATGTATTTTACAGGCACTTTATTCGTTTCATTTTTTATCAAACAAACATTGAGCTCCAAAATAGGGCGAAAAAGGTAAAAAACCCGTTTAGTTGGGGATCGAGCGAATTGATTAAAGATTTGATATTACTAAAAGGCCAGGTGGCGCTAATCGAACAGTACATTGCTCGCTCAAAATGGCTCAAAATCGCCATGCATAAAGATCAAAACCTCCAACTAAACGGGTTTTTTACCGTTTTGGGGCCAAAGTCGTCTTGAAAACATCGATTCCATGACTTTTAGTCAAATTAACGTGCAAAGCCATTCGCCGTTCCGCCATTTTGAGGCGTGCCGACCTCCCGATGAGTCACTTCATGTAGCGCAAGCAAAAGAGCCGCTGGTGCCAGCGGCTCTTTTGCACTTTTTCTCAGGTGAGACAGACTATTTGGTGCTTGAAGAACTGTCGGATGTACCTGTGGTGCCAGTGGTTCCTGTGGTACCAGTGGTTCCTGTTGTGCCAGTAGTGGTGTTCTTCTTTGTTGAAGAGTCACCACCAACGATTCCGCCAAGCACGCGAACTGGTGTAAATGACGTTGCAATCTGGTCACGCAATTCTTTTTGAATGGTGTCATTTGCACCAGTAATGACCATGGTGATGTTTACGCCATCAGAGGATTGCGTCTTTGAGAACGTAAAGGTAAAGATAGGTGTTGCGTCTCCACCAGGCTTAAGGAATCCAAAGAGCTGAGATTTCTGCAACTCACCCTGGTCGTTTCTATGAACGCTAACATGATAGACAACGGTATTGATTCGTGGGTTGAGCAGCGCGTTAATAGCAAACGCCTGAGCCTGAACACTTGATCCGGCGTAGCATTCAAGCACGTCTTTTGAGGTGGTGTCGGTAACCGTTACCTCAACGCGACCAGTGTTCTCGTCAGCTTCCTGAACCGAGAAATCTTCGGGGAACTGCGTGAATCCATTACCCCACTCAACGCCTCCACGCAATGCGGATGCAACAGATCGTACCGTAACAGATTCAGTTAGATTTGCTGTGTTGGCTCGGCGAATAACACCGCAAGAAACCTGCATGAGAACAACAATTACCAGGAAAATCAGAACAAAAAGGACTGCTGTCTTTGTAATGACCTTCTCGATATTTGATCCCGAAGGATCAGATCCCGAGAGCGGGTCAACGTCTACCGCTGCAGCTCCACCCTGCCTGCGAGCACGCTCTAGAGCTGCGCGCTCCTCGTTAGGATGACCTGTCTCGTCTACCTTGGTAAACAACTCTTCAGCTGCGTCAGCGTCAAGCGCGCCCTTCTGGCGACGCGCGAAGCGTGAACGTTCTGCATCATCTTTAGCCATGTAGCTCTCTCATTCAACCTGCATAAACACGCTTTCAAGGCGTGCGATGCGTTGACTTTTGATCTTTGGTTACGAGCCGTCGGTTTGCAAACTGCAAGCTGCAAATCGCGTTTCGCAAAGCACCTAATGCTCTATTTTACCGCCTTGCGAGATTTGGCGCACCACCAAACTGCATTTGATAGTAATGAGCGTAGATTCCGCCCTTTTCTAGCAGCTCATCGTGGGTTCCGCGCTCAACTGCACGGCCGTGGTCGATGGTAATAATCTCATCAGCACCCATAATTGTCGAAAGTCGGTGAGCAATAACCAGCGTGGTCCTATTCTTTGCCAGCTCAGAAAGGGATTCCTGAACTGCACGCTCGGACTCGTTGTCCAAAGCAGAAGTAGCCTCATCTAGGATGAGCAGTGGAGGGTTCTTGAGGAACACGCGCGCAATGGAAATGCGCTGCTTTTGTCCGCCAGAAAGCCTTGTTCCACGCTGTCCTACCTGCGTATCATATCCGTCAGGCAACGACTCGATAAACTCGGAGATGTTCGCACGCTTTGCGGCAAGCGCAATATCGGCTGCGGAAGCTTCAGGGCAACCGTATGCAATGTTCTCCGCAATGGTGCCGTCAAAGAGATACACGTCCTGCTGGACCATACCAATTGCCGAGCGCAAACTATGCTGCGTAACGGAGCGAATATCCTGGCCGTCAATGGTGATGCTTCCGCTTGTAACATCATAAAAGCGTGGCAATAAAGCGCAGGTAGTGGACTTGCCTCCACCTGAAGGTCCAACCAGCGCAACAGTTTTTCCGCTCTCAATATGAAGGTTCAAGCCGTTGATAACGTCTTCAGCGTTGTTGTAAGAAAAATGAACGTCCTGGTAGATGATGTCGCCAGCAGTAATCTGAATGTCGTGAGCATCAGGCGCATCTTGAATATCTGGCTGAGTTTCAAGAATTTCCGAGAAACGCTTAAAGCCCGCAAGACCCTTCTGGAACGTCTCGGTAAAGTTCAGAATGTTCATGATTGGCGTGGTGAACAGCGAGATGTAAAGCGCATACGTAGCCAGGTCAATGGCTTGCATCTGACCTTGAGCAATCATCCAGCCGCCCAAAACCAACACTACAGTGTTCAAAACGCCCATCATGCCCGAGATGGCAGCTTGGTACCTGCCCATAGCCTGGTACATATTGGCCTTGGAGTCTAAGTATGCCGAGTTACTTGCCCTAAATTTCTTGCGCTCGTGATCTTCTGCCGCAAAACCCTTAACCACGCGAATACCAGAAAGCGAGTCTTCTAGCTGGGTATTTACGTCGGAAATGCGCATGCGGTTCTCTTTAAAAATACCGCGCATGTGCATGTTGGCAAAGAAATTGAACACCACTAACGCAGCAGCAATTCCAGCAAGCACCAGCGTAAGAGGCACATTGATAAACGTCAGAATAACAAAAGAGCCAGCAATCTCAAGCAGGCCAATAATCAGATACTCGGGACCGTGGTGCGCCGTCTCAGAAATGTCAAACAAGTCAGATACTAGGCGACTCATCAGATCGCCCGTCTTGTGGCGATCATAATACGAGAAACTCATGCGCTCGTACGCGTCAAACAGGTCTTCTCGCATCTTGCTTTCCATGCGGGCGCCCATGATGTGTCCCCAGCTAATAACAAAGTAGCGGCACAGAAAGTGGACAAAGTACATGACCACGAGGCCAACGGCAATAAATACCAAGCTGCCAAGAATGGCATCTTTACCCTGCGTAAATAGTCCCTTTGTGAGCGCTCGCAGAATTTGAGGGAACGCCAGCTCGATGCAAGCCAAAATGATGGCGCAGATAGTGTCCAGAATGAACAGGTGCTTTTGTGGAGCGTAATAAGAAAGAAAACTGGCAAACAGCGATTTGCGGTGTTTGCCAGGGACGTTGTTACCAGGTACAGGGCGAGAAGAACGATCAAGCATGCGTAATTACTCCATAGGCAATCGGTGTGAAATTGAATCGCAGATAAGAGCTCCAATGATAGTCTTTGCGTCCTCGATTTTGCCATCGAGAACAGCGTCTACCAGCTCAGATAGTGGAACAAGATCAACGTTAATGAATTCGTCGGCATCTGGGTCTGACCCCTCAAAGGTCAGCTCAGTTGCCATGTAAAGGTGAATAAGCTCGTCGGTAAATCCATCGGAAGTAGCAGTGGTGGTGAGAAAAGCCATCTTCCCCGCCTTCATTCCTGTCTCTTCCAGCAGCTCACGATGGGCACAATCCAGAGGATCCTCACCTGGGTCAAGCTTTCCCGCAGGTAGCTCAACTGTTACACGACCAAGCGCAGTTCGATACTGACGAACCAGGCAAATTCTGCCCTCATCAGTCAGCGCAACAATAGCCACAGCTCCTGGATGACGCACAACATCGCGAAGAGCAGTGCGTCCATCAGGGAGAGAAACACGAAGACGATTCACGTCAAAAATGCGACCAACCCAGACGGTATCCTCAGAGAGAGGCTTTTCTTCCAGAGAAGCGTCGCGCGCATCCTCTGTACCTGCGACAAAGCTGCGTTTTTGTGGCTCACCTGAATGATGATAGGCGGCATCGCCCACAGTAACGCGCTCCCCATCGTAAGTAAGCGAATTAACCGCTGAGTGCAAATCATTGCGAGCAGAGTCAAATACCTCTGGAGTTACCTGCATGTCAGCGTCGAGAATCTCTGGCTCAGTAGACTGCATGTCATCAAACACGTCGTTAAACTGAGCGCTGGTCTGATTACTGTTCCAGGCGCCGTCCTGCACGTTGGTTTTCTCGTCATTTTGATTTGCCATAGCCACTAACCTCAATTATTTTTCTGGACGGCCCTGAAGAGCCTTAAGTCCAATATCGTGCCTGAGCTGCTTACCTTCAAAGTTGATCAGATCACAGGCCTCGTATGCACGAGCGCGAGCTTCCTCAAAAGTTGGAGCAAGCGCAGTAACGTTGAGCACGCGACCGCCAGCAGTAACAATCTTTCCGTCTTCAGTCTGAGCAGTTCCTGCGTGATAGACAGAGACGCCCTCAAGCTGCTGAGCAGCCTCGATACCAGTAATCTCCTTACCCTTCTCGTAGGAGCCAGGATATCCAGCACTTGCAAGAACAACAGAAACAGCAACTGTATCCGACCAGGAAACCTGCTGATGACGAAGGGTGCCGTTGTCACAAGCCATCAAAATTGAAACCAAGTCTCCCTCAAGGCGAGGCAACACAACCTGAGTCTCTGGATCACCAAAGCGAGCGTTGAACTCAAGAACCTTAGGACCGTCTTTGGTCAGCATAAATCCGCCGTAAAGGCAGCCGGAATAGTTGATACCCTCTTTTTTGAGCTGGTCAACAACGCGCTGCTCAATGGCAATCATCTGGGAAAGCTCTTCGTCAGTCACAAAAGGAACAGGGGAATAGACGCCCATGCCACCGGTGTTAGGACCCTTATCGTCGTCGTATGCGCGCTTGTGATCCTGGGCCGTTGCCAGCGGAACAACGTACGTTCCATCGGTCAGCGCAAGCAAGGAGCACTCTGGTCCCTCAAGGAACTCCTCGACAACAACGGTTGCTCCCGCATCGCCAAAATGGCCGGAGAAACACTCGCGAATGCCCTCAAGGGCCTGCTCAAGCTCAGTTGCAACGATAACACCCTTACCTGCAGCAAGACCGTCTGCCTTAACAACTACAGGAGCACCGATGTGGCGAACATACGCCTCACAAGACGCCTGGTCTGTGAAAGACTTCCATGCAGCAGTTGGAACGTTTGCTCGCTCCATAACGCCCTTGGCAAACGCCTTTGAGCCTTCCATCTGCGCTGCATTCTGGTTAGGGCCAAAGCATGCAATACCGGCCTGACGGACGGCATCTGCAACACCCACAACAAGAGGTGCCTCAGGGCCAATGACTACCAGGCCAATGCCTTTTTCCTTGGCAAACGCGACAACCTCATCAGGGTTATTTTGATCAATGGGAGCAACCTCTGCCTGAGCAGCCATGCCACCATTGCCTGGAGCAACGTAATTTTTTCCTGCGCGCGAAGACTCCTGCAGCTTTGTCAGGAGCGCGTGCTCGCGACCGCCCGCACCAAGCAACAAAATATCAACGGTGTCATTCATAAGTACTCCAGCCTTCTGATACAACGCCTTTGGGATACAAGCAACGCCAACAGAGCCTTCTCCCAGGCTCTTCTTAAACTCAGGGGAAGCAAGTCTTTCTGCAATACATTCTGCATCATATTCGTTGGTTTTAAGCGGCTTTTTGAGATGCTTTTGTATGCGTTTCTCGCCACTTGAAATCACTACATACTTGAGCTCGCCGCGTTTTACAAAACACGCGCTCATAAGGCGAGAAATTCTTGCTGCTAGATCAGTAAAATCTGACGAGCGAGCAACCTCTGTGCATTTTCCGCCAACCAAACGATACAGATACATATCGTTTGAGATGCGCCTATGCAAACGCTCAAGTCGAAGTCGCAACGAAAGCCTGGGGCGTTTGTCCTTGCTTTTATGCAGAGCAACCTTATTCATTGCGATATACATTGTGGCAACTACCTCGGAAAGTTCGTGTGCGTATGCGCAGGATGCCTCAAAAGAAGCTCCGGATGCTCTTGCCACACTTAAGCGCTCAAGCATGATTCCCATGGCGGTAGGCATATTTCCACTATCTACCAGGCAAGTTGAGCTTGAGATATCAGGATTATTCTGACAAGCCTTTTGTGCCGTAAGAAGCGAATCAGAGAAATCTGCCAACACATGGAGCGAGAGAATCTTTTGAGCTCCGGACTCAAAAATGCTTCGGTAAAACTCGCCTACCTGGTCAGCATCTGAACTCAAAGCTCCAGGTATTACAGAAACCCCCAGGGCTTCAAGCTGGGAAGCTTCAAGCCCACAGGGGTTATCGCAAACTATTGCAAAAGTCGAGCAGTCCGAAGACGCCACGGGTTACCTCCAGTAGCGGTCGATTGTCTGCTCGCGATCTGGACCAACGGTGATGATAGAAACGCGTACACCAGCAAGCTGCTCCAGGAAGTCAATGTAGTCCTTAGCCTCACGAGGCAGCTGATAGAAGTTGCGAACGTTAGAGATATCGCACTTCCAACCAGGAAGAGTCTCGTACACAGGCTTTGCGTGATAGAAAACGCTCTGGTGCTCTGGAACGGTCTTGTAAATCTTGCCGTCGCACTCATATGCGACGCAGACCTTAATCTCGTCCAGGCAACCAAGGACGTCAAGCTTAGTGATTGCAAGGTCAGTGAGGCCATTGATACGAGCAGCGTAGTTAACAACTACAGCGTCATACCAACCACAGCGGCGCTTACGACCAGTAGTTACACCGTACTCATGGCCAACTTCGCCGAGAAGATCGCCTGTCTCGTCAAAGAGCTCTGTTGGGAATGGACCAGAACCAACGCGTGTGAGGTAAGCCTTTGCAATGCCCAAAACGCGGTCAATGTTGGTTGGACCAACGCCGGAACCAGTAACCGCGCCACCAGCGGTGCAGTTAGAAGAGGTAACAAATGGATAGGTGCCGTGGTCAATATCAAGCATGGTAGCCTGGGCGCCCTCAAAGAGGATGTTCTTTCCAGCCTCAAGTTCTTCGTTGAGGAAGAGAGAAGACTCAACAATGTAAGGACGAATGCGATCTGCATAAGGCAGGTAGGTCTCGCAAATCTGATCAACGGTATAGGTTGGAAGACCATACACAAGGCTCAAGATTGGATTTGTGTACTCAAGTGCAGCCTCAAGCTTCTTGCGGAAGATTTTCTCGTCAAGCATGTCCTGAATACGAAGACCAGTGCGGTTCATCTTGTCCATATAAGTTGGGCCGACACCGCGCTTGGTGGTGCCGATGAGGTTCTTGCCCAGCTTTTTCTCATGCACGCCATCAAGATCTTTGTGATAAGGCATAACAATGTGAGCGTTGCCGGAAATCTTAAGAAGATCGCAGGAAATACCCTTGCTCTCCAGCATGTCAATCTCGCCGAGAAGAACCTCTGGATCAACAATACAGCCATTGCCAATAACTGGATAGGTATTCTCATACATAACGCCAGATGGAACCTGGTGAAGTGCAAGCTTTGTGTCTCCAGCAATTACCGTGTGGCCTGCATTTGCACCACCTGCGTAACGGCAAACAACGTCAAAATCTCCGGAAATGAGGTCGGTAACTTTACCCTTACCCTCGTCTCCCCACTGAGCACCAACAAGTACGGAAGCTGGCATAAGTTCTCCCCTATCGCAGCTATCTACAAACACGACCATTACATGACGGTTGCAACCTCTTTAGGGGTTGCTTCATAAGTATATCTAATACCGCTGGCAAAAGCACAGAAGCGCGAAGGTTTTGTCACACATAAGAAACGATTAGTGTGCTGGGTTTGCCATTGCGGCGTACTGAGCGGCTTCGCTTTCTGAGTAGTTATTTCCCTGGTAAAGCTCAACAAACTTGGTAGAAGTTGGCATAAACATGACAGGAACATCCCTCAAAGCACCTGCACGGTTCTTTGCAACAATGATGTTAGTAACATCTTTATCAGGACGATCTTCACGCGCGGCTTCTTCATCGCTCAGCGAACGGTCAAGCAGCAAAACAATATCTGCATCCTGCTCGATAGCGCCGGACTCACGCAGGTCAGAAAGCTGTGGGCGCTTGCCGTTTCTGTTCTCAAGCGTACGGTTGAGCTGAGAAAGTGCAATAACAGGCGCTTTAAGGTCTTTAGCCATGATCTTAATGCCACGAGACATCTCGGAAACCTCAGTTGCACGACTGTCTGCACGGCCCTTCTCGGCTGGTGGAGAAAGTAGCTGAAGGTAGTCGATGATAATGACGCCCTTCTCAGCCTTATTAAGCATTCTGCGGGCTTTTGCGCGGATTTCTGTGACTGTTGTGCCTGGAGTATCGTCAACGATGATTTTAAGGCGAGAAATGCGCTCTGCTGCCTCCAGAAGGGTAGGCCACTGCTCATTTCTGATGTTGGAAGAGCGGATGGTCTGCAAATCAACCTTTGACTCAGAAGCCAAAAGCCTCTGAGCAATCTCGATCTTGCTCATCTCAAGCGAGAAGAGCGCAACAGTTGCACCAGATACTGCGGCGTTATAAGCCATGCTAAGCGCAAAAGAAGTCTTACCGACACCAGGACGAGCGCCAATAACAACCATCTGACCTGGACGAAGACCCTGGAAGAGGTTATCAAGGGTTGCAAATCCAGTTTGGACACCCAGCTCTGCCGCGTCTTTACCAGCGTTTTGCTGAAGCTCATCAAAGAGATCAGTCATGATGTCTTCAATGCCCTGCTCAGACTGCTGAACATCTCTGTTGGTTACATCAAAAATAAGCTTCTCTGCCTGGTCAACAACTTGCTTTGTGTCTTCTGGAGCGTTGTAGGCAAGCGCAGAAATTTTTGCAGAAGCACTGATCATCTTTCTGAGCGTAGTATCACGATGCAGCATGTTGGCATGGTTTTCCCAACCGACCATAGCAAGTGGGTTATTTCCAAGCTCTGCTAAACGGACAGCTCCTCCAGCGCGTTCAAACTTGCCGTTGCTCTTAAGGTGGTCAGCAAGCGAAATGACGTCTACCGGCTTATTATTGTCAAACAGTGACTTAATTGCCTCAAAAATAAGCTGATTGGATGGAATATAGAAATCCTCGGAAGAAAGCCTAATAAGGCATTCTCCCCTAATTTCTTCCGAGAGAATCATTGCAGAAAGAATGGAAAACTCGGCATCAGAATCTTGTGGCATAGAGGCGTTCTCTAGGGCCGTCAATTGCGTAGGATTCATCTCAAACGAGTCTTGTGCCATCGTCTTTTTCCAATCATGTTTTTTGGGAATGAATCTGAATGGTAGTGTACTTTTCAAAAAAATAAAGAGTCATTTTGGCTTGCAAAATTCGAAAAGTTAAGTCTTCAACATGATTTTCCAAAACTCGCATACCCTGAGCGGGATTTCCTTGAGTTTTCAACGTTTTCAACATTTTTTGGACTTTTTTCGACACGTGGTATTTTCTACACAATTGCTTATCTGCAGTTATACAAATCAAATTACAATTCCGCAGGTTAAGTGAATATGTTTTACATAACATTTTGAATAACCGCAGGTAGAGTATAAGAAAATATACCGTTCTGTCTACACATAAAAAGACCACCCCTTTGTTATGTTTCACAAAGGGGTGGTTCGAACAAACATTCCATTCTTTTCAGATGGCTGCGCTTTTTATAAAAGCTTACAAATCTGTAGAAAACTGCAGAAATTGTATAAACCACCAAAAAATGCAGGAGAACTGTGTTTTATGCATGCATAAAACTACTCTGCGGGCTCAACCTCAACCTCGACGGTTGCCTCAGCGACAACCTCCTCGGTCTCCTCCTCTGCAGGAGCAGCATCGTCCTCGCCAACAAGAACAACGACGGTAGCGGTAATGTCACGATAAAGCTCAATGGTGACATTGTGGCGACCAGCGGTCTTGATAGCAGCGCTACGAGCAATGCGCTTACGATCAACGGTGACGTTGAGCTGTGCCTCGATTGCATCAGCAATCTGAGCGGTGGTGACGGAGCCAAAGAGCTGGCCCTCCTCGCCGATGCGAGCGTCAACAGTTACGAGCTTGCCATCAAGAGCTGCCTTGGTAGCATTTGCGTCAGCAATACGCTGCTCTTCGCGCTTAGCGATATTGTGACGACGCTCCTCAAGCTGCTTGATGTTACCCGGTGTAGCAGGCTGGGCAATCTTGTTGGGGAACAGGAAGTTCTCCGCATAACCCTGTGCGACCTCTACGATGTCGCCTTCGCCGCCCTTACCGCGAAGCTCGCCCAAGAGAATAACTTTCATGGGAAACTCCTTTGATGAGTCGATGGTATCGACTAGTTGTTGTTTATCGTAGGCTCTGAATCCTGGCTTCCTGAGCGATTAAGCTTTCGGAAGTTTGCCCAGGCATCAATAAGTCCTACGAGAGCCATAACGCCTAACTGAACTTCTAGCATGCCTGCCAATACAAACAGTGACAGAGAAAGTGCTGGCGAGAAGTGCTTCTCGCGCACAAACCATGTGAGCACTGCAAGGCCCTGAAGAGCAAAAACAACTCTAAGAGCCATAAATACGTTCAGCGTAATTAGCTGAAGTAAGTCTTGAGCAGGCAAAATGGTGCTTGAAAGTGCATACACAAACAAGTTGGCCACGGTAAGAGCACACATCCAAAATGGAACGTCCATCAGCTGGAACTGTGGCAATTTCTGTGGGTCTCTTGTCAGTGCTTTATACACTGTTCGAGCTCCAAAACGCGCAATTACAAAATATAAAAGCGCCATGCCGGTATAGCTGGTTGGCCAAAAGAGCATAAAGAGCGCCTTTGCAGTTGAAAGACCCTCTTGGATCTCTGGAGAAGCACCTGAGACCTGCGAAGCGTATTGATTAAACACGCTCTGAGCAAGCTCGGGAAGACTTGTTCCTGCCATCGCGGCAAAGAATGCATCGTATCCCAGAAGTGCTAAAGCCGTTGCCCCTACAAGAAGAGATCCAACACCAACAGTGAGTTTCTCTGTTGCAAAAGCGTAGCCAACTCCAAGAGCAAGTGCGCAAGCGGTAACTGAAGTTGCCGCTTCCGTTGGTCCCGAGAGCAAATAAGCTGCTACACCTGTAACAAGTACAGAAGTAATAGCGGGACCAAACCATCCGTGCCCTTTTTTGCAATAGACAGCAATTACCATGCCATACGCAACCAAAGCAGCTCCAATAAAAGAAAGGAGCCCGGTAATTACTCCACCAACAACGCAAAGTATAAATCCTTGCTTGTTTGTTGGAGCCTCAAACGGACGCGGTTTGCCTCCGTTTTGGTTGCTTGGACCGGCAACATTCTGCGAGCTACTCTCTGGGCGAGAATACCCTTCAGGTGCCTGAGGAATATTTGAATCCGGTCTATCCATTGCTAACCAACTCTACCTAAAGAACAGATAGGTTATCCGCGACTACGGCCACCGCGGCTGGAAACCACAGGGACAGTGTAGGGCAGAAGTGCCATCTCGCGTGCGCGCTTGATAGCAAGTGCAATGTCGTGCTGGTGCTGCGTGCAGGTGCCAGTGACGCGACGAGGCTTAATCTTGCCACGGTCGGTCATGTACTTACGAAGAAGCTGAGTATCTTTGTAATCGATGAACTCAGTCTCCTCCTTGCAGAACTGGCAATACTTGCGACGCGGCTGGCGCTGGAAATCTTGTTTCTGCTGAGCCATGTCTTTTACCTTTCAGATGACAGTAACGTCTGTGTTGCTGTCTGACGTTTAAAACGGAATATCAGCATCGTAGAACTCCTCGTCTGGCGGAGCCGGAACGGGAGCGGGTGCCTGTGGAGTTGGAGCTGCATAAGATGGTGCGCCCTGTGACATAGGGGCTCCACCCTGCTGATTCCTAGAAAGGAACTCGACCTCATCGACAACAACCTCAAGCTTGCTGCGACGCTGTCCTTCCTTCGTCTCCCAGGAGCTGAAACGAAGCTTGCCTTCAATAGCAACCTTCGAACCCTTGGAGAGGAAGCGGGAAAGTGCTTCAGCACGCTGACCAAATACTACGCAGTCTACGAAGTTAGGAACATCTTCCCACTCACCAGTCTGCTGGTTCCTGCGACGATCGTTAACCGCAACGCCAAAGGATAGAATCTGGGTACCGCCTGCTGTGGAGCGAAGCTCCGGGTCACGGGTCAGGTTGCCCGAAATGTTAACCCTGTTAATACTCATAAATCTCACTACCTCTCATCGTGGAATAATTCCACTTTTCCATTACAAGGACTTAGTCCTTATCGACTCGACGCACGATCATGTGACGCTTAACAGCATCATTGATTCGCAGGACTCGATCGAGCTCTGCAATCTGCGTTGGATCTGCATGGAAATTGATGAGGGTATAGTCACCCTCGGTAAGATCGTCGATCTCAAAAGCAAGCTTACGCTTACCCCAATCCTCGACGCTGTCGACTACTCCGCCGTCAGTGGTGATAGCAACGTCAATACGCTTCATTACACCAGCGCGGACTTCCTCGGTGGAAGCTGGGTCAACAAAAAACAGCAGTTCATAGGCCTTCATATTGTCACCTCCTCTGGGCTAATGGCTTCGGGAAGTGAAGGTGCACCCGAAGCAGGAAAGTTCGACCAAGCATCATACCACATAAATGCTTAAATACGAAACTAGCCCACAAACTTTCTCACATGCAGTCCACATATATAGCTTAAATTGGCAATTTGTCGCCTAATTGTCTTTAATCTTGCAAAGATTTGACGCGAATCTTTCTAAGGTATGGTCAAACACTTAATTCAAATAACACGTGATTAAATAAGAAAAACGGCCATCACACAATCTGCATGATGGCCGTTTTGTTTATATGTGCTCTACATTACTGAGCTGCAGGTCCCTCAGGATTCTGAGTTGGTGCATCTACTGGAGCAGCTGGTGCCTCAGGAGCCTCTGGAGCTGTTGGGATAATTGGCTCAACAACAACAGTTGAAGCTGGTGCAGGCTCTGGAGCTGCAGGAGCAACAGGTGCCTCAGGAGCTACAGGTGCTGCTGGCGCAACAGGTGCGACAGGAGCTGCTGGTGCTGCTGGAGCGACAGGCGCTGCTGGAGCAGCAGGTGCAGCAGGAGCCGCAGGTGCGACTGGCGCAGCTGGAGCAACTGGTGCCGCAGGAGCAACTGGAGCCGCGGGTGCTGCTGGTGCTGCTGGTGCTGCAACAGGCTCAGCAGGAGCTGGGGTAGCAACTGGGGCTGCAGGTGCTGCAACAGGCTCAGCAGGAGCTGGGGTAGCAACTGGGGCTGCAGGTGCAACTGGAGCTGGAGCAGCAACTGGGGCAGCAGGAGCTGCTGGAGCTGCGGGAGCAGTAGCTGCTGGTGCAGGTGCTGCTGGTGCAGGTGCTGCGACAGGAACAGCAACAGGCGCTACTGCAGGAGCAGCGGTTGCTGCTGGTGCGGTTGGAGCAACAGGTGCTGGGGCAGCATAGGTAGCAGCTGCGCCATCACGTGGATCGTTAATAAATGGTGGCAGTGGATCGTTGCTCTGTCCCCATGCAGGAACGTTGAACTGACGCATCCAAAGGGCAATTGCGTTCTGCATAAGAAGCATAACGATAAGACCGACAACGTGGCCAATATAGCCAATAACCAGGAAGATTGGTCCCATCTGAATAAAGCCGCGTGCAAGAAGAGCAAGCATGACAAGACCAAGCTGGTTCTGGTTGGAAATATTCTGAGTTCTTGCAATGGCCATAGCCTGAGCACCAATGTTAACGATCATGCTGATTGCAGCGCTGCCGCCGATGATACCCATAATAATTGAGGTAACAATACCAAGTACAATGCCCATACCAAAGATACGGAACAGACCGCCCATATCATGCTTAATCATCTCGAAGATGTTCTTAAAAGCAAAACCAGCGGAGATGCGGCCATAAACTGATGCACGAACCTGAACAACATTAATGAACAGTGGATACACAAATGCTGCAACAATGAAGACTGGAATAAGAATCAGATTGATGACTGGAATAAAAGTAAGAATTCCAGTAGCAATGCTGTATGCCAGACCAAACGCAAGTGCAATGACAACTGCCTTGAAGCCGGTAACAATATAGGTACCAAACTTAAGATCTTTTTGCTTTGGACCAGCGTTGATACCCCATGCAGTTACGCGTGCAGTCTCAAGTGCATAGCCAACAAGTGCAAGAATTCCGACAACTGGAATAAGACCAAACAGAGCCATAATAAGGACAGGCTTCCACCAACCCTTTTCCAGAGTCAGAAGTGCCCAGGAGCGTGCAAAATAGCGATCGCGCCTGTAGCCATTCAACTCATCTGCTGAAACAGCCATTTAACTCTCCCCTCGTGTCAAAAATAATGACATCGAATTACTAAGCCTAAACATTCTATATAAAAACGAGAAATAAATATATCTTTTTTAGTAGCAATTAATCAAACAAAAATGTTAAATGGCGGAGGAGGAGGGATTCGAACCCTCGTACCCCTAGAAGGGGTAAACGGTTTTCGAGACCGCCGCATTCAACCACTCTGCCACCCCTCCGAAGGGTGAAACGGCGCCCGTAGGCGCCGTGAAAATTCTGGCGGAGAGTCAGGGATTTGAACCCTGGAGACGCTTTAGACGCCTACACGATTTCCAATCGTGCTCCTTCGGCCACTCGGACAACTCTCCATATAAAACCGCACGGGACAGTATAGCGGATTTCTCACCAATATAGGACGAGAAGTTCTGTGTATTTTTAATACTTGTGTAGTATTGTCATACTCATAAAAAGTAAAACACCAGTAGGAGGTATGGATGCCACCGTTTTTCTCGCCTTATGGCACAGATGCAATTTCTGTGGGCATCCCCTACTGGCTGGACCTTCTAACAGTAATTATTGGTGCAATCTCGGGAATCTTGGTTGCAAGAGATCGTCACTTAGACCTTGTGGGTTTTGTGGGCCTCGGTCTTTTAGGCGGCCTGGGCGGCGGACTTATTAGAGACGTCATGATGCAAGAGGGTGGCGTCTACATGCTTAACTCGCCGTACGCCATTCCAGCGGCAGTATTTACCGCCGTTTTGCTGTTTATGTTTCCCGAGCCGCTTGGTAGATTTCCGCGCATGCTTGAGTGGACCGACATTATCTCTGTTGGCCTCTTTGCCGTTGTTGGTACCGATAAAGCCCTGGTATATCACCTTCTCCCCTTCTCGGTTATTCTGATGGGAAGCATCACAGGTGTTGGCGGCGGTATGCTTCGCGATGTCTTTCTTGGCGATATTCCTCGCATTTTCCAACGAAGCAATCTCTACGCATTTTGCGCGGTTGCTGGCGCAACCTCCTATTGGGCTCTTGTTTCTTATGCGGGCGTCACCAAAATTTGGGCAGCTGTTATCTGTGTCGTGGTTACCGTTGGCCTCAGGCGCTGGTCGCTCAAATACAACGTGCTTTCACCTGCAGATGTTGACCTTACGCCACACGTCATGCGCAGCGTCAACAAACTGCGTCACAAGACACAAAAGCCAGGCAAACAGCCTGAGCAGAACACTCCATCAAAGTAGCGCCTAGCCGCAATCAGACGGTTTTGGCGGTTTTGGGCGTTTAACGTCAACCGCACACGCCGTTTACCTGCACTTTATTTAAAATTCACCTAAAACAAAACTGGCGAGAAACCCTTGCAGCTGCAAGTTTTTCTCGCCAGATTGGTTATCTGTAAACGACGCTGTTACTTCTTGACCATACCGTTACGAACTGCCCACTTACGGCGTTCGGTCTCGGAGAGAATACGCTTACGCATGCGGATGTTTTGTGGCGTGATCTCAACAAGCTCGTCGTCCATGATGTACTCCAGAGCCTCTTCCAGCGTAAACAGGCGTGGAGGAGTCAGCTGAACTGAAATATCTGCAGTTGAAGACCTCTGGTTGCCCAAAGACTTGGTGCGTGCAATGTTAACAACCATGTCGCCTGGCCTTGAACGCTCGCCAACCAGCATGCCCTCGTAGCACTCAACACCTGGAGCAACAAAGAGCTGACCGCGCTCCTGAAGCGTACCAAGTGCGTACGCAACGGCCTTCTCGGTAGACATAGAAATCATGGCGCCATTCTGGCGGCTACCAATATCGCCTGCAAAAGGACCGTACTCGAGGAAGGTGTGGTAGAAGACTGCGTCTCCGTGGGTGACGTTCATGACGCGCGTCTTAAGACCCATGATGCCACGGGTTGGAATCTTAAACTCAAGGTGCGTTTGAGTCTCGCCAGTGTCCATGATGGACATGGTGCCACCCACGTTACCAAAGACCTCAATAACCTTGCCAGCATACTCTGGATTGCACTCAACAACAGCCTGCTCAATAGGCTCAAGTGTGTGGCCCTGAGCGTCTTTCTTGAACAGAACGCGAGGACGACCAACCTGGAATTCAAAGCCTTCGCGGCGCATGCTCTCCATAAGAACGGAGAGGTGCAAAATACCACGACCAGAAACCTCAATACCCGTCTTATCAGGAAGCTCCTCGATGCGCATGGTGACGTTATTCTCGCGCTCTGTCATCAGGCGCTCTTTAAGCTGACGGCCACCAACAATGTCTCCCTCACGGCCAACAAGTGGCGAGGTAGAGGGCTCAAAAATAATGGAAAGAGTTGGTGGATCAATCTCAATTGGATCCAGCTCAACAGGGTTCTCTGGGTCAGTGTAGACGTCACCAATATCAGTGTTATCAACGCCAACGATTGCCGCAATATCACCTGCGTCAACCTCGCTGCACTCCTTACGGCCAAGGTAGTCAAAGGTGAACAGCTGCTTGACCTGGCTCATAGCGCGGGAACCATCATTTTTGACAACAAGAATCTTGTCGCCAGTATGAACAGTTCCGGAATAGACACGGCCAATACCAATGCGGCCCAGGTAGTCTGAGTGATCGATGGTGACGCACTGCATAGCAAGAGGTCCGTCAATATCAACATCTGGAGCTGGAAGGCCGTCGATAATCATGTCGAGAAGAGGGAACATGTTGTCATTGTCATCATTTGGATCAAGGCGAGCGTAGCCGTTAACACCAGAAGCAAAGATAACGTGCTCCATGGTGAACTCAAGCTGCTCATCGGTTGCACCAAGGTCCATCATAAGATCAAGAGAATCGTTGACAACAGCCTCTGGGCGAGCACCGTCGCGGTCAATCTTGTTGACAACCATCATGATAGAAAGACCTGCGTCAATGGCGTGGCGCAGAACAAAGCGCGTCTGTGGCATAGGGCCCTCAGCTGCATCAACCAAGAGAAGCGCACCGTCAGCCATCTTCAAAACGCGTTCTACCTCGCCACCGAAGTCAGCGTGGCCAGGGGTATCAATAACGTTAATCTTGACGCCCTTGTACTCAATAGAGATGTTCTTTGCCAGAATGGTAATTCCGCGCTCACGCTCCTGATCATTGGAGTCCAGAATTCTCTCTTGAACCTGCTGGTTCTCGCGGAATGCATCGGTTGCCTTAAGCATCTGGTCAACCATGGTGGTTTTACCGTGGTCAACGTGGGCGATGATAGCAATATTTCTGATGTTGTCTTGACGCATAAGTCTCTATCTCTCGAAGGTATGTGCTTAGACTTGAATAGTTCAGGTCCAATTTTTATCAGCTTTAGAACTTTAGTGCAATTACGTGCCTAGAGCGCCCAGAAATTTCAATGAACGCAGCTTTTTCATTACAGAAGTGGCTCAAGCTCCCCTGCTGGAGCGGGATCAGACCACACAAACTGGTCACCTTGGCCTTTTCCGTGAACTAAAGAATATGCCGAGAAACTCTTATAGCCCTTCTCGCCAAACTCAAGAAGCACAGCATCCTCGTAACCGCCCTCTTTGAGCAGCTGGATGGCTCCCTCATATACAAGCGCATAGCGAACAGGCTCTTCGAGCCCTGCTTCTTTATCGCCCTTCTGTTTTGCCAGGTCAAGCACGCGCTTATGAGCCCCCTCAAGCAGCTCCTCTGGGCCGTCATCAGAGAACTCATAGCTTGCAACCGTGCCTGACGCGTCCTCAACTACAAGCAAAACGTTGAGTGATTGGCCATCTGCAAGCAGGTCAAACGCATCTCCAAGCAGCTCAGTTGAGAGCATATCAAGCTCGGGAGAAACTCCATCTTTGCGCTCGTCGTTTTCGGCCATGCCGCTCCTTAGCGTCGTTTTTGTAACTATTGTTCTCTATGATACATCGCACAAGAAAAGAGGTCGAAAGCAAAAAGCCTTCGACCTCCTAGGTTTGTCAGCTATCTGTCCAAAATTGGACAGCAAGGGCATTACAACGGCAAAACGCTGTGTCTGAAAGCACGAGTACTTACTCTGCCAGTGCCTCACGGATGCGCGTAGTAACTCCCTCAAGCCTATAGCACTCAACATACTGGCGAAGAGGACGTTTGATGTGATCGACAACAAAGCGCTGGCCATCAATATTGAACTGAGCAAGGTTCTTGTACAGGTGCTCGGTTGCGGCCTTGACCTCGTCATCATTGAATGCGTAATGACCAGAAATATCAAGAATATCCAGCGACAGTTTGTGATCAGCAAGAATCTGCTCAACAGTCAGATTAACCTGATCGCCAACCATCCACTTGCGCCAACGCTCAGTCTCAATTGCCTTGACCAACAGGGTGTTTCTCAAGCCAGAGACCTCGTCTGCCTTCAGGAGACCTTCTTTAACCAGAAGATCCTCTACATCGCAAAGCTTCAAATATGCGCGAGTCTCCTCTGTTCCGTACTGTGGAGCTACGTTTGAAGCGGTTACATTTGCAGGAGTGTGCTCAAGCAGCGTCACGTCATCAAGGTAGTCTGCGTTGTGCTCCTTAAGACCAACACCGTAGCTCTTGGCCATCTCGGCAAGGCTAATAGCAGCCTCAAAATCGTAGTGACCAACCTGCTCAGTAAGGCGCGTAAGTGTTCCTGTCTGTCCAACAATAAAGGTTGGCATAGGCAGACCCTTAGCGGTCAGCTCGCTCTTAAGCTGTTCAATGAAGGTGTGATACTTGTCGGTAGAGGTCAAGCCACCATTTGTTTCCTCGGTACCAACCTCATAGCCAATCTCAGGAAGACCGCGAGAAACACGTTCCTTCTCGCACCATTCAATTAAATCAACCGTACGGCGAAGAACCACATCAAGCGGAATAACCTTGCCAATCTCAAAAGGATCCTTTGTTGGGTCAATCATCAGCAGGTCAAAGCCGTTAAGCATGTCGGCAAGATAGGACTTCTTGGCAAGCTCCATAGCCTCATCTTCTGGAAGGTGGGCGTTGCGCTCCTCATCGCGCTGCCAAGGACCGCCGTGGTCACGGCAGAGATAATACAGGCCGTCAAAACCAACCTTCTGAGCTGCTTCAGCAATATCTTCCGAGAAACGCTTCTGATCCCAAGAATTTACGTATCCTCCACCAAGTTCATCAAGATCAACCTGGTTTCGAGATGCAATAAACATCAGAGGAAAATCGCAGTCCCTACCAAGTTCAAAAGCTGCCTGGAGCAGGTTTGGCGACATTGGTCCAATTCCTAACAGCGTGGCGGACCTTCCTGTGTCCTGAAGCTTAAGCAGTCCTTCAACAGCTTTTTTAATTGGTAGCTTTTCCATAATTACCCCTTCCCAAGAGTGTTTCTTGGTAATAAGAAGGGCGTGGGGGTTGAATCCCTACGCCCCTCTCCTTTTAACTTCAATTTTTAAGGTCTAAGACCAAAAGGTACATGCGTTTCTCACCGTGTGTTACTTGTTGTCCTCAAGCTTTGGCTTGGTAAGAACAAGAATTGCAACGCCTACTGCAACGCCAATTGCCATATCAAGGGTGTAGAGGGCAATGTTGTTTGTAGCAGCAGCAACAATCATGCCACCGTGAGGAACAAAGCACTCAATACCGTGCCAAGCAGCAAGACCAGCACCAACTGCAGAACCAATCATGATTGCAGGAAGGGTGTGTGCAAGATCCTTAACAGCAAAGGGGATTGCGCCCTCAGTAATACCAATGAGTCCCATGAAGACTGCAGAGATACCCATCTGCCTATCAGTGTCGTCAAACTTGCTGCGAGCAATAAGGGATGCAACACCGCAGACCAGTGGAGGAATAGCAACTGCGACACGGAATGCACCGTTAGGACCATAGACACCTGCGGTCATAAGAGCCATGGTGAAGGTAGAAGCAGTCTTGTTAACTGGGCCACCCATATCAAATGCGGTCATCAGGCCAATTACAATGCCAAGCACAACTGCAGAGCCACCCTGAAGGCTTGAAAGCAGGCTTGTCAGCCAGTCCATGAAGGCGCCAAGTGGAGCTGCCAAAACATAGATGTAAAGCATGCCAAGAGCCAGTGAGGACAAACTTGGAATGATCAGAATTGGCATGATGGTGCGGATGGTGTTATTGACCTTCCAGCTCTTCATCCACTGGACAAGGTAGCCAGCAGCAACGCCAAGAACCATTGCGCCCAAGAAGCCAGTAGAAACCTGAACCTCGCCTACAGGAACAGGATTGCTTGCCAGGTAACCAAGGACAAAACCAGGTGCCAGAGCAGGCTTTCCGCCCAAAGAATAGGCAATGTAAGCAGCAAGGACAGGGATCATCATCTTGATGCCGGCCATACCAATAAGGTTAAGGCTCTGCATCAAAGGATTGGTGACTTCAATACCGTCTTTTCCTGCGGTTCCTGTAGCTAGCGAGAAAGCCAAGAAGACTCCGCCAACTACGACAATAGGAATAAAGTACGAAACACCAGTGTTAAACGCCTTTAGAAGGTCTTTTCCGACCTTGCCCAAAACTGAGGGACTCTTTTCCTCTGCCATGGGTTTCTCCTCTCTTCTTCCTTGCGTTATCACTTACGCGCTTGCTACTCAGCCAGCGCAACTACCTGATCAATAACCTTTGCTGGATCTGCAATAGCAAGCGATGGATCCAGCGTAAGAACGCGACCCTCATCGCGTTTCTCGTCAAAACGCTCGTCGCCTTCAATGCCAATTGCAATGGCGAGAAGAACAACGTCGGCAGCGTCAACTTCGTCCTGCTCAAGCTCGTTCTCAATACCGTAACCGCCCTGAGCCTCTACCTTGAATTCATAGCCGCGACGCTCACATTCTTTCTCGATGGCCTCTTTTGCCATCCAGGTGTGAGCAATTCCAACCGTGCAAGCGCATACAGCAACGACGTTCATGGTTATGTCCTCTCGCAAAGTAAGTTGTGAGCCCCTAAGCGGGGCGCACGAGCACGTCTTTTGACGACGTACGTTTCCAACTCATACTTTGCATTGTTTCAATCTTTTTTAAAAGAAGATTTCGGTAAACGTCTAATCTACCTTGTGTTATGATGAATTTTGTTAAACGTTTAACCAACGTGGAATCCAGCAGAATCACTAACGTTGGTATTTTGCAAGTACATTGTAAGAATTTCGGTGAAATGAGTGCCAATGTCTAAGACCACTATCATTGACCTTGCAAAATTAGCAAATGTTTCCATTGCCACCGTTTCAAATTACCTTAATGGGCACTTTGAAAAGATGTCCGAAGCAACTAAGCAACGTATCAAAAAAGCAATTGAAAATACGGGATATATTCCAAGTGCCCAGGCTCAAGCAATGGTTAAAAAGAGCTCTGGAATTATTGCTGTTCTCATATTGGACAACACTAATGCCTGGGCTGCCCAAATGACCAACGGTATTGAAGACGCTGCTCTTGAAGCCGGATATCAGACAATTATTTGTAATTCTCGCTTTGACCCCACGCTTGAAGCCGACTGGGTTGAGAAAATGCTTTCAATTGGGGCAGATGGCATGCTCATCCAGCCCACCAATCAGTTTAGAGCGGTAGACAGGCGCATTGCTAAAGTTGGAAAACCGGTTGTTTATTTTGACTGCGACCTCATCACCCTTAATACTTCCTGGATAAAAAGTAACCTCTACGACGGAGTTTATTCAGCAGCGTCGCGCTGCGTCGAGCGTGGGTACGAGAACTTTTTAATCATTGGCGGAGAGCCAAAAGGTCGCACTAGGATTGAACGAGAGTCTGGCTTCACCGATGCTCTAGAGGCCTCAAGTAAACCTTATGAGCGTCTCACCATAGAGCAAAGCGCGTTGTCTATCCCTGAAATCACGCAATGGCTTAACAACCACATTCTTCCGTCAAAGAAAACGCTGGTATTTGTCCCAAATCAGTGGGCTCTTAAAAGTGTCTATAATGCCTTGCAATCCTACGAGACAGTGATTCCAAAGCAAGTTGGATTGTTGGGATTCAACAACACCGATTGGACTGACCTGCCCGTTAAAAGCATCTCAACCATTGTCGAGCCTGTCTACGAAGAGGGCTACGCCGCGTGCAAGATGCTCCTTAAAAGAATCAAGGACCCCTCGCTTGAGCCTGAACATAAGCTGCTCACCTGCAAACTAAACTGGCTCAAATCAACCATCTGACAAAAATGGCGAGAAGACCAACGGATCTTCTCACCATACGTTACTGCTTTAACCAAAGCGCTTACAGAACGTGAACCTCATCTTTGGTGAAGTCAACAAAGGCGTGGTCACCAACGTTGTAAATCTTGTGGGTACGAGGATTGAAGTCTGTAATCTTAATGAGGGTGTCGCCGACCATAACGTGATAGTTCTGATAGTGACCCATAAATCGAGAAAGAACTACCTCGCAGGCAAGTGTTCCCTCGTCAGCAAGACGTGCTGACTCAGGGCGCAGGACAATGCAGCACTCTTTACCCTTATCCAGGTGAGAGCATCCGCTGACCTCAAATTCCTGTCCCTCAAAATGGCAGAGCGCTGTTTCAGCATCAATCTTCTCTGCAACAACTGCATGCAGGAAGTTTGACTCGCCAATAAAGTCTGCAACAAACTCGTCTGCTGGGTGATAGTAAACCGTCTGAGGATCGCCAACCTGATCAACAACACCCTTTTTCATAATGATGATGTTGTCTGAAAGCGCCATTGCCTCTGACTGGTCATGTGTGACGTAGATGGCGGTAATACCAGCCTCTTGCTGGATGCGACGGATCTCGTTACGCATGTCAACGCGGAGCTTTGCATCAAGGTTTGAAAGAGGCTCGTCAAAGAGGAGCACGCTTGGCTCAATAACCAGAGCACGTGCCAAAGCAACACGCTGCTGCTGACCACCAGAAAGCTGGTTGGTCATGCGCTCTTCCATGCCCTCAAGTCCAACGAGACCAAGAATGTGAAGGACCTTCTCGCGAATTACGTTCTTGTCCATCTTGCGAAGCTTGAGGCCATAGGCAACATTGTCAAAGATGTTGTAGTGGGGAAGTAGCGCATAGCTCTGGAACACCATAGCAGTGTCGCGCTTGTTTGGAGTAAGCTCATCAATCTGCTCATCGCCAAGGAAGATCTTTCCCTCATCAGGACTCTCAAAACCAGCAATCATGCGCAGAATAGTGGTCTTTCCGCAGCCAGAAGGGCCAAGCAGTGTAACAAACTCGCCAGGAGCAATAGTGATGTTAGCGTCTTGAACTGCGTAGAAGTCTTTGCCAGTCTTCTGATCCTGATAAATCTTGGAAATGTGCTCAAGGCGAACGCCTTTTTTCTCTGTAGCCATGTGTTACTCCTCCTTGAGTGCTCGGCTGGTGCCAAAGTGTTTGATGGCCCAATTCATAAGCAATACCGAGCCATAGGTAATAACAATCAGAATTGTTGCAAAGGCGCAGGCCATACCATATGAACCCTTGCCCGCAAACTCATTGATCTGAACAGTAATGAGCAGGAACTCTGGTGTGACCAAGAGAATAACTGCAGAAATTGCGGTGATGGAGCGGACAAACGCCGTTACCAGGCCCGACAAGAACGAATCTTTAATCAGCGGTAGCGTAACGGTCATAAACACCGTAAAGCTATCGGCACCCATGTCATATGCGGACTCCTCGATTGATTTATCAATCTGTCGAAGCGCCGAGATACCCGAGCGGGTTCCTGTTGGAAGCGAACGCACGACAAAGACAATAATCAAGATGAGTCCTGTGCCATACAGGCCTTGCAAAAATCCTGTGTGCATGACACCGCTTGAGAATCCGCGAATGTAACCAACGCCCAAAACCGTACCAGGAACAGCCATAGCCAGCATGGATACAGCCTCGATAAAGCCGCGACCACGGAAACGACGTTTTACTACCAGATAGGAAATAATCATCGAAAGCAGGGCGGTAATTGGTGCGGCAATAAGCGAGAGCATAAACGAGTCGCTAAACGCTTGCAGACCGTGGTACTTGGTAAATACCTGCTCAAACCATTTAGTAGTTAGTTCGTAATTAGAGCCCCAGGAACGGACAAACGAGCCATAAGGAACGCAGAGGTACATGCCAATAACAAAGAGTGCAACCAGTGCGCAAAGAATGGTAAGTGGGATGCGGACAGAATTGTCTGTAATGAGCATCCTGGCTCGCGCTGCTTTGCCTGAGAGCGTGGACGTGCTCTTTGCTTCCAGTACAAACTTCTGAACAACAAACATAAGCAGCGTAATGGAAAGAAGAACAACAGCCATAGCAGCTGCACCCTGCTTGTCATACGCGCCGGTGATTTGCAGGTAGATGGTTGTTGCCAGGGTATCGTACGAACCACCAATAATCATTGGGTTAGCAAAGTCTGCGATTGACTCAATAAATGAGACGAGAAAAGCATTGCCCAAGCCAGGCAAAATAAGAGGAAGGGTAACGCTGGTAAATACCTTCCAGCGGCTTGCGCCCATGTCACGTGCTGCTTCTTCAAGGGATGGGTCAATGTTTTTAAGCAGACCCTTAAGCATCATGTAGCACACAGGGAAGAACGACATAGTCTGGACAATAAAAATGCCCCAGAAACCATAGATGTTGTTGTCAAAAATACCCAAAAGACCGCGGGTAATCAGGCCTTTCTTGCCAAACATCATAATCATGGAAAGCGAGAGAACAAATGGCGGAGAAACAACAGGAAGCATGGAAACCACGCGGAAAAGTCCTGTCATAAACTTTGTACGAAGCTTTACGTACACTTCAACATACGCAAAAAGAAGACCAATAAGCGCTGATAAAATGCCTACCGCAAAACCAACTCTGAGCGTATTGGTGATTGCGCGATCAAACGAAGGCAAAGCTAAGATGCGCGTAAATACATCAAAGCTAATCCCATTATCAGAGACTACAGAGTCAACCATAAGAATGGCAAGTGGATACAAAATAAATAGGGTTAAGAAGGCGATAAGAACGATAATGGTCGTTATCAAAATTGGATCGCCAAGGAGCTTTTTTCGCTCAAGTCGAGCGCTCTGGGATTTTGCCATGCTGGTCCTAACTCTGAAACACTAAACCTATACGCAAAGCTCTATGTGGAACTGGGTAGGCAGATCTCTGCCTACCCAGTATAATCTGCCACTCAAAGCCTGAGCAACAACATTGTTTATTTGTGTGCCGGCGCTGGTTTTACTCTGTCTTGAAGCGGCTATCTCCGCCACCAAGAGCTTCCATAACGTCCTTGACATACTGCTCGGTGTGCTTCTTGGCATCCTCGAAGTTGTAGTCCATAACGTTGTTTGGATCAAGGCCGTACTCAGTAGCAATCTCAGGCTGCTTTGCGTCGTCAATTACCAGGAACTGGTAAGAGCCATTCTTCTGCGCAAGGTCAACGCATGCTGGTGAAAGTGCATACTCAATCCAGAGCTTAGCTGCGTTTGGATGTGCAGCACCCTTGAAGATTGCGGTTGCGCCAACCTCGTATGATGCGCCAGAGCTTGGAATCTGAAGACCAACATTCTCATGCTCTTGATCAACAATCTGATAAATACCGTCATGGAGCATACCAATTCCGATGGTGCACTCGCCTGTTCCGATAGCCTTGGAAGGACCAGAACCGCTCTTGGTGTACTGAGCAATGTTCTTATCAAGATCAACAAGATACTGAATACCCTGGTCATGACCGTACTTCTGAATAACGGTGTTGATGATCAGCTTTGCAGTACCTGCGGTGTTGTAGTTAGAAGACCAAATGAGGCCCTTATACTTAGGATCGATAAGGTCTTTGTAATCCTGAGGAACATCAAGCTTAAGGCGCTGAAGCTCATCCTTATCGTACAGAATGCCCAGAATGCCCTTATAAATTCCGTACCAGTCTTTGTTGGTACTCTTGAACTTATCGGAAATAAGATGTGATGCATTCTTTGGCTCATACTGCTCAAGAAGGCCCTTTGAAGAGGTGACATTGTAAGGATCGGTTGTTCCGCCAAACCAGACGTCAGCTGATGGATGACCGTTCTCTTCCTCAATCTTTGCAGCAACTTCTCCAGTTGAGAGACGCTGTGCCTGAACATCAATGCCGTACAGGCTCTTGAAGTTTGCACAAACTGCGTTTATGTACTCTTCCTCGCAAGAGCCATAAACAATCAGCTTACCCTCTTCTTTTGCTGCCTTTACCAGCTCTTCTGGTGCACCAACAGTATCGGTTGAGTTGGTGTCAGATTCTTTTTTCTCGCTAGAATCAGAATCGGACTTTTTGCAGGCTGTGATACCCAAACCTGCTACAACTGCGCTGACACCAAAAAAATTTCGACGAGTAAGGTTTGACATAAGAACTCTTTTCTCTCCTTGTGGTTATCCACAGCTCCAATGAAAAGAACATACTCCTGTGTAAATCGTACTCAAACTTTTTCGAAAATATTTCAACTATTCGATAAGTGGCTGATATTGGCGGCTATCGGTATGTTTTTGCATATCTAAGCAAAAAGGCCAGGGAGAAAATCCCTGGCCTTGAACATTTGGTGGAGAATAGGGGGATCGAACCCCTGACCTCAGGCTTGCAAAGCCCGCGCTCTCCCAGCTGAGCTAATTCCCCGTACTGACTTCTGGTTGGGCCCAGAAGGTTTTAATAATCACCCCAACGGCGACTCGGCTAACGTTGGGGTGACTATTGTCACATAAAGTGGTGGGCCTGACAAGGTTTGAACTTGTGACCTCCCGGTTATCAGCCGGACGCTCTGACCAACTGAGCTACAGGCCCAACGCAGGGAAAAATAATACCTCCATAATTCTCATAGGTCAACACTTTTTTTGTTTTGTTTTAAACTTTCTTGAAACTGGGTATGAAATGAAAACAGAGAGTCGTAGACTATCTGCCCAAAGATTGATAAAAGACGTGCTATTTGGAGTATTTGTGTCGCTGAAGCGTATGGACATACAGACAGTTGTTGTCGGAGGAGGACCTATCTCTTCCGTAATTGTTCTGCGTCTTCATGACCCACGCGGCGTCTCTTCTTTAAGTCTTCCTATCAAGATTGGCAACATTGAGGCATCTGCTATCAGTCTTGGCATTGATCAAGAATCTACCGAGAGACCTCTAACGCATGACCTTCTCCGCTCCGTTCTTGATTCTTTGGATGCAGATATTAAAAGCGTACGCATTGTGGGTGTCCGCGGCACCACGTTTTTCTCGCAAATTGAGCTCATCTCCAAAGAGGGAGAGCATATTTACGTGGATGCTCGCCCATCCGACGCCATTGCGCTGGCAGTAAGGACAAACGCTCCCATCTTTGCAGACGAGAGCGTTCTAGAAATTGCTGCTGCTCCAGACTTTACTGATGTCGAGAAGGACGTTCAGGCCCAAGAGCTTGAGGAATTCCGTCAGTTTATTGAGGATGTCTCTCCTGAGGATTTCTCTTAAGTCCTGCTTTAGAGCGAGTTTTTGAACAACTGGCTTATCTTTTATATAAAAAACATTACCGTTAGCGTGTTGTTTTTCTCGGTAAACGAAAAGAGCTCAGGAGAATTACCTCCTGAGCTCTTCAAATTACGTATAGCTGAAATGCTTATTCGTCATCATCCAGCAGTGAATCGTCCAGTACTTCCTCTTCATCTCCAAGGTCAACGGACTCTGCCTCATCAGCATCACGAGCACCGGCGGCCATCAGATCAAGCATGCCTTGGTTCTCTGCGTGCTTAGGAGCCTTCTTCTTGTTGGCAACCATACGAGCAACAGCAGAAACAACGTCGCTACCGGAGAGGTTCATAACCTTGACGCCCTGCGTAGAGCGGCCCAGCTTGGAGATGTCGCCAGCCTTGACGCGGATTACAACGCCCTCCTCGGACATGATCATAATCTCGTGCTGAGGACCAACAACACGGCAGGCAACCAGGTTACCCTTCTTCTCCGTCATTGTGATGGTAAAGACGCCCTGGCCACCACGCTTGTGAACTGGGTACTCAGAAATTGCGGTGCGCTTTCCGTAGCCCTTCTCGGTAATAACAAAGAGGTCGCCATTGCCGTTGGTAATCTCCATGCCAAGCATAGTTGCATTGCCCTTGAGCGTGATACCACGAACGCCAGAGGTACCACGGCCCATGCTTCTTGCCTCTGCCTCGTCAAACAGAATTGCCTTGCCGTCGGAGGAGCACAGAACAACCTTGTCACCTGGGTGGACACGGCGGACGTTAACAAGCTCGTCGCCATCCTTAAGGTTGATTGCAATGAGGCCGTCCTTACGGGTACGGTCGTACTCAGACATTGCTGTCTTCTTGACCATTCCCTGCTTAGTAGCAAACATCAGGTAGTTGTCTTCTGGGAAGTCGCGGGTAGTAATAACTGCCTTGACTTTCTCGCCCTCTGCAAGTGTCTCGATGACATTGATGATGGCGCTACCCTTAGTAGTTCTGTTACCAACCGGAAGCTCGTGGACCTTGAGGCGGTACACCTTACCAAAGTTGGTAAAGAACAGCACGTAATCATGGGTGGAAGCAACAAAGAGATTCTCGACAAAGTCGTTCTCTTTGAGAGAAACGCCCTGTACGCCCTTGCCGCCACGCTTCTGGGAGCGATAAATCTCAACAGGAACGCGCTTTACGTAGCCCGCGTGAGTGACGGTGACAACCATGTCCTCTTCGGCGATAAGATCCTCGACGTCCAGGTTCTGAATGTCCTGGTCGGAGATTTGCGTACGACGCTTGTCGGCATAGCGGTTGGAAATCTCACGGAGCTCGTCAGCGATAACTGCCAGAATCTTTTCCTCGTGGGCGAGAAGATCCTCGTAGTAGGCAATATCAAGTCTGAGCTGGGAAATCTCGTCAACAAGATCCTGACGAGCAAGACCAGTGAGGCGGCGCAGACGCATCTGAAGGATTGCCTCGCCCTGAATCTCATCCAGGCCAAAACGCTCGTTCATGCGCTTCTTTGCCTCAGCATCATCCTGCGAGCTGCGGATGATGTGGACAATCTCATCGATGTTATCAACTGCGGTCAGAAGGCCTTCCAAAATATGGACGCGCTTCTGAGCCTTATCCAGGTCAAACTCAGTACGACGGCGTACAACATCAATCTGGTGATCAATGTAGTGACGAAGAATCTCGCGAAGAGAAAGGGTACGAGGAACACCATCAACCAAGGCCAGGTCAATGATGCCAAAGTTGGATTGGAGCTGAGTCTTCTTGTACAGGTTATTCAGAACAACCTGTGGAACAGCATCGCGCTTGAGGTCCAAAACAATACGCATGCCCTTACGGTTGGACTCGTCGCGCATGTCAGAGATGCCTTCAATTTTCTTCTCGTTGACTGCCTGAGCAATCTTCTCCTGGAGAAGGCCCTTGTTAACCTGGTAAGGAATCTCGGTAACAACAAGGCGCTGGCGACCGCTCTTGACCTGTTCAACGTGAACCTTTGCGCGGACGGTAATAGAACCGCGACCAGTCTCATAGGCATCCTTGATGCCCTGAGTGCCCATGATGATGCCGCCTGTTGGGAAGTCAGGACCAGGTAGAACGGTCATGAGCTCCTCAGTGGTAACGTCAGGGTTCTCAATCATCATGCAGACAGCGTTAGTTACCTCACCAAGGTTGTGAGGAGGAATGTTGGTAGCCATACCAACTGCAATACCTGAAGAACCGTTAACCAAAAGATTTGGGAAACGAGCAGGAAGAACTGCAGGCTCTGTCAGAGACTCATCATAGTTTGACTGAAGATCAACGGTGTTCTTGTTAAGCTCTGCCAGCATCTCCATAGCACTTCTGGTAAGACGTGCCTCGGTATAACGCATTGCTGCTGGTGGATCGCCGTCGATAGAACCAAAGTTTCCGTGACCATCAATCAGAGGAAGCCTCATCGAGAAGTCCTGAGACATACGGACCATGGAGTCATAAATAGCGGAGTCACCGTGTGGGTGGTACTTACCCATGACTTCACCGACTGCCCATGCAGACTTCTTATGTGGACGGTTTGGCGTAATGCCAGCCTCGCTCATTGCGTACAAAATACGGCGGTGAACAGGCTTAAGACCGTCTCGAACATCTGGAAGTGCACGAGCAACAATAACGGACATAGAATACTCAAGGAAGGAAGTCTTCATCTCTGAGGACAAGTCGGTTGGCTTAAGAGTGCCACCGTGAATGTCAGAGAGATCAAGACGAGTACCAGCCTCATCAGAGATGATGTGTGAAGTTTCTCCCGTTATGAGATTTTCCCCAGTCTCTGGGTCAAACTCGTCAGAGTCTTCTTCTACCTCGTCATCTTCGTATTCTTCATCCATATCGTTTTGTGCATCAAGATCTTGATCCTCATCTGCATCAAAAAGATCGTCATTCATATTTTTATCGTCTGCCACAAGTTACCCTTTCATTTTCTGTCTAATGATTTAGCGAGAAACCATTAAATGTCCAGGAAGCGGACGTCTTTTGCATGTGTTTGGATGAAGTCTTTACGCTTCTCAACCTGGTTACCCATAAGGTCAGAGACTGCACGATCAGCTGCAAGAGCATCATCAATGGTTACCTTAAGAAGAATGCGGTTCTTTGGCTCCATAGTGGTTGCCCAAAGCTGCTCTGGGTCCATCTCACCAAGACCCTTATAACGCTGAATAGTGAACTTGGTGTTGTCCTCGAACTTCTTTGTCTCAAGAGCAAGTTCTTCATCGGTATAGATGTATTTACCGTTCTTTTTACCCTTTGGCTTAATCTGATACAGAGGAGGCTGAGCAACGTAGATATAACCTGCGTCAATCATTGGCTTCATGTAACGATAGAAGAAGGTAAGCAGAAGAATTCTAATGTGAGAGCCGTCAACATCAGCATCGGTCATGATGACAATCTTGTGATAACGTGCCTTTTCAATATTAAATTCATCTCCAACACCAGTACCAATAGCGGTAATCAGCGAAGTAATGGTGTCAGAAGAAAGTGCGCGGTGAGCCTGTACACGCTCGACATTCAAAATCTTTCCGCGAAGTGGAAGAACTGCCTGGATAGAACGGTCGCGTGCCATCTTTGCAGAACCACCTGCGGAGTCACCCTCGACGATGAAGAGCTCAGTCATCTCTGCATCGCGAACGGAGCAGTCTGCAAGCTTTCCAGGAAGAGCAGCTGACTCAAGAAGTCCCTTACGGCGTGTTGCTTCACGAGCTTTACGAGCAGCAAGACGGCCTTTTGCAGCCTGAGATGCTTTCTTGAGAATCTCTTTTGCCTGATTTGGGTGCTCTTCCAGGTACTCTGAGAGACCCTGAGTAACAATCTTGTTGGTGAGAGTTCTCATGTAAGAACTACCAAGCTTTGCCTTTGTCTGTCCTTCAAACTGAGGATCTGGCAGCTTAACTGAAATAACAGCAGTTAAACCCTCACGAATATCGCCGCCCTCAAGCTTAGGGTCTTTCTCTTTAAGAAGACCCTGCCTAGTGCCGTAATCATTTACCACCTTAGTAAGAGCGGTACGGAAGCCCTCGAGGTGCATTCCGCCTTCCTCAGTGAAAATACCATTTGCAAACGAGAGAGTTCTATCGCTGAACTCAGTATTCCACTGAAGTGCAACTTCGACCACACCCATCTGCGATATAGGGGCATCAGGATCAGATTTGCCTTCAATATAAATTGGGCGAGAAAGTCCTGGTAAAACAGTTTTCTCGTCATTAAGATACTTAACAAAATCGATGATGCCGCCAGCATACTGGAAATCAACCTGACGAGGAGTGAGCTCACGCTCATCAACAAGAGTAATTTTAAGGTTCTTGTTAAGGAATGCGGTTTCCTGGAGACGGTCACGAAGTGTGTCAAAGTTATACGTAGTGGTCTCAAAGATCATGTCGTCTGGCCAGAAGGTAATGGTAGTACCGTTGGATTTTGAGGTGCCAATTTCCTTCATCTTCTGAACAGTTTTACCGCGCTCAAAGACCATCTCATAAATCTTGCCGTCACGCTTAACCTGTGCAATAAGCTTCTTAGAAAGAGCATTTACGACAGAAACTCCAACGCCGTGAAGGCCACCAGAAAATTTGTATGAGTCGTTATCAAACTTACCACCTGCGTGAAGGATAGTAAGAACAACCTCAAGAGTTGGAATCTTTTTCTGTGGATGAAGGTCTACAGGAATACCACGACCATTATCTTCAACAGAAATAGAGTTATCTGAATGAACGGTTATCTTAATTTTGGAGCAATAACCAGCCATTGCCTCATCGACTGAGTTATCTACAATCTCCCAAACAAGGTGATGCAGACCAGAAGCTGAAGTTGTACCAATATACATACCTGGACGCTTACGAACAGCCTCAAGGCCTTCAAGGATCTTAATCTCTGTACCGTCATACTTATTTTCTCTTGCCACGTAAGTCCTCTCTTCAATTGTGAGCGGAATGATATAGGTATTTTACTATGAAATCGCCAAAATCAACTCGGCACAGAGAAATTTCATTGTTTAAACAGCAATATTTGGTATCTGAGAGGCTCTGTAAAGAGATTTAAGGACAGATTAGTGACAGATTAGACTAAAGACTCTTTTTTTGTCTAAAACTTGCTTCAATCGCTTTATAAGCCGTTGACTTGAGTGGCTCAGAAAGACCAGAAACTAACTCAGAAATTTGTGATTTTTCTTCTGTAGTGAGTTCTGGAAGAACTTTCTTCTCTACTTTTTGGCCCTGAGGTTGTTCTTTTGAGGAACCGTCTTCTTTACCAGCATGTCTATTGTATTTATCCAGCTTAAACTCAAGATCTGAAAATTCCAGGCCATGCTCTGACAACCTTGCTCTATAGATTTCTCTTTGTGCAAGAAAATCAATCATGCACATACGATTGTCTACATAAACGGTAAGTACAGGATATTCTCTACCAGCAATTTCTCTAACAAATACGCCGGTTGTGTGTTCTACTTCTCTTTCACCATTTGACTCAACCCATGCAAGATAAGCGCGACGATTTTTAGACATACTCTTAGAATCTCTGAAGGTTCCAAGTAAGGTGCTCATTAAATCTTTTGCGTTTTCATTACCACCACGCGCAGGTGTTTCTTGTAGATTATTCATCGCTAAACCTAACTATCTGCGCTTTCTCTAAAATCTCTTCAGAGAAATAACCAAGGTTGGTAGTTGTAATTACGGTTTGGATGTCGTGGAATGCAAACTCCATAATGGCTTTTCTGCGATCTTCATCCAACTCACTCATCACATCGTCTAAAAGTAGCAGGGGTTTCTCGCCAAGTATTTCTTCTGAGAGTAAAACTTCTGCCATTTTAAGTGCTAAGACCACCGTTCTGATTTGGCCCTGAGATCCAAAATTTCTAGCGTCTTTACCGTCAATTAAAAACTCAACATCATCTCGATGAGGACCTTTAGTGCTTTGCTGACGGCGAATATCATCTGCACGCGCTTCGTTTAAAGCTTGTAAAAACTGATTAGTAATTTCTTCTCGGGAGGCTTCGAGAGAAACCTCTCCAATTGAAGAAATATAATTCATCTCCAGGTGCTCTCCGCCAGAAAGTTCCTGGTAAATCTCGCATGTTTTCTTTGCCAGGCGCTCAAATAAATGAATGCGCGCGTGAAGAAGCGTTGCTCCACCCCTTGCAAGCGAAAGATCCCATGCATCAAGCAAATTATTGTCAGGCCAATCAGATTTAAGCAACTTATTTCTTTGCTCAACTGTTTTTGTATATGCCGAGAAAACCTTGAAGTAGCTTTTATTTGCCTGGCGACCAAAGTCATCGAATTCTTCTCGGCGATATGATGCGCCACCTTTAATCATTGAAAGATCATCAGGATTAAAAAGGACCGACATCAACGTACCAGAAATATCTGCTGCCTGGCATTTCTTGCCGTTCTTTGAAAATTGGCGACGGCGTTCTGTGATGGTACAGGTATTTTCTAGCTTTCTTCCATCTCCTGTAAGCGAAATCTCTATCTTTGCCTCAGAAGTACCTGTAAGAAGGAGCTGTGATGGTGTTGGTTTTCTAAAAGAGTATCCAGCGGTAAGGAGTTGTAATGCCTCGACAGTATTTGTCTTACCTGCGGCGTTTTTTCCTACAAAGATAGTAGTTTGCGCAGATAAATCTATTTCTTTCGAAGCAAAACAACGAAAGTTATACAGCGAAACATGTTCAACTTTAAGTCCCACACAACCCCTATCAAATTAGAGGCGAACAGGCATCAGAAGATACAAATAGTTGACCTTACCATTTGATTTAAAGATTGCTGGCTGAGAAGGACCTTGGAGTTCAAGACGCAAAAGGTCCTTAGAAGGAGCAGCATTTACACAATCAAAGACGTAGTGGTAGTTCAAAGCGATTGAAAGAGAGTCTCCTTCAATTTGGGCCTCAATGTGCTCAGAAGACTCACCTTGATCTGGTGAAGAGGCTGAAAGCTTAACCTCTTTTCCATCAGCATCAACATCAAAACGTACTGATGGATTTGCCAGAGCAATAACAGATACACGCTTGAGAGCTGCAGAGAAATCCTCAACATTAATATCAACAGATGCAGTACAAGATGTTGGAAGTAGCTGCTTATAATCTGGGAAATGACCTTCAATCTTTCGCGAAATGTGAGTGGTATTTCCAAACTGGAAGACTACCTGGTTGTCTGTAGTACCAATTAAAACCTTCTCAGTCATGCTACGCATTGAGAGAACGTCGTGGAAAACTTCACCAGAAATAATTGCACTAAAAGATTCACCTGCTGGCGTATCTGTATTGGAATCACAAACAGCAAGACGGAATGAGTCAGTTGCAACAAGGCGAATAGTATTGTCCTCAACGGTGAGAGAAATTCCCTGAAGAATAGGACGAGAAGCTTCCTTTGAAGTTACACGATAAACTTTATCAACCATCGTTGATAGAAGTTGGCTTGGAAGCTCACAGGTTTTCTCAAGATCAAACTCTGGGAACTGCGCCCAATCGTGAGCAGAAAGAGTATTAAGTCTAAAAGATGAACGCTGGCAAGTTACAGAAAGCGTACGCTCTCCACCTTCAAAAGTAATTGCTGCATCAGGAAGGTTCTTAACAATGTTCTGGATAACCTTTCCAGAAACAACTGTCTCTCCTTCTTCTTCTACATTTGCTGCAATCTGATGCTTAATAGAGATAGTTAAGTCACTGGACTGTAGCTCAAGCATGCCATTAAATGCTTTGAGGTAAATACCAGAGAGAATAGGAAGTGTTGTATTAGAACCAATGCCTTTAGAAACAATATCAAGTGCCGTCTGGAGAGTGGATTGACTTACGGTAAATTTCATGACGACCCTTTCTATTATTTCTTAGATAAGAATAAAAATATCGTAGTAATAATAAGCTATGTTGAAAAGAAGAAAGCTTTACATTTCTAGAGGTAGAAATATGTTTCTAGAGGTCAGATTTGTTTGCTTATTTTTGACATTCATAAACAAAGTAAAACTCCCCCTCTTAAACTCTCAACAACAAATCACTACTTCTCTTCACCAATTAACATCTTACTAACAGGTTTTAAACACTAACTTTGTTCAAGAATAGTCTTCTTGAGTTGAGAAATTTGATCATAGAAGCTTTTGTCTTCTTTGATTCTCTCTTCAATTACCTCAATGCTGTGCAAAATAGTTGCGTGTTTTCTTCCGCCAAAATGCTTACCAATATTTACCAGTGTGTATTGGCAAAGGTCGTGAGCAAGATAAATTGCAACGTGACGAGGTTCTGCAATCTCTTTATTTCTCTTGTTACCAACAATATCGCGATGACTAATGCCATAGATATTTTCTACGACTTCTTGGACCTTCTCGATATTTACGGTCTTTGAAACGCGGCGCCAAAGCGTGTCTGCAATCTTATCAATCTCTTCTTGCTTAATGTTTTTACCGGATTCTTTTGCTTTGATTTGTCCAGTGACGCAACGATTGCAGAAGCCTTCAAGAGTTCTAATACTTTGACCAGCCTTGTCAGCCATGTAACGACGGATGTCCTCTGGCAAATCGTCTGCAGAAAGAGAAGAATTTCTCTCTTTAAAAGCGCGATCGCAGAAGACGTGAATAAGATTGAGCTTCATCTCGTAGCTTGGAGACTCAATGCCAATAACAATGCCACCACTCATACGAGAAGTAATACGGTCATCAAAACCGTCAGAACCCATACCAAGCTGAGCTGGAGTTCTATCGGCTGCAAGAATAATTTGCTTACCTCTATCAATAAGAGAGTTAAAAATATTGAAGAAGAAGTTAATAGTACCCGCTTTACCAGCAAGTTTTTGGACATCATCGATGATAAGAACATCAATATTTTGGTAGTTATTATTCAGCTCTGTTGCGGCGTTTCCTGAGGCGTTTTTACGAACTGCATTTACGTAGTCATCAACAAAGGCATCTGCGTCCTTATAAACACAAACGCGTTCGATGTCTTCAGCGTTGATGTAGTTTTGAACGGCGCGCAAAAGGTGAGTTTTTCCAAGTCCACTTGCACCGTAAATAAAAAGTGGATTTGCCTTGCCTTTTGCGTCGTTTGCAACGTTTAAAGCATGCTGATGAGCAAGCTCATTCTCGTCACCAACAACAAAACGATCAAACGTGAGGTTTGAATTGAAGGACGTCTCCTCATAAAGAGGGTTACTCTTACGTCTCTTTAACGTCTGCTGTTTTAATTCCTCAAGGCTCTGCTCCTGGGACTCAAAATCTTGAATCTGTTCTGGAACAACAGCCTGTATCGGAGTGGTTTTTTGCTTCCAAGCGTTGAACTCC
>CAKARX010000002.1:0-38833 GCA_916720745.1 uncultured Atopobium sp.
CAAAGGACTTGAGTCCTGGGCAAGTATACTTAGGGTTATACCCTAAGAGCAAACCACCCGCTATGCGGGTGGTTATGATTAGCGAGAAACCCAATCAATAGCAGCCGAATGAGTCAGTGTTAAGTTATTAGAATCCGTTAGACTATAGAGTTGTTAGCTATTAGAAAAGCATGTATGCACTGCATATAAGGAGCTACGATGCTAGATTTAGATAAAAACACAGACAAGTCATATAACGATCTTATCTTTTTAAAACCTCTTTTTCACAACAAAATTTGGGGTGGAAGAAGACTTGCTGAAGAGTATGGTTACGACATCCCCGAAGGCTCAGTAGGAGAGTGCTGGGCGATCAGTGCACATCCTAGCGGAGACTGTGAAGTTGCCTCTGGTGCCTTTGAAGGAAAAACTCTTTCTGAGCTATGGGCTTCTCATCGAGAGCTTTTTGGTAATGCAGAGGGAGACCGTTTCCCACTTCTCATTAAAATTCTTGATGCAAAAGATGACCTCTCTGTTCAGGTTCATCCAGATGACATGTACGCAGCAGAACACGAGAATGGCTCTCTGGGAAAGTCTGAGTGCTGGTATATTCTTGATGCAAAAGAGAATGGCGATATTGTTGTAGGACAAAATGCCTCCTCAAAAGAAGAGTTTGCAGCCATGGTTGAGCAGGGAAAGTGGACTGAACTGCTCAATTACGTTCCTATCAAGGCTGGAGATTTCTTTAGGATTGATCCTGGAACCGTTCACGCCATTAGAACGGGCACGCTTATTCTTGAAACTCAGCAGAGCTCCGATATTACATACCGTGTGTATGACTATGATCGTTTAGGAGACGATGGCAAGCCTCGTGACTTGCATTTAGCACAGAGTCTTGAGGTTATCGATTACGCACAGGAAGCTCCAACATCTGGAGAAATTACTGCTCCAGAAATTGACGGTAAAACTGAACTTATGAGCTGCAAGTACTTCTCGGTAGAAAAATATGAGATTCATGAGGCAAAAACTATTGCTCAGCCATGGCCGTTTATGTGCGTAAGTGTCATTGAGGGAGAAGGTACGGTTTGCGCTGACGGTGGCAACGGAGTAGAGCATAGGATTTGCAAGGGCTCGCATTTTGTTGCTCCTGCGCTTTCCGGAGACCTTCATTTTGTAGGTACCATGACCTTGATTGTGTCTCATCTTCCTCAACAAAGATAGGCAGTTCACCGAGTCAAATGTTTTAGTTCCTATAACATTTGATACGTTTGAAGTACAATATTAAAAGTTGAGCCTTTCATACGCTTATAGGAGGAACGTATGAACAAAGAAATGATTACTCGCCGCGCTTTTGCGGGATTGGCTGCAGGTGGTGCTGCTAGCACGCTTGCCGCTTGTAATAGTGATGTCCTTCAGGCAATTTTGAATCCTGATTCCGTTCTTGGTGGGGCTGGTCAAGATCCTCAGAATGGCGGCCAGGGCGGTACTGGTGATGCACCTTCTCAGTCAAGCCTTGTGAAGCTTGAGGAGACTCCAGATAATCCAACACTAACCGGAGATCTTTCCAAGATTATTACTGGTGTTTGGTGTGTTGACGATGGTGTTGGAACTAAAGGTGGATCAAAGGAAGGCAAAACCTTTGACCATGGCGGCATGCTTAATCAGGGCTATAACGATGGAACCGTTCTTTACTATTCTTTCAAAGAAGACGGTAGCTTCTTCATGCACAATTTTAAAGGCGTGAAGAATGACGGTAAGTGGGAAGCAAAAGGAACTGTTGCCATTCAGTGCACTTATGATGATGGCGATGTTGTGCCAATGCTTTTTGATAAGGACGATAACAACTATCTGAAGCTCAGTGATGCCAAAAGTGAGATTACGTTTAATTTCAAAAAGCTTTCTGACAATCCTGACGATACTTCACAGATTGCTTATATTGATGGTCAGGTAGTCAATTTTGCTGCCACCATTCCAGGTACGTACTATCTCTTCGGTCTGCACTATGCAGATGGCTCTAAAGAAGATTTAACTAGTGAACAGATTGAGTCTATGAATAAGGGTTCGGGTGCAGCGTATACCTTCTCTGCTCATAAGGAAGGAAATGCTGCACTGTTCTATCCAGACGGTAGTGTTGCCCCTATTCAGATTGTTGCAGAGGAGCCTTCGGCAGATGGTCTTTCTTTCCCTATTCTTGCTCAGGGCTTTTCAAAAGACGGACAGATAGCTAAGTCTGTTCTGTACACTACTGCGGAGGATAAGAAACTCCTTAGCATTGATACCCCTGGATATACTCTCAAGTTTGCCCTCATTAATCACCGCGAGGATAATTGGGCTAAATATGAGTATCCACCAAAGGCTCAGTTCCCTTGGCAGCCAGATGGTAAGGGCGGCTTTACGCTGGTAACTCCTAATTCTTCTGATTCTGGCAACGGTGGCAGTTCATCTGGTTCAGGCGGTAGTTCATCTGGAAATGGTGGCGGCGGTAAGGGCGGTTCTGGTAAGAAATAGTCACAACCGTTTCTGTCATCTTTTACTAACAAAAAAGCAGGCATATGATATGCCTGCTTTTTTCTTGTATGTACTCTAGGTACGTAAAAAGCGTGCTTACAGCTTAACGCTGATGTTATGCAGCGTGTGCGCCGCCCTCAATCTCGCCAGTGCAGTGTGGGCAGCGAGTTGCGCCTTCCTTAACCTCTTCAAGGCAGTGTGGGCAGTGTGGAGCTGCAACCTCTTCAACAGCCTCTTCCTCGTCCTTCTTAAGCTTGGAAGCCTTCATGAACTTGTTGAGGGCCTTAACCATGCAGAAGACAATGAATGCAATGATTAGGAAGTTGATGATTGCGCTGATGAATGCACCAAAGTCAATGCCGTTCTGGGTGCCAGGAACTGGAATAGAAAGACCAGAAACCTCGGTTCCACCACCAGAGATCAGCTTAATAAATGGGTTGATGATGTCATTGACAAGGGAGGTAACAATAGCGGTAAATGCGCCGCCAATGATGATGCCAATAGCCATGTCCATAACATTGCCCTGCTGGATAAACTCTTTGAACTCCTCAAAAAACTTTTTCATTTCATCCCTTTCGTTAAATTAGTAGAGGATAGATATTTCCACCCGCGCCTATGGCCTGCGCTTATGCACTGGTCAGACCATAGATGCGAGAGTATTTGTCAGTCAGATACTTGGTGTAGTAGTGAACGTCAAAAGGCTCGCCGCATGCGCCCATGATGAGCTCCTTGGAGTCCTTTGCGCGACCCCAGGTCCAAATACGGCTACCCAGCCACTCCCTAATAGGAGCAAGGTCTCCAGATGCGCAGACGGCATCAAAGTCCATGCCCTCAGCAATCATAGCGTGCTTATACTGCGCGCCATATGCGCTACCAAGTGCATAGGTTGGGAAGTAGCCAAACTCACCCCATGACCAGTGGACATCCTGAAGAGCGCCCTCAGTGTTATTTGGAACCGTAACGCCCAGGTACTGCTTGTACTTCTCGGCCCAAAGAGCTGGGACATCCTTTGCGGTAATCTCGCCAGACAAAAGTGCCTGCTCCATCTCGTAACGGATGAGGATGTGCAGCGGATACGTGAGCTCGTCTGCCTCGGTACGGATGAGGCTTGGCTGTACCTTGTTAGCTGCCGAGAAGAGCTGGAAGGCAGTAACGCGATTCAGCTGGCCGGGGAAGTGCTTGCGCATGAGCTGAATCAGAGGTTCAGCAAATGCCTCAGAAAGACCAACGTAGTTCTCAAAGAACCTAGACTGAGACTCGTGCATGCCCATAGAAGTGCCGGTGCTCAGAGAGGTAAAGCGGTACTCCCAGTTAATGCCCTGCTCGTAGAGGGCGTGGCCGTTCTCATGCAGCATGGAATAGACGTTGGAGAGCACGTTATTATCGTAAGCGTGGCTGGCAACCATGACAAAGCCAATACCAGGGCCGCCAGTGTAAGGGTGCTCAGTTTTACCAAGCCAGTAAGCGTCCTCATCAAGACCCTGGAGCTTTACCAGGTCTTTTGCAAGGTCCCACTGACGATTGACGTCAAACTTGCCCTCAAGAGGCTTGGTGCTTGGCTGGCGCTTAGAAGCCATACAATCGGCAACCAGAGGAACTACCACTTCTTTAACGTTATTGAAGAAGGTGTTGTAGAACTCTCTGTTGGTACCGTGCTCAAAATCGCTCAGCAACAGGTCATAGGGATCTTTGGAAGCGTCTCGGGCCTGGCACATCTCTTTGCGGAGCTCAATCAGGCCGTCCAATTTTGGTGCAAAGAGCGACCAGTCATCACTGCTCTTTGCTTGCTCCCAGACCTCGTTAGCCTCTGTGGTGAGGCGGACAAAGTTACTCTGCAGCTCAACAGGGACATCTACCAGCTGGCTTCTATCACGGCGCAGAATTTTGACTTGTGCACGATGAGTCTCATCAAGCAGAGCGCGGTTCTCGTGAAGTCTATCAAGCAGTGCACCAACAGCAGGATCACAGAGGGTCTCCTGGATCTGCTCGCCAAGGATTGCCAGGGCTTCTCCACGCTCTTCAGCAGCTTTTTTAGGATCAATGCATGGACCAAAAGAGCCAATCTCGTTAGCTGCATAGTTAAGAGCAAAGAGTTTTTTCTCAAGCTCATCAAGTTTAGCGATATCATCGCGGGGATTTGAAAGCGCTGCGTTCAATTCAACAGTGTTATTTGCGCTGTCCATAAAAATCCTCTCTACAAAAATAGGCGTGACCAGTTGCTTTACCGGTCAACAGAAACCGTTTAGCGTATGCGCCATATTTTACCCTGTAATTTATTGATATTTGAGCGATACTAAAAAGACTACGTCCTAAAACAATAAGTACATCTTTTCGGCACAATTTTTGCCCAAAGATGGCTTGTAAGGAGTAAGAGTTCTATGGATGACAGCAGAATCTCGTTTGATCAGTGGGGTGATCTGTACGCAGATCGCGTTCAAACCATGCGAAAAAGCGAAGTACGAGATTTGTTTGCAGCACTGTCTCGTCCAGGTGTCATTGCGCTGTCTGGTGGCCTACCAGACATTTCTTCGCTGCCACTTGATCAGGTTGCAGAGTGCGCTCGACGCTGCGTTGCTGTTGAGGGTCTCAGGTCTCTTCAATACGGCAACTCTGATGGTCGTATTGAGTGCAGAAGGACCATCTGCAAGATCTTGGCTGCTCAAGGCGTTGAAGCTGACCCTGACGAGATGATTTTGACTTCTGGTTCTCAGCAGGCGCTTGATTTCTTGGGTCGCGTCTTCCTTAACCCAGGAGACGATATTATCTGTGAGGGCCCAAGTTACCTTGGTGCGTTCCAGGCGTTTTCTGCGTATGAGCCCACTGTTCACACCATTGATATGGACGAAGAAGGCATTAGAACTGATCTTCTTGAGGCAAAGCTTAAAGAGCTTGCAGACCAAGGTAGAAAGCCTAAGTTCATCTACGTTATTCCTAACTTCAACAACCCTGCGGGCATCACCATGTCTATGCCAAGACGCCTGCGTCTTCTTGAGTTGGCTCGCCAGTACAACATCCCTGTTGTTGAGGATGATCCGTATGGACTTATCCGCTTTGAGGGAGAAGATCTGACGCGTCTTAAAACGCTTGATCCAAATGTCATTTACCTGGGAACAACTTCAAAGATTTTTGCTCCAGGACTGCGCTTAGCATGGATGGTGGCACCTCGTCACTTCCTTGAGCGCATCAACCTTGCAAAGTCTGGTTCTGACCTGTGCACCAGCCCCTTTAACATGATTCTTGCCGAGCACTACTTCAATGAAGTTGATTGGCAGGCAGCGCTTGAGGTGTCTAAGTCTCGCTATAAAGAGAGAAAAGACGCCATGCTGGCAGCGCTTGCAGAGTTCTTCCCCAAAGACGTTACCTGGACAAAGCCAGAGGGTGGTCTGTTCCTGTGGGTAACCTTCCCGCCATACCTCAACACTGAGCAGCTGCTTCCTCGTGCAATTGAAGAGGGAGTTGCCTTTGTACCTGGCGTTTATTGCTATCCTGACCAGCGTATTAGTTCAAGTATGCGTCTGTGCTACTCATTTGAGACGCCAGAGCGCATCCACGAAGCAATTCGCAGGCTGTCTCTGTGCGTCCAAGATCGCATGGCGCTGTATCGCGCATTCCTGGAGGCGGGCGCTCTACCTGAGTCTTCTCATTCTGAATCTTATTCTTCTGCAAGGGAGTGTTAAGTATGGCTACAAAAGTTGCTGTCATTATGGGTGGAGCCTCATTTGAGAGGAACTTCTCGCTCAAAAGTGGAGCTCTTGTTTCTGAGGCTTTGGAGAAGCGTGGCTATGAGGTTTTGCCGCTTGACGCTGACGCTCACCTAGTAGACACCCTTCGTGCCGAGAAACCCGATGTTGCGTTTGTGTGTCTTCACGGTGCGGGCGGAGAAGACGGCGCAGTACCTGCACTTTTGGAGTTCCTCAAGATTCCGTATGTGGGTTCAAGGCCTGCATCTTGTAGAGCAGCCTGGAACAAGGCTGACATGCCGTTTATTGTGCGCCAGGCCTGGTCAAAGGAGGAGTCCGAGGTCATCTGGCCTCCTCAGATTGTGTTGACTGCTAGCGCGTTTAAAGACCTGGGCGCAGCAGCCGCTCTTGATCTGGTTCCCGAGCGCCTTGGCGGCGGCGTTGGCTTCCCTCTAGCGGTTAAGCCTGTTCACGGAGGCTCTGCTATGGGCCTTTCCAAGGTTGATAGTGCTGACCAGCTTGGACCAGCACTTCTCGGCGCACTTGGTTTTGACGACTCCGTCATTATCCAGCAGTGGGTTGATGGCGTTGAGGTAAGCGTTACCGTGCTCTCTGACGCAGATGGCGAGAAAACCCTGCCACCAGTTGAGATTTCGGTGACCGAGGGTATTTACGATACGGATGCTCGCCTTGATCCAGAGCGTATTCAGCACTTCTGCCCAGTTCGTCCTGAGTCGCTTGCTGCTCTTGGCGCAGATCCAGCTGAGGCTCGTGAGGCGCTTGAGCGCGCAGCTCTTGAGGTGTTTACGGCGTACGGCTGCAGAGATCTTGCTCGTATCGACTTTATTTGGGATGGACATCACGTTATGGTCATGGGTTTGAAGACGTTCCCAGGACTTACCGAGACCTCCCTTGTTCCAATGGCTATTGAGGCTGCAGGATACGCTGTTGAAGACGTTCTTGCGCAGCTTGTTGAAGGCGCACTTAAGCGCGGTAACTAGGGGGTTTCATGGAATACGTATTGGGTATTGATGTTGGTGGAACTACCATCAAACTGGGACTTTTTTCTGCAGAAGGAGAGCTGCTTTCTGAGCAGAAGGTCAAGACGCCCTCACTTGATAACGAGGATGGTTATCAGACAGTAACCGATGCCATCAAGCTGATTGTTCATGGTCAAAAGGCAAGCCGCAACGATGTTATTGCGTGTGGTTTGGATATTCCAGGTCCTGTTGCAGATGACGGAACCGTTGGTCTTCTCGCCAATGTAGACATTGACCCTGAGGGATTGGTGCAGTCAATCAATATGTGCCTGCCAAACGCAACCATCGCGTTTGTCAACGACGCTAACGCTGCAGCTTTGGGCGAGGCGTGGGCTGGCGTTGCTGTGGGCGTGCCTTCGTTTGTGCTGATTGCACTGGGAACAGGCGTTGGCGCAGGCGTTGTCGTAGACGGCAAGCTTGCTGCGGGTGCTTTTGGCGCTGGCGGCGAGATTGGTCACATTATTGTTGAGCCAGAAGAGACGCTGACCTGCGGTTGCGGTCGTCACGGCTGCTTGGAGCAGTATGCTTCCGCTAAGGGAGTTGTCCGCC
The DNA here is from genome assembly GCA_916720745.1 of uncultured Atopobium sp. Lineage (GTDB taxonomy): Bacteria > Actinomycetota > Coriobacteriia > Coriobacteriales > Atopobiaceae > Lancefieldella. The sequence continues at coordinate 7,754 of CAKARX010000002.1, forward strand.
TGTACCTGGAGGAATGCGTTGCTCGAGGCGTTGTTCCTGTAAACATTGAGCACGAGACCGATACCGTGTCTGTGTTTAGAGCTCACGCTCAGGGTGATGAATGCGCAACCCTTGCTATCCACAAGATGTGCCACTACCTGGGCCTTGCTATGGCACAAGTCTCGTGCGTGGTTGATCCTGCTATGTTCTTGATTGGTGGTGGCGTTGCGGGTTCGTTTGCAACATTTGCTACTGAGCTTCGCGAGAGCTTTGAGCAGTACGCTCTGCCAGTAAGTAAGGGCGCTCGTATTGAGGCTGCTAGCTTGGGCAATCAGGCTGCAATGTATGGTTGTGCATACGAGGCACTGCGTCTGAGAAAAGAACGCTTTGGCCAGGAGGATGCAGAGTAGGAGTAGGTTTCTGGTGCACGTTCTTCTCGCCCAGAAAAGCATGGGTACGTTTGAGTACCTGGCGAGAAAAACATCAGAGTTTCCGACACAAACGCCGCACTAAATGAAAGTACGTTCAATAACATAATTTTCTGGTTACAATTTACGTAAAAGCGTAGGTATTTAAGCTGCTCAGTGCTAACATTGAGCAGCTTTTTTGGTTGTGTTTGGAACAATTCCGAACACTAGGATGAAAGGGGAGTGCTGTGGCTGACGAGTCAAAGTATGACATCGTTGCTGCTACTGGTTGCCCAACCGGTATTGCGCACACCTTTATGGCTAAGGAGGCCTTGGAGAAGGCCGCCGCAGCTAAAGGTCTTACCATTAAGGTTGAGACGCACGGCCAGGTCGGTGTAGAGAACGAGCTCACCGCAGCTGAGATTAGGAATGCCAAGGCAGTAGTTGTTGCTGCCGATAAGGACGTTCAGGCTGAGCGTTTTGCCGGAAAACCAATGGTAAATGTTGGTGTTACTGCAGCTATTAAGGATGCAGAGGGTCTTATCGACCGCGCCCTTGTTGCTCTGCCTGAGGGTGAGCTTGCAGAGGCAGATGACGCTCCAGTCTCAAGCACCATTGAGAAGGAGTCTGTAGGCCACATCATCTACAAGCACCTCATGAACGGCGTTAGCCACATGCTGGTCTTTGTTGTTGCTGGTGGTGTTCTCACTGCAGTTTCATTCCTCTGGGGTATCACTTCCTTCAGCTCTACCGCACCTGACTACAACAGCTTTGCTGCAATGCTCAAGATTATCGGCGGCATTGCAATGGGCCTTATGGTTCCAGTGCTTTCTGCTTACATTGCTGAGTCTATCGGCAAGCGTCCTGCTCTGGTTCCTGGTTTTGTTGCAGGTATGATTGCTATCCAGGGTCTTCCAATTAACCCTAACACTGGCATGATTGATGCTGGTGGCGCTGGCGTTGGTTTTGGCTTCCTGGGCGGCATCGTCGGCGGCTTCCTTGCCGGTTATGTCATCGTTGGTCTTGAGAAGCTCCTTGCAGGTCTTCCAAAGAACCTTGATGGCCTGAAGGCAATCTTCCTGTACCCACTGCTTTCCACCACCATTGTTGGCCTGGTTATGCTGGGTATTTCTGGTCCAATGGCAGCAATCAACACCGGCATGATGAACTTCCTGCGCGGTCTGTCTGCTTCTGGTCCAATTGTCCTTGGTCTTGCAATTGGTTGCATGGCCGCATTTGACATGGGCGGCCCAGTCAACAAGGCAGCTTACGTTACCGGTACTGCACTTCTGACCGAGGCTCTTGCTGCTGGTGTTGGTACCCCAACCTATGAGTTTGGTACTAACTTCATGGCTGCAGTTTCTGCTGCTTGTATTGTTCCTCCACTGATCACCACCTTTGCTGTTGTCGTTGGTAAGAAATACTTCACCAAGTCCGACTTCAACGCTGGTCTGGTCAACTTCGTTCTTGGCTGCACCCACATTACCGAGGGCGCTATTCCATTCATGACCAAGAACATTTGGCCTGTTATGCCTATCATGATGATCGGTTCTTCCATCGGCTCCATCCTGACCCTGCTCTTTGGTGTTCACGATCCAGCACCTCACGGCGGCTTCCTGGTTCTTCCAGTTGTTGATGGCGGCCTCAAGTGGGTTCTTGCTATTCTTATTGGCGCTGTTGTTGGCGGCATTCTCTTTGTTGCTTTCAAGGCATACGAGTACCGCAAGAACGGCAACAAGCTGGTCGAGGACTAAGCTTTACGCTTAACACACTCTAAGCAATGCCGAGAATTCATTTCATGACCAGGTATATGCTTAGACAATCGAAGTAAAATATGGACTCGGCGATTACGTCGGGTCCATATTTGTTTCAGAGGGAGCTTTGATGATTTATACACTTACCACTAACCCCGCTATCGACATGAACGTCAACTCGGGAGTTCCTTCATATACGCACGTCAACCGCACAACCGATGCCGTTTACACGCCAAACGGCAAGGGCCTCAACGTCTCGTTTACGCTTGCTCACTACGGCGTTGAGTCCACTATCCTGGGCTTTTTTGGTGGCTTCTCGGGCAACTACATTGTTGAAGAGGCATCCAAGGTTTGCCCGGTCAAGCCCGTGTGGATTGACGGCATCACCCGCGTAAACATCTTTGTCACTACTCCAGAGGGCGAGCTCAAGTTCCCTAATGCGGGTGCCCCCGTTGTTCGCTCCAAGCAGGACGAGATGCTTGAGTTGCTGCGCACTGCTCCCGACCTGGATGTGCTGGTGGTTTCTGGCTCGCTTTCCCCTGAGATGGATCCAACCTTCTACGACGAGCTCTTTGATCTTTGTCATGAGCGCGGCGCTGAACTGGTCTTGGACATCTCTCATAAACACCTCGCAGAACTTGTCGAGAAAAACCCGCTGCTCATCAAGCCAAATGATGAAGAAGTGGCAGAAATCTTTGGTGTCGACGTCCATAACGAGGCCGACGTTCTTCTCGCCCTCCACAAGATTCACGAGCGCGGCGCAAAGAACATCCTGCTTACGCTTGGCGGCGAGGGCGCGTACTTCTTCAACGACGAGCACGTCTGGCACGCAAATGCCGCGCAGGTAGAGGTGCTTTCGACGGCATGCGCGGGCGATTCGACGCTGGCAAGCTTCATGTCGGTTTGGCTTGAGGATCCGTCGGCTGTCGAGAAGGCTCTGACGCGCGCGATGGCTACCGGCGGAAACGTTGCGATGAGCGCTGGCTTGGGCGACTTTGCGCTGGTCGAGAAGATCGCGGAGTCCATCCACGTTGAGCTGGTAGAGTAGGAGCGGACGTGCTTTACGGCGGCGCTGGAGGTGCGCGGGGTGCGCGGCGGCGCCGGAGGCGTGGAGGTGCGCGGAGGTGCAGAGGCGCATGGGGGTTCGCGGGGTGCGCGGAGGCGTGCGGAGGCAGCGAGTCGACGGGTTTCTCGGCGTATGGCGTGCACAAGTCTCCATATCTGCAAAATAAGTCTTTTCTCGCTGCTTGATTTCGTGTAACGTGTAAGGGCTAATGTGATAATTAGGTTTTCGAACCTCTAAAGAAGGAGAGTGCAATGTCCGGACACTCTAAGTGGGCCACAACCAAGCACAAGAAAGCAGCTATCGACGCTAAGCGCTCCTCGCTGTTCTCTAAGCTTTCCCGCAACATCACTGTTGCAGCAAAGATGGGTGGCGACCCAAATCCGGACAACAACGCTAGCTTGTCTGCCGCTGTTGCCCGTGCACGCATGGTTTCCATGCCTAACGCAAAGATTCAGGCCGCTATCGATAAGGCATTTGGCGCTGGCGCTGATGCTGCCGTTTACGAGGAGATCGTTTACGAGGGATACGGTCCTGCAGGTGTCGCAGTTTACGTTGACTGCCTGACCGACAACAAGAACCGTACCGCAGCAGACGTTCGTTCCGCATTTACTCACTCTGGCGGCAACCTTGGTACCGCTGGTTCCGTTGCGTTCCAGTTTGAGCGCAAGGGTTCCATCGCAGTTGACAAGGTTATTGTCTCCGAGGAGAAGAAGGTTGCTGACCGCGAGAACGCTGTCGATGAGGACGAGTTCATGATGGCAGTAGCTGAGGCTGGCGGAAACGATTACGAGGATGCTGGCGATCAGTGGATCGTTTGGACTGCATACGACAAGATGCAGGACGTCCAGAAGGGCCTCGAGGCTCAGGGCATTGAGGTCAAGGGTTCCGAGCTCACCATGGTTCCAACCACTCCAACTGACGTTTCTGTTTCTGATGCGAAGAAGGTTCAGCGCCTTATCGATAAGCTCGACGAGCTCGATGACGTCCAGAACGTCTACAGTACCATGAACATCACCGACGAGATTGCTGCTGCTCTCGAGGAGGAGTAAGCTCTCTGGTTCGCGACGCGCGCGCCACGAGCACGAAGAGCGCGACGCCCGGCGCGCGACGCACGACAAGCGCGATGTCCGGTACCCGGTGCGAAGTGCGCGACAAGCGCGACAAAACTGCACTTCAAAGCCCCGCTTGCTAGCGGGGCTTTTTGTTTGGGTGACGATAAAGCTGTCAGAACACACCTGTGTCGGATAATCTGCACGTTTTTAGAAGGCCGACCACAGCAAAGTAAGATAATCTGTATATACAGAGCCAAAAACATAACTTACAGCCCTAAAAAACACAGTAAATGATGATAATCTGCGTAAAATGAGACTTTTGAGGGGTGTTTTTGCAGATTAAGTGACTTTGCTGTGTTTTCAAAATGCCAAAAATAGGGTCTTAAAAAATTTATGCATACAGATGAATTCATCCTCATGAATATTCATGAGGATGAATATTTTCGAATCTTGGTAGTTAAACTTTTGATATGCGATTTGCTAAACGAGAAAACTAACAGCTCCGACAGCCCCAACAGCCGAAAGCCAACTACCGCTGCAGCAATCCTACAGGCTTACGCGCACAACCTTGCGAACGCCAGCGGCTTCGAGGGCTGCTACCTGCGAAATCGACGCGGATTCGTCCGTCATAAGCACGTCGATATCGGATGGTGATCCGTATTGGAAGCTGGAGTTAACTCCCAGCTTGCTCGAGTCGGCTAGGACAATGTGCTGCTCAGAGTGCTTAAGCATCAGCGAGTTCACGCGCATCTCGTTTGAAACCAACGTAGTGAGGCCGCGCTCAGCAGAAATTCCCGAGCACCCCAGGATGCACTTTGCGGCGCGAATCTGGTTGATTGAAGCAAGTGCAAAATCGCCGGTCATAGACTTCTTAGCTGGGCGAACTTCTCCGCCCGTAACCAAAACGGTCATTGATGGGGGATAGTCAGCCGCCAGCACGCTACCGTTATTGGTAACCACGGTGATGTTCTCGGCGGTGATGAATTCTAGGACTTTAATAGCGGTTGAGCTGGTGTTAATGAAGACTGTGTCGCCGTCTTTGATGAGTTTAGCTGCGGCTTGGGCAAGCTTGAACTTCGCGGTGACCTGGTTAGAACTGAGTCCTGTAGAGAGTGGATCAAGCAGCGTGGCCATGCCATAGCTTCGAGAAATGAGGCCCTGAGCTTCAAGTTCATCGAGGTCGCGGCGAATGGTAAGTGAAGAAACTTCAAACCTATCGGCAAGATCGCTGACGGAAACCTGGCGGTATTGTTCAAGAAGACTCATGATAGAGCTTCTACGCGATGCTACAAATGAACGACTTGTGGCCATGAATCCCCCAATAGAACTCAAATTGCTGATAAACCTACAAAAATAGTTGCAAACTTTTCAAACAACACGCCTGGCGAGAAACTCGACTACTTGCAAATAGTTCGCGAGAAGATCGTAGAAAGATCGCGAGAAGTACGTGCAAAAGAACAGTTTGCTGTGACGTAATGACGCCATTTCCACAGTTAAAAGCCTTATATTCCTGAACACTATATAAGACATTTAACTAATTCAGTTCCGTGAAAAACATCGTACAAATTGATAGCACCTTTTGAACGGTCCATGAACAATTGTGTAGATGTATTTCAGCGAATCTCAGTGTATATTACCTTATCCTATGAACGTTTTGAATACTTAAACGGATATTTTTTAACGGTCAACGGTTTTTATGACGTAAATCTCTAAAGTGAGCATAGATAAGTATTGCTTAACTTCCAACTTTAGCTATACTAACATTATCGATTCGATTGGTAAAACGTTCTAAACGTTCAACAAATAGGGAAATTTGTTATACGGCAAGTCAAATGTCATATAAATTATTTATCTAATTGTTGAAGCGTTCAGAAGATTCAAGTTTTTGTCATTAAGCGATGTGTTCTTGTGTGGTCTTGCTATAGTCCAACACAAGGAAAGATTCACAGTAGCTATTGGAGAGGAGTGAATCGCATGTTACTTCGCGATATTTACGAGCAGAACCATTATGCATTCGTAAAGACCCCTATGACGTGGGAAGAGTCTATTAGAGAGTGCTGCAAACCACTGGAGGCTGACGGAACAGTCAATCCAGAGTATGCAGACGACATTATCGAGTGCGTAAAGAAGTACGGTCCTTACATTGTTATCGTTCCAAACGTCGCAATGCCACACTCCACTGCTCGCATTGGCTCTAATGGAAAGACTGCTATTGGCTTTATGCACTCTGATGTTCCTGTCAATTTTGAGGATGGCGACGATGAGAAGCAGGTTAAGACCTTCTTTACTCTGAGCGCAACCGATCAGGAAGCACACCTTAAGAATATGCAGATGCTCGTTCAGGTTCTTATGAACGAGGAGGTTCTTGAGCGCCTTAAGAACATTCAGTCTCCAGAAGAGCTTTTGGAGATCGACGAGCTTATCTCCGAGTAAGCACGTCTTCTCGCGCGTTGTCCGCGCTCGTTTGCGTCGTAGGCTCCCGTTTGCGCCGGTCGCGCGCTTTTGTGCCCATCTGGGCAGGTTATTGAGGATTTCCTTTTGTAGTGTGGGCTGCAGAAGGTACGTATGTAGGACCCTTTGAAAGGGGTATCAATGGATATTGTTCTTGGTATTTGGAAATGGTTTGCGAGCAACTTCTTGACTCAGCCAGCCTATTTCATCGGTTTGATTGTTGCTATCGGCTACATTCTTCTTAAGAAGAAGTGGTACGACGTACTCGCTGGCTTCCTTAAGGCAGTCATTGGTTATCAGATCCTCCTGGTTGGTTCCGGCGGCCTGGTAACTGCATTCCGTCCAGTTCTTGTTGGACTTCAGGCTCGCTTCAACCTTTCTGCAATGGTCATTGACCCATACTTTGGCCAGAACGCAGTACAGGCAGGCATGGAGGCAGCTGACGCTCCTGCATTTATCGCAGGTCGTTCTTTCTCCTCCGTTATGCTTCTTCTGCTCTTCGCTTTCATTCTGAACATTGTTCTGGTTGCTTTTAAGAAGCAGACTAAGCTTCGTGCAATCTTTACCACTGGTCACGTCCAGGTTCAGCAGGCAGCAACTGCATTTTGGCTTATCCTCTTCTGCTTCCCACAGCTTAACGACGTTACCATCCTTGCAGTTATGACCGTGCTCCTTGGTCTTTATTGGGCAGTTGGCTCCAACCTTTGTATTGGACCTACCCAGGACCTCACCGATGGTGCTGGCCTAACCGTTGCTCACCAGCAGATGTTTGGTGTTTACTGTGCATCCAAGGCTTCCGAGTGGCTCTCCAAGCACTCCAAGAAGGAGTCCAAGCGCATTGAGGACATCGAGCTTCCGGGCTTCCTCAAGATCTTTAACGAGAACCTCGTTGCAACTGCAATTCTCATGACAGCATTCTTTGGTGTCATCCTTGCTGTTCTTGGCCAGGACTTCCTGCTTGAGAACAAGTTCATGAAGCCAGGTCAGGATTTCTTCTTCTACATCATGACCACTTCCTTCCAGTTTGCTGTTTACCTCTCCATCCTGCAGCTTGGTGTTCGTACCTTTGTTACTGAGCTTACCAACTCCTTCCAGGGTATTTCTAACAAGCTTCTCAAGGGTTCCGTCCCAGGCGTTGACTGCGCAGTTACCTACGGCTTTGGTTCTCCAAACGCAGTTACCCTCGGCTTCCTCATGGGTGCAGCTGGCCAGTTCCTGGCAATTGCAGCTCTGCTGCTTCTGAAGTCCCCAGTTATTGTTATTGCAGGCTTCGTCCCACTGTTCTTCGATAACGCTACTATTGGCGTTTATGCAAACAATAAGGGCGGCCTCCGTGCAGTTCTTATCATGCCTTTCATTTCTGGTCTTCTCCAGGTCTTTGGTTCAGCTCTTATCGCTGGCTGGGTTGGCATGGCTGCATACGGTGGATACCTTGGCATGTGGGACTGGGCAGTTGTCTGGCCAATCATGACCGGCGTCATGAAGTTCCTGTCCTTTGCAGGTCTCGCAATTGTTGTTATTGCTCTTATCGCAATCCCACAGCTCCAGTACCGTGCAAACAAAGACACGTACTTCATGGAGGTTGAGGATTACCAGAAGTGCAAGGAAATCCGCGCACAGAAGGCCGCCGCAGCTAGTGCGGAAAGCAAGTAGCCCTCTTTCTTCCTACCCTGAGCAGACCCCCATCTGCTCAGGGTAATTAGTAACACTCGGCCTAAGTGTAGATGCGGAATTTGCGCTATAAGCGACCCGCATCTTGCCCATATGGGTACATATACAGCATGGTCGTAATCAGTTTGTTTGATCGAAGGAGTCAACATGAACGCAAAGATTTTGGTCGCATGTGCAAACGGCGCAGGTACTTCCCTGATGATGAAGATGACCGCTGAGCGCGTCACTCAGAAGCTCAACATGGGCGTCGATAAGATTCACCACTGCGCACTTTCTGAGGGTGTAAGCTCTGCTCGTCAGTATGACATTGTTTTTGCACCACTTAACTTCCTGAACATGTACGACGATGCTGCTAAGGCAGGCGTTACTGTCATTGGTCTGCGTAACGTTCTTTCTGACGCAGAGATGGAAGAGAAGCTCAAGGAAACCGGCGCTGCAGAGAAGTATTCCGCATAGTTTAGGTTTCTAAAGAATCGAGCACTTTAATGACTTTTGAAAAGAAAATTCTTGCCGAGATGCCTAAGTGCTATGCACTTGGCATGTTTGAGGGAGAAGACACACCAAGCTTTTTAGCTGCTGTCGAGAAGGACGGTCCAATCCGTCGTTTTACGCTTGATGGTGAGCCTCTAGAGACTGTTGCTCCAGGCCCTGGTGGAGTCATGACCATTACTCAGGTCCCTGGCAGGCAAGATCAGTTCCTTGCAACTCGCAAGTTCTTCTCGCCAAACTTTGGCGGAGACGACGCGGCAATTGCATCCTATACCAAGCAGGCAGATGGTTCGTGGTCTGAGCAGATTCTCTGCGACCTCCCTTATGTTCACCGTTTTGGCATCCTAAAGGCTGCTGACGGTCAGCTTTGGGTCCTTGCTTGCTCTATCAAGGGTGGAGCTGAGACAGGCGTCAAGGATGATTGGCGCACTCCAGGTGCTGTTTGGGCTGCTCCTCTGAGCGATAACCTTGAGCAGTACACAGCAGACAACCAGCTTAAGCTGACTTGTGTTGCTAACTATCAGGTCCAGAATCACGGTTTCTGGACTGCACCTGATAAATCGTATGCTTTGATCTCAACCGCTGCAGGCGTGTTTAGATATGTGCCACCAACCACTCCTGAGGGTTCTTGGGATGTCACCTGCCTTCTGGTCCAGCCAACAAGCGACATTGTTGCAACAGACTTTGACGGCGACGGCAAGCTGGAGATTCTTACCTTCTCCAAGTTCCACGGTGACACGCTGGCAATTTGGCACGAAGGCCAGACTCGCGATCGCTACGAGCAGGTTTGGTGCGACCCACAGAAGCGCAGCTTCCTTCACGCGCTTTGGGCAGCAGACCTTAATGGCGAGAAGTGCGCAGTCATTGGCAACCGCAAAGATGGTCGCGATTTGTTGCTTGTTAGATACGTTGACGGTGAGTACACCGTAGACGTTATCGACCACGACCTCGGACCAGCAAACTGCATGGTGTATAGGCATGACGGCAGCGATTACATTGTTGCTGCATATCGTGAGACAGACCAGCTGGCTCTCTACAAAGTAGTGGAGTAGGGCTGCGTTTTGTAGCGAGCGCTCAGGATGAGCTTCTGAGCATGCAGGCAAAGTCCTGAGCGCTGCTCAATTTACCTGCATATGCATCAAAGTACTAGTCCTATGTTTTTTAGAAAGGAGCGTGTTATGGCAGATCTTAAAGACGTCACACGCGACAGTTGGATTATGAGCACCTTCCCTGAGTGGGGAACTTGGCTCAACGAAGAGATTGACAATGCCGTAGTAGAGCCAGGCCAGGTTGAGATGTGGTGGCTCGGCTGCGTTGGTATTTGGTTTAAGACTCCTGGTGGAGCAAACGTTGCTGTTGACTTCTGGGCAGGCAATGGTAAGCGCACTCACGGTGACGGCCTCATGAAGCCTGGTCACCAGATGGCAAACATGGCTGGCGTTCGTAAGATGCAGCCAAACCTCCGCAACGTTCCGTTTGTTATTGATCCATTTGCTATCAAGAACCTTGACGCTGTTGTGGTTACTCACATTCATCAGGACCATATGTCCAAGGAGCTTGCAGCTCACGTTGTCAACAACAACATGACTACTACTGACGAGAATGGCAAAGAGATTCCTGTTCCCTTTATTGGTCCTAAGGATGCAGTTGACATTTGGGTTGGCTGGGGTGTTCCACGCGAGCAGTGCATCGTTGTTAAGCCTGGCGACCGCATCAAGGTCAAGGACATGGAGATCGTTGCATACGATTCCTTTGACCGTACCATCATTGTCACCACTACTGATACTTCTGAGAACCGTCCTGACCTCTGGGGTAAGTGCCCAATGGACATGGACGAGAAGGCAGTTAACTACCTCTTTGTCACCCCTGGTGGAAACATCTATCACTCCGGCGACTCTCACTACTCCATTTACTTTGCTAAGCACGGTAAAGACATCGCTCAGGAGTTTGGCGGCGTAGACGTCTGCTTTGGCGCTTATGGCTGCAACCCAATTGGTATCCAGGACAAGATGGAAGCAACCGATATGCTCCGTATGGCTGAGGCTCTTCAGTCCAAGGTTGTTATCCCAATTCACCACGATGTTTGGACTAACTTCCAGGCAGATGTCCAGGAGATTAAGGTTCTTTGGGAGATGCGTAAGGACCGTCTTGACTACAAGTTCCACCCATTCTTCTGGGAGGTTGGCGGCCACTACACGTATCCACAGGATAAGGACCGCTTTGCTTACCATCACGACCGTGGCTTCCATGATTGCTTCGATCACGAGCCAAACGTTCCATTCCGTAGCGTTCTCTAAGGAGCAGTCTCTATGATGCTTAAAGAGCTTCGTGATGAAGTGTATGAAGCAAACATGGACCTGCCAAAGCATGGCCTGGTAGTTTTTACCTGGGGCAATGCTTCTGGACTTGACCGTGAGCGTGGTCTGTTTGTTATCAAGCCATCGGGCGTCTCCTATGAGGAGCTCAGCCCTGAGAACTTGGTTGTCTGCGACCTTGACGGCAACGTTGTTGAAGGTGAGATGAACCCATCTTCCGATACTCCAACTCATGCATGCCTGTATCGTGCATGGGGCGATAAGATCGGCGGAATTGTTCACACTCACTCAACCCACGCTGTTTCTTGGGCACAGGCAGGACGCTCTATTCCTTGTTATGGCACCACACACGCAGACTATTTCTACGGAGATATTCCTTGCGTGCGCAGCCTTACCAAGGACGAGGTAGAAAGTGCCTATGAGCTTGAGACCGGAAACGTTATTGTTGAGGGCTTTGCTAACTTGGACCCAATTGCGGTTCCAGGAACGCTCCTTCACAACCACGGTCCTTTCTCTTGGGGTAAAGACGCAATGGCTGCTGTGTATCACGCAGTAGTTATCGAGGAGGTTGCTAAGATGGCAACACTCACCGAGCTCAATAACCCTAAGGTTCAGGAGGCACCACAGTACCTTCAGGACAAGCACTACATGCGCAAGCACGGTCCAAATGCCTACTATGGACAGGGTAATCACTAAAGCCTGTTCAGTGAGTAGAATCTGTTTCAGTCAGGCGGTCTTGTATAAGGCCGCCTGTTTTTAAAAGGAGAAGATATGTCCAAGTATCAGCTAGGACTTTACGAGAAGGCCACTCCAACTGATCTTTCTTGGGAAGAGCGCCTCAGCGTGGCAGGGGAGTCTGGCTTTGATTATGTTGAGATCTCCGTTGATGAGTCTGATGCTCGTCTTTCTCGCCTTGAGTGGACTGGTGAAGAGCGTGCGGCAGTCCGTCAGGCAATGGTAAACTCTGGCGTTCGCCTGGGTTCCATGTGCCTTTCTGGTCACCGCAAGTATCCTTTTGGCTCCCGCGACCAGGCAACTCGTGAGCGCAGCCTCGAGATTATGCAGAAGGCACTTGACCTTGCAGGTGACCTGGGACTTCATACTATCCAGCTTGCTGGTTATGACGTGTACTACGAGGACGGCGCAGAGGATACACGCAAGTACTTTGAGGAGAATCTGGCAAAGGCTGTAGAAATGGCTGCTCAGGCGGGCATTGTTATGGGTTTTGAGACCATGGAGACTCCTTTTATGGATACGGTCGAGAAGGCCATGCACTACGTGAATCTTATTAACAGCCCGTATCTTGGCGTGTATCCCGACGCTGGTAACCTGACTAATGCATCGTTTATTTACGGCAACACCGTTGCTGACGATATTGCTCTTGGTGCAGGTCACATTTTTGCAGCTCACCTCAAAGAGACTGTTGCTGGTGCATATCGTGAGATTCCATTCTCTACCGGCACCACTGACTACGAGGGAGCTCTCTCGCAGCTTGTTCCTCAGGGTGTTAGACGCTTTGTTGCAGAGATGTGGTACATCGGCAACGAGAACTGGAAAGAAGATCTTGTCTTTGCTTCCACTTACGTTCGCAGCAAAATTGATAAGGCGTTTGAGGGGTAAACGGCCTTTTTGCACTTGTTTTGGGTTTCTCGCCACAGACGGTACATAAGAATCTGTACAATGTGGTTTAGCTCTTTCTTAGTACGACGTACGTTTCCAAACTCGTTTAGGTTTGTACAGGAAAGGATTTAACATGAAGTTCTTTATTGACACGGCAGATATCGATGAGATTTCTGAGGCTCTTAGCTGGGGCTGCCTGGCAGGTGTTACCACCAACCCATCACTGTATGCAAAGATTGGCGGAAAGCTAGCCGACTTTGAGTCTCATATGGTTAAGATTGCACAGCTTTGCGAAGGTCTTCCTGTTTCTGCTGAGTCAACGGCAACAACAACTGAGGGCATGATTGAAGAGGGTCGTCATCTGGCTTCTCTTGCTCCAAACATTGTTGTTAAGCTTCCTATCTGTGCAGAGAGTCTTGCTGCTACCCATCAGCTTGCTTCTGAGGGAATTCGCGTCAACATGACGCTGATTTTCTCGGCACCTCAGGCTCTTCTTGCGGCAAACGCTGGTGCTCGTTATATTTCGCCATTTGTTGGTCGTTTTGATGACATCGGCGAGGACGGCATTGAGCAGCTGGGAACCGTTGTTTCTTGCATTGAGAACTATGCATGGGATAAAAACGTTGATCACACCGTAGAGATTATTACGGCTTCTGTCCGTACGCCAAACCACGTAACACAGGCAGCTCTGCTCGGTGCTGATATTGCAACCGTTCCATTTGGTGCTCTAAAGAAGTGCCTGAAGCACCCTCTGACCGACGCCGGTCTTAAGTCTTTTGAGGCTGACTGGGAAAAGGTTAAGGCTCAGCAATAAATAGTGATTGTGGTACGCCCAGCTTAGGTTGGGCGTACTTGTTTTGAGAGGATGAGAATGGGAACATCTGCATTACCCGAGCGCAACCTCACTGATGATGAGCTTAAGCTTGCAGCTAATACGCTGAGGCGCGATGTCATTGACATGCTCGAGAAGAGCAAGTCAGGTCATCCCGGTGGCTCACTGAGTGCGGCAGATATTGTGGCCACACTGTTCTTCTCGGGAGTGATGAAGTACAACCACAACAACCCAGAAGATCATACTGAAGATAGGTTCTTCCTGTCCAAGGGTCACGTGGCTCCTGTGCTGTACGCTGCGTACCACCTGCTTGACTGGCTCCATGACGAGGATATGGTTACCCTCCGTCAGCTTGGCAGCCGTCTGCAGGGTCATCCAGACTGCCATGCATGTCCTGGTATTGAGGTTTGCTCTGGCTCTCTTGGACAGGGTCTCTCGGTAGCGGCAGGATGCGCTCTGGGACTTTCTCTAGACGCTCTTGCAAGCGGCGAGCGCGCCAAGAAGGTATTTGTCCTTCTGGGCGACGGCGAGCTGCAGGAGGGCTCTAACTGGGAGGCATGCATGTTTGCTGCTCATCAGAAGCTGGATAATCTCATTGCCATTGTGGACCTCAACAACTTGCAGATTGATGGTCACGTAACTGACGTGTGCTCTCTTGGCGATATTGACGAGAAGTTCCGTTCCTTTGGCTGGAACGTACTGCGCGTTAACGGTCATGAGGTCACCGAGGTGCGCCAGGCCCTTCTCGCCGCACGAGATGGTCGCGAGGCAGGAAACACCGCGCCTACCGTGGTTATTTGCCAGACTGTCAAGGGCAAAGGCGTCTCGTTTATGGAGGATCAGGCTTCCTGGCATGGAAACGCTCCTTCGGCTGAACAGGCTGATCTTGCGCGAGAAGAACTTGATGCTGCAAGAGAGCTTCTTTTGATTGATCTTCAGGGTGAAGGTAAGGAGGTTGCCAATGTCTAGAGCAACTCGTGAGGCATATGGTCAGACTCTTGTTGAGCTGGTAAACGAGGGTCACGATATTGTGGCCGTTGACGCAGACCTTGCCGGCTCCACTAAACTTGCCGACCTCCAGAAGGCCTTCCCACAGCGTATGGTTGACGTGGGCATTGCTGAGCAAAACATGGTGGGAGTTGCGTCAGGACTGGCACTTACGGGACGCACCGTGTTTACCGGCTCGTTTGCCGTGTTTGCAACCGGTCGCGCTTACGATCAGATTAGAAACACTGTCTGCGACTCCGGCCTCAACGTGAAGATTTGTCCTACGCACGCAGGCATTACAGTAGGAGAGGACGGCGCCACTCACCAGTCCCTTGAGGACATTGGCATGATGCGCGCTCTCCCTCAGATGCGCGTGCTTGTTCCTGCAGATTACAACGCTACTAAGGCGGCGCTCAGGCTAGCTGCTGAGGCCGATGGTCCCTTCTACGTGCGCATGGGTCGTCACAAGGTTACCGACATCTACGATGATTCCTTCAAAGGTGGCCTGCCTTTTGCAAACGTCCTGCGTGAAGGCACCGATGTTACCATTGCTGCCTGCGGTGTTGAGGTTGCTCAGGCACTTGCTGCCGCAGATTTGCTGGCAGAGGAAAAGATTTCTGCCGAGGTCATTGACGTATTCTCCATTAAGCCTTTGGACGAAGAAGTCATTTTGGCATCTGCCGAGAAGACCCGTCATGTGGTAACCGTTGAGGAGCACAACGTGGCAACAGGCCTCGGAGCTGCAGTTGCCGAGCTTCTGGCTGAGCAGCTGCCAACGCCCATGCGCTTTGCTGGTATGCGCACCTTTGGAACGTCTGCCCCTGGTGACGTGCTGCTTTCGCACTTTGGCCTGGACGCCGAGGGTATTGCTGCTCGCGTCAGGGAGTTTTTGCTTTCGTAGCCTTTGTCATATTTTGATGGTACAAGCGATTAAAGACGGGATGAAATTTGAAAGGAAACTCTTTAGGAGAGACTATTTATTCTCTTCGTCATAGTAAGGGATTGACGCAGGAGCAGCTTGCAGAGGGTATTTGCTCCCCGGTTTCTCTTTCAAGAATTGAAAATGGCCGCCAGATGCCCTCCAAAGTAATTCTCGACGCATTGTTGAGCAGACTTGGGGCGAGTACCTATCAACTTTGTGACGTTTTTTATCAAAGTGATTGCCAACGTAGCTTTAATGAGATTACAAGACGAGCAAGTCTGCTTATAGAAGCAGGTAAAATCCAACAAGGCCTATCCTTGCTGGAGGGCTTGAGTGAAAATGATGCATCTCATGCATTGGAGCGGCAGTCAGTTTTACTTATACAGGCAGCCGCACAACTCAAGCAGAACAAGGATCCTGAAGATTCATACGTCAAGTTACGTGAGGCTTTGGAGCTTACAAAGCCTCATATTGACCTATCTGATTTTCGACATGAACTTTTATCTCCTATTGAAGCTGAAATAATCGGTTTGATGGTTGTGGCACTTCAGCAAAAGGAAGCTCGTATTGAGGGTATTCGAGTGGGAGAAGAACTTGCAAGAAACCTTTCCGATCAGCAATCAAGCAGCAATGACTTTACGATTGTCCGCATCAACCTTGAAGTTAATATATCTTCCTGCTTGGATCTTGAGGGAAGGTTTGAAGAAGCTGCTCAGCATGCGTATCTGGCAAGAGATTTGAGTATTGAAAGTCATGAACAGATACTTTTACCCGTGATTTTTTATTTGATTGGTCGATCTGAATTTCGGAACGGAAATATTGAGAAGGCACGCTCAATAATGCAGACGATTATTCCGTATATGGAACTAATCGGCCAACATGATAATGCGGAAATGGTACGTGCTTTTGTTAAAGAGAATCTAAGCACTCAAAATTAAACTTAGGGCTTAAAACCAAGTCTAAGCGCTCAGAGACAGCGAGCAAGTCAGCCTACATTTTTCATTACCAAAAGTTAAAAATTTTACGTGCCATGCTTATTATTTTGATACTTTGCATGGATACTTAACATTTGAGGTAATACAAGAATTGTCACGAGATGTTATGGATAGCCTCCTCTTCTTTCGAGATGATGTATTCATCAAAGAGAGAGGTAGGCGATACATATGACCATCATTGTTATTGTAGTTAAGCACTAAAAGTGCGGGATAGATACCTCTTTTAGATTTATTAAAAGAGGTATCTATCATTTTGTGATGGTCATTTAGATGATTTTCTGCGATTGGAATGGAATGAAAAATATAAAGCATCTTTTAAAGAACGCCGGCAAACGAAATGTGATTATTTTTGTACTAGTACAAATTGTGAGTTCTTGCGTCGTTGCCGGTGTGGCTCTTTTACTGAGCTCACTTCTCAATACGGTTTCTGAAGTCATTATTTCAGGAGATATTGCTCGGTTACTTACATTTATAGGCTTGTGCTGTATATATGCTATAGCAACCGGTATCCTTCTTATACTACAGGGATATGTGCGCGCCCGCCTGGTTCGCGACACCGTAATTAAGATGAGAAATTCTGCCGTGAAGGCTTATTTGCGGAGAAAAGATGCTGTAAATATGAATGAAAACAGTGCTGAGTTTTTTTCTCTTTTAAGTCAGAATATGGATACTATTGAAAAAGATTGGCTTGGCGGGCTGCTTGACGCATTTGCTTCATGCTGCGAAATTACTATTGCGAGCCTCTTGCTTTTGTATATTAATCCAATAGTGGCAGTGATTTCGATACTTGTGATGGCAATTCCAACAATCATTCCCGGAGTATTTACAAAACAACTTACTCATTGCCAAGAAGAGATCGTAAAAAATACGGTGTCGTATAACGGACAGATTCGTGATATATCGCTTGGATTTGATGTCATCAGGTCATTTCATAAAGAAAACAACTTTACAAATCGTCACTTACTGGTTGCGCAGCAGTTGGAAGGTAAGAAGGCACATTTATCTGAAGTTACATCTCTTATATCTGGGTTTGTTACAGCAATCTCAGTTTCATCTCAATTCATTATTATGGGTATAACGGGTATTTTTGCAGTGCAAGGATTTGTTTCTCTTGGTAGCGTTGTGGCTGTGACCCAGCTGTCTGGTCAGGTAATTGCGCCCGCTTCAACATTTGCTTCATTGCTTGGCAAAGTTAAAGCGGCCTATCCGGTTTTGAAGGCGGTTATATGCGACGATGAAGAAACTCCGTTTGACAATAAGGAACGGCACTATGATGCAGAACGTGAAATTGAGTTAAAAAACGTTACCTATAAGTACCCTAATTCAATTTCCGGAGTATCTAAGATATCTGCGCGCTTTGAGACTGGAAGGAAGTATGCGATTATTGGAAAAAGCGGAAGTGGAAAGAGTACACTTTTAAAACTGATTTCAGGCCAGATAGAACCTCAGGATGGAGACATTCTGATTGACGGTTCAAGAGATATTTTATGTGATCCGGCAATGATTCACCAAAATGTGTATTTGTTTGACGATACGCTAAAAAATAACATTACGCTGGGAAGTTCGTATTCGGATGATCAAATCGGTGAAGTTATTAAAAAATCTGGTCTCTTAGAAGTAGTTGCTGCTCTTCCAAAAGGACTCGACACTCCAGTGGAAGAGAACGGAAAGCGCTTCTCAGGAGGTGAAAGACAGAGGATTGCTATTGCGCGAGCCTTACTGTATGGAAAGAAGTTACTGCTTGTTGATGAAGCTACGTCTGCATTGGACACACGCATGGCTACTGAGGTCGAGAATAACCTGCTTAGTCTAAGCGGAGTTACCATGATTGAGGTAACTCATCATCTCAATGTTGCGCAACAATCAAAGTACGATGCCGTATTTGAAATGACTCCAAGCGGGCTTGTAGAGATAAAACAATAGTATGAGCTCAATACGTTGAGGAGTACAACGTGGCAACAGGCCTTGGAGCTGCAGTTGCCGAGCTTCTGGCTGAGCAGCTGCCCACACCCATGCGCTTTGCTGGCATGCGTACCTTTGGTACGTCCGCTCCTGGTGACGTGCTGCTTTCGCACTTTGGCCTGGATGCCGAAGGTATTGCCGCTCGCGTCAGGGAGTTTCTGCTCTCGTAGCCACATGCGAGAGATACAACGGCAACGCCGCAGGTCAGTGGCGCGTGTGGGCGTAACGACGGCAACGCCGCAGGTCAGCGGCGCGTGCGCACACAGGTTGCAAGTGATTTCTACCCGGTATCCATTTCGTGTGGATACCGGGTTTCTTGTGCGGAAACGCTGCTAGTGGACGGGGTTCTCGCCAGGTTGGCGGTGCGAGCCCGGAGTGAGCCTGCTGCGCGCCTGATTTTCTCGCCATGTCTGGACGATTTGCCGGAAAAGCACACCATATCTGAGCTATTTGCCGGTTTTTCTCGCCATGTCTGAGTAAATTTATTCAGACATGATGTAGCTTTCAGGCTCAAAAATTCAGAGCCACGTAGTCTATCTTTCACGCGCCTGATTTCGTCAAAGATTCTGTAAATTTTGCCTAAAAATGTAAAAGAATCGGTGGATTTGCCTGATTTCTGCAAAGAATCGGTGCCTCAAATACAGATTCTTTGCACTTTTTAGGCGCGCAATAGCAGAAAGATCTGTCTGGCGAGAAACCCCGTGCGCTCGCGTGGGACTTGCGGCACTTCTCGGCATGAAAAAGGCCTGGTACCGTGTGGTACCAGGCCTTTGTTTGTTGCATGTTAGCTCGCTCTGTGAACCGAAGCTATGCTAGCTGGCTCTGTGAGCTGCGGCTACGCAGCCGAAGCCGGACTAGCCGAGGTGCTTGGTGATGGAAGCAGCTGCTACCTTACCAGCACCCATTGCAAGAATGACGGTTGCAGCACCGGTTACGATGTCGCCACCAGCCCAGATGCGAGGATCGGAAGTACGGCCCTCTTCGTCGGCCTCAATATAGCCCCACTTGTTGAGCTTGATGTCGCCGATCATCTTTGCGAATGGGTTAGCGTTAGTGCCGATTGCAGAAATTGCAACGTCGCAAGGAATGTCCTCGATAGCACCCTCAATAGGCACTGGACGACGACGTCCATCAGCGTCAGGCTCGCCGAGCTCCATCTTCTGGACGCGAACTGCGCAAACAGCGCCGTCCTCGCCAGCGACAAACTCGAGAGGGGAAACGAGAGGAAGTACCTCAACGCCCTCAGCCTTTGCGTGGTGCAGCTCTGCACGACGAGCAGGCATCTCTTCCTCAGTACGACGGTAAGCAATGATTGCACGCTCAGCGCCAAGACGCTTAGCGGTACGGACAGCGTCCATAGCAACGTTGCCGCCACCAAAGACAACGACGTTCTTGCCGTGCTTGGTTGGGGTATCGTACTCAGGGAAGTTGTTAGCCTTCATGAGGTTAACGCGGGTGAGGTACTCGTTTGCAAAGAAGACGTTAGGCAGGTTCTCGCCAGGGATGTTGAGAAGCTTTGGAAGGCCAGCGCCTGTAGCAATATAGATTGCGTCAAAGCCCTGCTCAAAGAGCTCTTCAGCATCGGTGATACGACCGACAACAGAGTTGAACTCAAACTTAACGCCCAGCTCCTGAAGGCCGTCAATCTCGCGCTTAACAACAGCCTTTGGAAGACGGAACTCAGGAATACCGTAGACCAGAACGCCGCCGCCGGTGAAGAATGCCTCAAAGACGGTAACGTCAAAGCCGTTACGAGCAAGCTCGCCAGCGCAAGCAATTCCGGAAGGACCGGAGCCTACAACTGCAACCTTCTTGCCGTTCTTTGGAGCGATTGCTGGCTTGGAAGCAAGCTCAGGCTGATCGCCAAGGAAGCGCTCGAGCTGACCAATAGCAACTGGTTCGCTGCGCTTACCCATGATGCAGACGCCCTCGCACTGGTTCTCCTGTGGGCAAACACGACCACAAACTGCAGGAAGCATGGAGGACTCACGGATGATATCAAGACCGCGACCAAACTCCTCTGCACGGATAGCCTCGATGAAGCGAGGAATGTTGATGTTTACAGGGCAACCCTGAACGCACAGTGGATTCTTACAATCCAGGCAGCGGTTTGCCTCTGCAATTGCCATCTCTTTAGTGAAACCCTTGTCGACAGGGCGGAAGTCTTGTGCGCGCTCTGCAGCTGGCTCTTCGTTGTCAGCTGTACGAGGTGCCTTGACGTTTGGAATGTAGCGACCGTTTACCTGTGGCATGCGCACCTCGTCTCCTCGTAAGCCTTGATGGACTGGCCTTCCTCGGTGAGGTAGGCTGCTTGACGTGCGCGAAGGTCGTTCCAGTCAACCTTGGTTGCGTCAAAGTCAGGACCGTCAACACAAGCAAACTTGGTCTCGCCGCCAACCTCAACACGGCAGCAACCGCACATACCAGTGCCGTCGACCATGATTGGGTTCAGGGAAGCGATGATAGGTGTGTCGTACTTCTCGGCAGTGAGAGTGGAGAACTTCATCATTGGAACTGGGCCAACGCAGAATACGCGGTCGACCTGCTTGTCCTGCAGAAGACGCTCGAGAGGTGCAGTTACAACGCCCTTCTCGCCAAGAGAACCGTCGTCTGTGGTGATGTGGATGTGATCGTCGTCCAGAATGGAACGGAACTGATCCTCAAGCAGCAGCAGCTCTTTGGTACGAGCGCCCATGATTGCGTGGACCTCGCGGCCAGCTGCTACGAGCTGACGAGCAACAGGGAAGGCAATAGCCAGGCCAACGCCGCCGCCGATAACTGCCCATTTGCCCTCGCCCATCTCGGTAGGCTCGCCCAGAGGACCAGTGACGTCCTGCAGGAAATCACCAACCTCGTAGGTAGAAAGCATCCTGGTGGTCTTGCCGATTACCATGAAGATAAACTCGACCCAACCCTCCTCAGGATTCCAATCCGCAAAGGTAAATGGAACGCGCTCGCCACACTCATTTGCGCGGACCATCAGGAACTGACCAGCATGTGCATGCTTGGCCATCTGTGGTGCCTCGATGCGGAACTTGAAGACCTTCTCGGAGAACTGAGTCTTTTCGAGGATCTTATACATTCAGCGGTACTCCTCTCCTAACACAACAAAACTGCGAGTGAGTTGACGCGCCGCACTACAGCGTGCCTTCTGGCGAGAAGACAATGGCAGGTGACGCATATATCTCACGCATACGAGGTCTGGGTAACCCCGTATTCGCAAACAACATACCTATTGTACTATTTGCGCATGATTCAAGGCATGAGTAATTCATGAATGAGCATAAATATTTCGAAGAATGTTTTGCCTGCTAGCTACGGAGGAGTTGCTCCACCTGATCGGCTGCGGTCTGGGCGGTGACCAGGAAGTCTTCCAGGTTGTTGCCCTTGAGCTCGCGCAGAACGTAGTCTGCCACCGGCATCTTTCCAGGAGGGCGACCGATGCCAAACTGCAGGCGCATAAAATCCCTGGTCTGGAGCTTGTCAGCGATGGAGCGCAGGCCATTATGCGAGTTGAGTCCGCCACCTTCTTTGAAGTTGAGCTGTCCCTCTGCAAGGTCAACTTCGTCGTGAACGACCAGGATTTGCGCAGGTTGAAGGTGGTGTGCACGAGCAAGTTTGGAGAGGGGACCGCCACTGGTGTTCATGAAGTCCTGAGGCTTGGCCAGGAAAACACGGCGTTTCTCGCCAGATGCGGCGCCAGGAGCTGCGGGAAGCGTGATCTCTGCGACCTGGCAGCCCGCCTCACTTTTCCAGTACGAGACATTGTGGCGTTCAGCAAGGGCATCGACCACGGCAAAACCGGCATTGTGCCTGGTACGCGCGTATTTCTCGCCAGGATTTCCCAGGCCCGCCACGAGCACAATTTTGTTACCGTGCATCGAATCTCCTTCTGTTTGAGATGTGTACGTTTATGATGGTAAGGGAAAACGACAGGTTCGACCAGCGTGAACTGAGCGCGCGGCGGACCGCGGCGAGCGGCGACTGCGACGGACCGCGACGCGCAACGGCCAACTGAGGTGCGGAGGCAAGATGAAAAAGATTCTGGTTACCGGATTTGAGCCTTTTGATGGCGAGAAGATCAATCCAGCTTGGGAGGCTGTGAAGGCGCTGCCCGAGTCTATTGGCGACGCACAAGTAATAAAACTGCACGTACCTGTCGAGTTTGGCGTTGGTGCTCAGAAAGTTATCGACGCGCTTGAAGGGGAACGCCCTGAGATTGTGCTTTGCGTCGGCCAAGCGGGCGGAAGAAGTAAGATTACGCCAGAATTCGTGGGCATCAACTGGGCGCATGCGCGCATTCCCGACAACGCGGGTAATCAACCGCTCTCGCAGCGCATCATCGACGGCGCTCCCGACGCGTATTTTGCGTCGCTGCCGGTAAACGCCATGGTTGCCGCCATGAACCAGGTTGAAATTCCTGCGGCGGTCTCGTATACCGCGGGCACGTACGTGTGCAACGACGTCATGTACCAGGTCCTTCACGCTCTGGCCACGCGATTCCCGGAGACTCGCGGAACGTTTTTGCACGTACCGTTTGCAACAGAGCAGGTCGTCGAGAAAAACGCGGCTGCCGAGAAGAGCGCGGCGGGTGAGAAGGGCTCTGCGGGCGAGATGTTCCGTCCGATGCCAAGCATGCCGCTGGAGATGATGACTCGCGGTCTGCAGGTTGCGCTGGAAGCGGCGCTTGCAACCGACGTTGACCTCGCGGACTCCGAAAGTGGAACGACCTGCTAGGATGTGCACCGCTGACGATAGGTTACGAGCGCACGGGGTTTCTCGCCAAACGCGCCCGCCTTTTGCTGGGTGCGCCTAAAAAGTGCAAAGAATCTGTATTTGCGGCACCGATTCTTTAACAAAATCAGGCAAATCCACAGATTCTTTTACATTTTTAGGCAGAAGTTACAGATTCTTTAAAGAAATCAGGCACGTGCAAGATAGACCGTCTGCTCAGAATTTTTGAGCCTGAAAACTGCACCATGTCTGAGTAAATTTACTCAGACATGGTGAGAAAAACCGGCAAATAGCTCAGACTTGGTGCGCTTTTCAGGCAAATTGTTCAGACTTGGCGAGAAAATCAGGCTCGCATCAGGCGCACTCCAAGTTCGTCCCGAACTCGACCCCAGCTCGCACCGCCCGCCTAGCGAGAAACCCGTCCACTCCCAGCATTTGCGCACAAGAAACCCGGTATCCACACGAAGTAGATACCGGGTAGAAATCGCCTTGCGACCCGAATGCGCCGTTGACCTGCGGGATTACAGGTTGAAGTCGCCACCGAAGATGTCGGAGACAGGACGGTCGGTGTAGACAGCGTAGATTGCCTCGGCAATCTCGTTTGCAATGGTAATCGTCTTGATCTTGGAGCCTTCCTGGTTTGCTGCTGCACAAGGAATTGCGTCGGTGACCACGCACTCCTCGATAGGAGCGTTGTTGAGGCGCTCAATTGCAGGACCAGAGAAGACGCCGTGGGTAGCGCAGACGTAGATGTCGCCCGCACCCATTTCCTTCAGCTTAACAACGGAAGCGCAGAGGGTACCTGCAGTATCAATCATGTCGTCGTTAACAATGCAGGTCTTGCCCTTAATGTCGCCGATGATGCCCATAACAGCACTCTCGTTGTGGCGAGGACGGCTCTTATGTGCAATAGCAAGGCCACAGTCCAGGTAGTCGGAAAGTTTCTTAGCTGCCTTTGCGCGACCCATATCAGGGGAGACAACAACGGTATTCTCCCAGTCAAATGGCTTGCTCTTAAAGTAATCGCCCAGAAGGTAGAGAGCGGTCAGGTGAGAAACAGGAATGTCAAAGAAACCCTGAATCTGACCCTGGTGCAGGTCAAGGGTGATAACGCGGTCAACGCCAGCGTTCTCAAGCAAGTTTGCCATCAGACGAGCAGTAATAGGCTCGCGAGCAGCAGCTTTGCGGTCCTGACGAGCATATGCGTAGTGAGGGATAACTACGGTAAAGCTGTTAGCAGATGCGCGCTTTGCAGCGTCAGCAACAATCAACGTCTCCATAACCAGGTCGTTGACGTTGACGCCTGCCAAAGACTGAATGAAGAAGACCTCGTCGCCGCGGACAGACTCGTCAAAACGAGCGTAAATTTCTCCGTTAGCAAACTTCTCAAGGAGAAGACCTTGTAGTTCTAGGTGAAGAATGTCTGCAACTTTACGAGCCAGTTCAGGGTTGCCTGTACCGGTGTAGAGCTTGATGTTTCTAGCAACTAACAGTGGTTCACTCAGGTTCTCGAACATCTAGTCCTCTTTCTCAAGCTTGTGACGCCTCTGGGCGGCGTATCCCTCAACAATTTTCTGCTCAGAGCGCTCGAGTGCAAGCGCATCTGCTGGTACATCCTTTGTGATGCACGAACTTGCCCCCACAAGTGCGCCATCACCAATTGAGACAGGTGCCACCATCATGGTATCGGATCCAACAAAGACGTTGTTGCCAATGTTGGTCTTGAACTTGTGGTAACCGTCGTAATTGCACGTAATTGAACCTGCGCCAATGTTGACGCCGGAGCCCATGGTAGTATCACCAATATAGGAGAGGTGAGGAACCTTGGAGCCCTCGCCGATAGTTGAATTTTTGATCTCAACGTGGGTACCTGCCTTGGCGTGAGGCATAAGGTGAGTGCCTGGGCGCAAGTAAGCGCGAGGACCGCAGGTAGCAAAGTCGTCTACCTGTGCGTTGATAGCTACAGTCTCATCAACAACAGCGTCGTTGCCAACAATTGTATCGGTCAGACGAGTGTTAGGGCCTACCACGCAATTCTCGCCAATCGAGGTCTTGCCGTAGAGCATGGTCTGCGGGAGAACCTCGGTGTCCATACCAAGCGTGACCTCGGGGCCAATCCAGACGGAGGTTGGGTCCAGCATGGTGACGCCCTGGCTCATCCAGTGCTCGTTGATGCGCTCCTGCATGATGCGGGTGGCAACGGCAAGCTCGGAGCGGGAATTGACACCCAGCGCCTCTTTGTAGTCGTCAACGTGGACGGCAGCAACAGGCTCGCCCTGGCTGACGTAAAGGCCCACCATGTCGGTGAGGTAGTACTCGCCCTGAACGTTGTCATTGCCGAGAAGATCGATGTTTGCGGTCAGTCTTCCGCCACAGAAGCAGTACACGCCAACGTTGCATTCACGCTCTTGCTCGCGCTGCTCAGGCGTAGCGTCTTTGTGCTCAATAATGGCAGTTACCTGGCCGTTAGAAGAAATGACGCGACCATATCCGGTTGGATCTGGTGGCGTCATCGTAAGTAACGTACATGCGTTGTGGTGAGCTTTAGTTTCTGCAACAAGGTCCAGAATAGACTGTGCGCGCAACAGAGATGCGTCACCGTTGATAACAACAACGGGTCCCTTGAAGCCACCAAGAGCTTCCTTTACAACCTTGACGGCGTGGCCGGTGCCAAGACGCTCAGTCTGGGCAACATACTCAAGGTTAGGGAAGCAAGAAAGTGCAGATTTAACCTCGTCAGCGTGGTTACCAACAACCACAATGACGCGGTCAGCGCCAGCAGTAATTGCAGCGTTGACACTCCACCAAACAAGTGGTTTATCTAGTAATTTGTGCACAATCTTAGGGTGGTGGGACTTCATGCGCGTTCCCTCGCCTGCAGCGAGGACAATCGCAGTAAGTGGCATACGTAAGCCTCCAAAGTACTTCGTATTACTCGATACGAGTGCGTCCCTACACAAAAGTTGCGTAAAAAATGGCTGGGGTAGTAGGATTCGAACCCACATTCCAGGCACCAAAAACCCGTGTCCTAACCGTTGGACGATACCCCAATGTAATCACTACGTTGGTTTTGTCCGCAACTCTAATAAGTGTATCAGCTTAGCGAGGCAAATGCTCCACAAATTGCATCAAGAACAAGAACTGCTAAAGTCTGCGCGTCTGCGGTGGTAAATGAGCCGTCTACGTTTGTTCCTTCTGGCAGCACAATCTTGATAGGGGAGCCCGTTGCATCAGCAGACTCAATAGCAGTGCGCAGTCTTGCTGGCAACGATTCATTTTCTTCCATAGAAACAGAGCCAATACCCACCTGTCCGCGCGCGGGCATGCTTGGGGCATAGGCTGTGGTAAGAACCAAAATGGTAGCTGCATCAGTAGGGGAATCGGCGCGATCAATCATGGTCATGCCGCTTGCCTCGGTGGTTGCCTTAGAAAGGTTATAGACGCGGGCAGCTACGTTTCTAGAGATAGGGTCTTCTCCTGTAATAGCAATGCAGGTGGTCTCAAGCACATTGGCAGCGCGGGCAAAACCCATAGGACCCTGTGGATGGGGGCCTTTTGCCTGCTTGCCCGACCAAACGTGACGCAGACGCTCAATAGCGTCGAGGGTATCCTGGAATGCCATACCGTCAGCAAGCTCACCGACGCTCTCCTGAAAGAGCTTAACGGCAGCCTCGGTGTGAACACCGTAATGGCCATCAACTTTTCCGCACGAGAAACCCAAGATGTTGAGACGCTCTTGCAGCTGACGCACGTCATTGCCGTGGAAGTTAGGAAGACGAAGGTAGAGGGTTCTATCTCCAAGCTCATAGCCCTCATCGACCATGATTGCCCAGGTAGAGGCATCTACTTCTTCTCCAAGAGAAAGGTCATGGTCAAGCCTAAAGCGCGCAACCGCGCGAGCAGTTGACTTGCCAAACGTGTGGCTCTGACGCTCATCGTCTTCGATGGCGTAACCAAGCTTAACGAGGCGTTCCTGAATGTCTTCAACGGCAGCACCTGTGCTACCAGGAGTAATAGGATCCATAATTACCTTTCTCGGTTCACAAAGAAGTCTGCCATAGACAAAAGTGTGTCGCGAGCGTCTTCAGTAAGTATCACGTTTTCAAGCACGTGTTTTGCCTCATCAACTAAGGCAAGAGCGTGCGTGCGGACAAATTTTATCGCATTAGCGCTTTCCATAAGCTCCACAGCGCGCTGAAGCTTCAAAGTATCGCTCGTATGCGCAGAAAGTATGGAGACAAGCTCTGTCTTTTCTGCTGGGCCAAGATGCTCGAGTGCGTAGACCACCGCAAGCGTTCGCTTGCCTTCAGTGATGTCTGACCTAAAGTCTTTACCCTGTACCTGGGCGTTTCCTACCAGGTTGAGAAGATCGTCTTGCAGTTGGAAGGCAAGTCCTACCTTGAGGCCAAACTCTTTGAGTACATCAAGCGTTTTCTGGTCAGCACCACCGATGAGCGCGCCCAGTACCAGGGGATATGCAGCGGAGTAATAAGCGGTCTTGGAGAGCGCCATAAATAGATACTGCTCAGAGGTAATATCCCAGCGCTTATTTTGAGCCCAGCCAAGGTCAAGCGCCTGACCCTCAAGGGTGTGCTCCTGCATGGCGAGAAGGGCGTCGATAACGCGAACTTTAAGCTGGTCAGAGAGGTGGTCGGCCACGGTAACGCGTCTGACAACATTGACCAGCGCAGAATCACCAACGTTGATGGCAAGTCCGGTACCGAGTGTCTTGTAGAGGCATTTCTCGCCACGGCGCAGCTCTGATTTGTCTGCGATGTCATCGTGGATAAGGGCTGCCGACTGAAAGTCCTCAATGGCGCAGGCCACGGGAAGAGCGGCCTCTGCCGAGCCACCAACTGCCTCGGCACCTAGGCAGCAGAGGACCGGACGCACGCGTTTGCCGCCGCCTGCGCTGAAGTGAGCGAGTGGCTGGTAGAGGTAGGTGTTCAGGTCCGCGCGGGTGTGCTCCGAGGGCGTTGCCGCTGCTGCGGGAGTTGCCGCTGCTGCGGGAGTTGCCGCTGCTGCGGGCGCCGCGGGTGCCGCGGGGAGACCGCGCATGATCTCTGCCTCGACGGCAGGGAGCTTTTGTGTGAGGTAGTCGGCGAAGTTCACAGAAGTCCTAGCCGCGATAGCCGTCTGGGTTCATCGACTGCCACTTCCAGGAGTCGCGGCACATGTCGGCAAGGTTGTACTGAGCCTTCCAGCCAAGCATGTCAGCAGCTTTCTGGCAGTCAGCATAGTTGGAAGCAACATCTCCAGCACGACGAGGCTCAATGACGTAAGGAATTTCTTTGCCGGAAGCCTTTGAGAATGCCTTGATAACGTCAAGCACGGAGCTACCTGTGCCGGTACCTAGGTTGAAGAGTTCAACTCCCGTGCGGCCGTTCATCCATGTAAGTGCAGCGACGTGACCAGATGCAAGGTCGCAGACGTGGATGTAGTCGCGAACACCCGTGCCATCTGGAGTGTCGTAGTCGTTGCCAAAGACGTGTACAGCCTCACGCTTGCCCACAGCAACCTGAGCCACGTAAGGGACCAGGTTGTTTGGTATACCTGCAGGATCTTCTCCAATAAGGCCAGACTGGTGAGCGCCAATAGGATTGAAGTATCTAAGCAGGACAACGTTCCACTCTGGGTCAGAGGTGTGGACGTCGGTGAGGATCTGTTCAATCATCCACTTAGTCCAGCCATAAGGATTGGTTGCGTTCTTCTTGGGGCTTTGCTCGGTCAGAGGAAGACTATCTGGGTCTCCATAAACCGTCGCTGAGCTCGAGAAAATAATTGACTTGCAACCATGGTTTCTCATGACATCAAGAAGGGTGAGGGTGTTACCCAGGTTGTTTGCGTAGTACTCGATAGGCTTGGCAACGGACTCACCGACAGCCTTGAAGCCAGCGAAGTGAATGACAAAGTTAATAGCGTGCTTGTCAAAGATGCGGTTCAGAGCATCCTTGTCGTTGACGTCTGCCTCGTAGAACGAAAGGCGCTTGGCGTTTTCTTCTCCCACAATGGTTTTGATGCGGTCGATAACCTTTGCCGAAGCGTTGGAGAGGTCGTCAACAATGACAGCCTCGTAGCCGGAATTGAGCAGCTCAACAACGGTATGGCTGCCAATAAAGCCCGCGCCGCCGGTAACAAGTACGCAGGAATTTTGTGGGATTAGAGCGTCAGACATATCAATCCTTTCGTGGACTTATATCGTCATAAGTATACGGCTTTTCCGCGAAACGTTGGACGTTGCGAGCGTACGGGTTTCTCGCCAGATGCTGCTGCGGGCGCGCGGGGAGCGCGCGGGTTTCTCGCCAAACGCGCCCGCCTTTTGCTGGGTGCGCCTGAAAAGTGCAAAGAATCTGTATTTACGGCACAGATTCTTTAACAAAATCAGGCAAATCGGTTGTGTCCCGAAAAGTGGTGTAAGCAAGCATTTCAGGTGTTTAAAAGAAGTGCGGTTATTTCCTAAAATATAGTCACCACAACCAATTCAGAAAGGAAATAACCGCAATGCAAACTCTACACGAAACTGAGCTCTCCTACACCCAAGATCACAAATTAGATCTTAACGGTATGGCACGAACACTGCTGGAAGACTTAGTGAATACCGTAATGGTTGAGCAAGTAGAAGAGCTTGGTTGTGTTCGCAATGGATACCGTGAGCGAAAGCTTGTAACGTCAGTTGGAACTCTTACCTTAAAGATTCCTAAACTCCGTGAAGGAACCTATTTTCCTGACGATATCGTAAGCAAGTGGAGCAGATGTGATACAGCTCTTGCAAGCTGTATTTGTGATATGTGGACCTTGGGTATTTCAAACCGTAAGGTAGAAAAAGCACTGAGTGAGCTTGGTGTTGAAAAGATCAGCAGAAGTAGAGTCTCGAGACTTGTTAAGTCTTTAGATGAAGAGGTAGATGACTTAAGACACAGCTCTTTGTCTTTTGACAGATGGCCCTATCTTTGGCTTGATGCAACCTATATTCCTATAAGAGAAGCAGGACACACAACCAAGCGTGCTGTTGTTATTGCTGTAGCTGTAAACACAGAAGCTAAAAGACAAATCATAGGGCTTGAGTGTATAGATACCGAGTCATATCTTTCCTGGAAAGACTTTCTTATCTCTTTGAAAGAGCGAGGACTTAGTGGAGTGAAACTTGTTATCTCTGATGCCCATGCAGGTCTTGTAAGAGCAATCGGTGAGGTGCTCACAGGCGCTGCCTGGCAAAACTGTCTTTGTCACTTAGAGAGAAATGTCTTTGATAGATGTAGAACAAAAACTCAAGGTAAGGCAGTTATTGCTGCTATGAAACATACCTTTGAAGCTAGTGATACTGATTTGGTACGCACGGGCTTTGAGCATCTCTATGAAGTGTATGAAAAGATAGATCCAAAAGGAGCTCACCTTCTAGAAGAGTCAGAGCCATATGTACTGACCTACCTAGACTTTCCAAAAGAACACGCTCACTGGATACGTACAAACAATCTTTGTGAAAGACTCAACAAAGAGATAAAGAAGCGCACACGCATCGTTGGAGTATTTCCCTCCAAACAAGCAATGCTTCGCCTTGTAGGGGCTGTATGTATCAATCAAAACGAAGAGTGGTTTGTAGCAACGCACTTCATGGACAAGCACTCTCTTCTCTTTGAAGAGTGTCCTAAGAGAGAGTCATGTACACAAGAGACTATCGACCATCTCTTACAAGTAATTGATAGTGACTTTAAGGTTTGTAAAGAGGTGGCATAATGTAGGCTAGAAGGCAGTAAGGAAATAGCCTTACACCACTTTTTGAGACGTAACTGAATGTAGCAGATAAACTCAACGGGAAGTGTCCACAACGCAGCATTTACCACGTC
>CAKARX010000003.1:0-37550 GCA_916720745.1 uncultured Atopobium sp.
GGAGGGGAGTGCACGCCAGCGATGGTGGTGCACACGGTTGAGCGCTTGGCGGAGCTTCGTTGGCAGCGACTTGATATCCCCAAAGAGAAGACGTATACCATACTGTGGGAAAACGCCCAGCGCTTTGTAGGACTTGTATAGCACAGCAGGAGGTGAGCACATATGACAAAAATTCTGGTAGTAGAAGATGATCACCAGATTCAGCAAGAGCTAGTGCTCCTGCTACAAAGAAACGGCTTTGAGGCTCAGGCGCTCACGTCTTTTGAGTCTGTGCCTCAACAGATTATTACTGCGCATCCAGACCTGGTTTTGCTTGATCTCAACCTTCCGGGCATTGACGGACAACAGATTTGTCGAGAAGTACGACAGCTCTCAAACGTTCCCATCATTGTAGTTACCAGCAGAAATACTGACCTTGATGAGCTTATGGTGCTTTCGTTAGGAGCGGACGATTTTATCGCCAAGCCCTATAACACTCAGATTTTGCTTATGCACATAACCTCGGTTTTGAGGCGTGCAAATAGCGATGTCACAACAGGAACAAAGCTTTCGCACGCAGGTGTGACGCTTGATTCTTCTTCATGCAAGGTCTCCGCAAATCAAAAGAGTGTTGAGCTGACCAAAAACGAGCTCAGAATACTTTCTCTTTTGATGCAAAATGCAGGAACAGTTGTTTCTCGCCAGCGTATTCAAGAAGAGCTGTGGCAGTCGGATGAGTTTGTTGATGACAATACGTTGACGGTAAATATTAGCCACCTTAGAAATACGCTTGCAAGCATTGGCGTTGAGGACTTTGTTATGACACGCCGTGGACTTGGCTACGTTATTGAGTAGGCTGTCATGACATTTTTTAAGTATCTAAAAAATCGAACTATCTTCTTTCTTGCTCTTATATTAAGCAGCACGTTAATTGGCTTTATGCTTAAGGGCGTTGGGCTTAACGCGTTTGCTATTGCCTATTGTATTTTGGTTTTATGGGTAGTGGGAACAGCTGCACTATTAGCCGATTATTTTCATCGTCGTTGGTTTTACCAGCAGCTTGCTGACAATTTGGCAGCAACTGATAAAGAGAGCTATCTGGTTCCCACCATGCTGGACACGCCTTCAACGCTGGAGGAGAAGCTTTTTAAGGACGCGCTTTCTAGCATGTCTAAGTCTATGATGGATCAGCTTGCTGATGAGCATATGCGATCAAAGGAATATCGAGAGTACATTGAGATGTGGGTGCATGAGATTAAAACTCCCATCGCTGCAGCTCATTTGGTTGCTCAAAATAATCCATCGCTGCCTATGGATGACGTGCAAACACAGCTCACTAAGATTGAATCGCTGGTAGAACAGGCGCTCTTTTATGCTCGCAGTGCATCCGTAGATCGAGATTTTTCTATCAGAGACGTCAATTTGCAGTCTATTGTCAAAGACGCCCTTAAAAATAACGCGCGCGTTTTCATTGACGCTGGCGTTTCTCCGCATTTTGATGACTTGGCCCACGTAGTCAAGGCTGACCCAAAATGGCTTGAATTTATTTTGCGACAGCTCCTCATTAACGCTGCCAAGTATTCAAATCCAAAGCTTGCACCTGGCGAGAAGAACGTTTGGATTTCTGCCTCTGTCTCAGAGCCACGTGAGGGAACTACTTCAACCACTCTCTTCATTAAAGATAATGGCATTGGTATTCCTGAAGAGGATCTTTCTCGAATTTTTGATAAGGGATTTACCGGCCAAAATGGACGCAAGTACGCCAAATCAACCGGCATGGGTCTCTATCTCTGCTATGAGCTCTGCAAAAAGATGGGCCTTAAGCTGGCTGTGAGCAGTACAATTGGTAAAGGTTCAACCTTTTCTATTACGTTCAACCAGTCTTTTACGGATTTGCGATAAAGGCATAGCTTACAGCATGAGCTCCCACAATTCATCCGTTTGAGGATCGCTTCCTACTGGGAAGGTATGCTGACTAAAGCGCTTGAATCCCCAATGTGAATAAAATGCCTTAGCAGGCTCATTGTGTTCCCAGACACCCAGCCACACGCGCTTCTTACCCTTCTCTTTTGCTAAATCAAGGGCAAATTTCATGAGCTTTGACCCAAGGTGTAGGCCTTTGTAACGCGGAAGGATATACAGGCGTTCAATTTCAAGTGAGTCATCGCGCTGACCTTCAGTCTGCTCATAACGTGTATTGAGCTTCAGGTAGCCAGCTACCTGGTCTTCTACTTCAACAAAATAGAAATATGAGTGTTTAGCAGCAAGTTCGCGAGCAAGCTTTTCTGTGTTGTAGAGCGAGTCAATACAACTTGCCAAATCATCTGCTGTGTTTGAGTCAATAAAGGTATCTACAAACGTCTCTACGCTAAGCTTCTGCAGTGTGCGCAAATCGGCTGTTTCAAGTGGTCTAATTGAAACGTGAACGTCATCAACATTGACCGCATTTCTCGCCTGACGATATGCATCAAGGTCAAGAGAAAGCACATGGTGGAGGATGCCAAAGTGATCAAGCACCTTAGAAGATGCCTGCGTAAAGCCAGCGCGCTCATAGAAGGGCTGAGCTTTGAGTTGCGACTCAACTAACACCTTGGAAGCACTGCTTTCTTGTGCCAGGTAATCAAGGGTATCGTGCAGCAGCTTTGAGCCAATACCAGCACCTTTGTTGCTGACGCATACGCGCCCAATAAGAGGGGAGTTGTATGACTGTCCCGCATCAATGATACGTAAATATGCAGCCACCGAGTCAGTATCCTGATAAAAGACATGGGTAGAAACTTGATCAACGTTATCAAGATCGTTGTACATAATCTGCTGATCAACAATAAACGTTTCTGCTCTTAGAGAAAGAATTTGATATAACTCTTTAGCGGTAAGCTGCCCAAATCTTTTAATTATTAACTTCATAGCATGCCCCTCCCGTATGCTTGATAGTGATATTTTGACACATCAAAGTGAGAAAAGCGTAAGGTTTCTGTAAGGTCAATCGATGGCAACGTAAACGGTAGTGCGGGAGTATATATCTCAAGATTTACTCGCCTCCAATGAAAGGACGCAACATGGCAGCTACTCAAGTAACTCCAACTCAGCCAACTGTTGTGGCTGGACAATCTTCAGCACTTACCCCTCACACCGTTTTGGTTTGTCAAAACCTCGAGAAGTACTATGGAACTCGTGGAAATATTACCAAGGCACTAGACGGCATTAATCTTTCTGTAGCTCGCGGTGAGTTCATTGCCATCATGGGACCTTCCGGCTCTGGTAAAACCACGCTTTTGAACTGCATCTCTACCATTGACCAGGCATCTGCAGGCCACATCTTTATTGATGACCAAGAGCTTTCCAGCCTGCGTGGAGCAGAGCTTTCTGCCTTTAGGCGTGACCGCTTAGGCTTCATTTTCCAGGACGCAAACTTGCTTGACAGCCTTACTGCTCGTGAGAATATCGCGCTCTCACTAACCATTGGTCACGTCCGTGCGCAGGAAGTTTTGGAGCGCGTAGAAAACGTTGCCAAGCTGCTTCAGATTACTGAGGTACTGGACAAGTTCCCTTACGAGATGTCCGGTGGCCAGCGTCAGCGCGTTGCTGCAGCTCGTGCAATTGTTACCAACCCTTCGTTGGTCCTTGCAGACGAGCCAACCGGCGCTCTTGACTCAAAGAACGCCCGCACGCTTCTTGAAAGCCTTGAGAACCTCAATCGTAATGGTGCAACCATTGCAATGGTCACTCACGATTCTTACGCAGCTTCTTACGCTCATCGCGTTATTTTCATTAAAGATGGTCGCATCTTTAACGAGATAGTTCGTGGCGAGAAACCCCGCAAGCAGTTCTTTGATCAGATTATGGACGTTGTTTCATTCCTGGGAGGAGAGGGTGCTGATGTACAGTAAAATCGCGCTTGGCAACGTCAAGAAATCACTGCGCGATTTCAGCATTTACTTTCTGACCTTGGCAGTAGGCGTTGCACTATTTTATTCTTTCAATTCAATTACGCAGCAATCTATGGTGCTTAATCTTTCTGAAGATCAGCGAAACATTGTTCAACTTTTGAGTAATACCATCTCTGGAGTAAGTGTTTTTCTTGCCGTTATTATGGGATTTCTTGTTGTCTACGCTAATCAGTTTCTGATTCGCCGTAGAAAAAAAGAGTTTGGCATGTACCAGATACTGGGTATGACCAAAAGAAATGTCTCTAAGATTATGAGTATTGAGACACTGCTTGTTGGTTTTCTCGCCCTGGTCGTTGGACTTGTTGCAGGTATTTTTATCTCTCAATTTATGATGTTTGCAACGGCCCACATGTTCAATACGACTCTTGATTCGTTCAAATTTGTCTTCTCACAAACTGCGTTGATTCAAACGGTTATTTACTTTGTGGTTATGTTTGTGGTTGCGCTGATTTTTAACGTCACCACCGTATCTCGCTATAAGCTCATTGACCTTCTCAACGCAGACAAAGTAACTCAGACCGTCAAGGTAAGAAATCTTACTGTCTCAGTACTGCTGTTCTTGGCCTCTCTTGGAATCATTGCTTATTCCTATATCTTGCTTCAGCACAATGGTTTAAAACAGATAGATGAAGAGTTTGCCATGGCTACTGCATTGGTATCTGTGGGCACAGCACTCTTTTTCTTCTCAATCTCTGGTTTCTTGCTCAGATTTATGCAGATGCAGAAGGGCTTCTACTACAAGGGACTTCACTCGTTCATCCTGCGTCAGTTTAATGCCCGCGTTAATACTGCTTGGGTTTCCATCTCTTTAGTCTGCGCCATGCTCTTTGTGGCAGTCTGCGGACTTGGTACGGGTTTCTCGCTTGCTGACTCTATGAATGCCAGCTTCTCTAAGCTCAAAACGTACGATGTTTCTGTAGCAATTAATCCGGGCTCAGAGCGCAGTTATACTCCTGGTCCAGCAGATTCGTACGACTACCTTTCTGTAGTGCAGAAGCTAGATCCAGAGTGGGATAAAACTATCAAAAACGCCTTCCAGGTAGATACGTACTACGCTCAAGATGATCCAACAACACCTAGTTTTACGTATGGCTCTATTGATGCTGTAACGGGCAAGCGCTTTGGTGATTACTTTACCGGCTATAGCGGTCAGGAAGATCCTGCGCAGAGAAATGTGACTCTGATGAGAGCTTCTCAGTACAACAAGCTGCGTGTTGCATCTGGCCTTGAGCCTGTTGACTTTGGTACTGACGGTTATATGGTTTGGACACTTGATACTAATCTCACAAAATACTGGCAGGATTCTCTTGCAAACAATCCCGAGCTTACCATTCAAGGTCACAAGCTCCATGCCGTTGGTGGAACGCTTGACATTGCACAAACACAAGGTGGACCTGCTCTTATGCCTGCATATGGAATCGTAGTTGTTGCTGATCAAAGTTTCCCTTCAAGCACCGTTTTGACCAACTCTTACATCTTGGGCAACTATCAAACCCCAGGCGATGCCACTGAGGCTCAATTCCGAAATCAGATGAAGCAGTACTTTGGCGATGGCGGCCTAACTGGAAATGATTCCGACCCGTATTCGTTGATGTTTGTTGTTACTGCTTCTCAATACATTCAATCTGCTGTTGGACTCTCTGGTATTGTGACGTATTTGGCGCTGTACATCGGTCTGGTACTCTTCATTGCGTGCGCCGCTATCTTGGCACTTCAGCAACTCTCCGAGGCATCGGACAACGCTCGCGCTTACCAAGTTCTTGCAGAGCTTGGTGCCGAGAAGGGCCTTGCAAGTCGTGCGCTCTTTGTTCAGATTGGCGTGTACTTCCTGTTCCCACTGCTTATGGCAGCTGCACATGCTACTTGTGCGATGTCCATTATGGTTTCTGTCATCAAGTCGGTTGGCAACTTTGATGTAGCTAGCAGCATTGGTGGAGTGGTTGCAGTCGCAGCTGCTTTGTATGGTGGATACTTCCTGGTTACCTATTTTGCTGCACGTTCAATCATCTTTAGAGGTGCTAAGAGAATGCAATAGTCTGCATCTTCGTGTTGTAAATTCGTGAAAGAAGGACGGATGTTTCTCTGTGGAGCATTCGTCCTTCTCGCTTAGGTAAAATAGAAACGTTATGTCAGATGGTATCTGTGCAGAGCACATACTCAAGGAGGCATCATGGGTCTTTGGTCAAAGGTTAGAAATGTGTTTGTTCCTTCTAATGGAACAGAGCAGCCTCAGAAGGCTACATTTGCTACCAGGGAAGACACTATCTATGCACCAGTTTCTGGTGTCCTGGTAAGCGTACAAGAGGTTCACGATGAGGTAATCTCAAGCGGTCTCTTTGGCCAGGGCTATGGCATTTTGCCTGTTGGCCTTGATTGCGTTTATGCTCCTTGCAACGCTCGCGTTACCGCAACTAACGTAACCAACCACTCAATTGGCCTTACCACAGATACTGGTATTGAGATTTTGATTCACATTGGTGTTGGCACCATCGAGATGAACGGTAAGGGCTTTACCCGTTACGTTCACGCTAACGATGAGGTCAAGGCCGGCACTCCACTGATTTCATTTGATGCTGCTGCCATTGAAGAAGCAGGATATGAGAACGTTGTAGTTGTTACCGTTGTTAATGCAGATCAGTATGAGCGCATTGACCTCATTGGTGAGTCCGGAACACTGATTGGTGGTCGTCCACTGGTTAAGATTGGCGATCCTCTGATGTGCGTCAAGCACTAGGGTTTCTCGCCAGCTACAAACAATCTGCAATAGACGAGGTTTTACATGCTTAGAGTTACTAAGGCAATTCTTCACGTCTTTGATTTTGAGACGGGAACTAAATACTTCTCTCAATCTACCTTGGATTTAGAGGACCGTCAGACAAAGTCATACGTACAGCGTAGATTGCGTAAAATTACGGCAAACCCAGAGTCCAGGCACGGAGAGTTTGCTCCTACCAGTAACTTTGCTGGAGGTCTTCAGGAGTATGCCCACGGAGACGTTGAGTTTGTAGAGTTTTCTCATCAGATTGCTCAGTGGTTCTGGGAAGAGCTTCGTCGCGCAGATGACGTTGAGCAGTGCGATCTTCTTGTAGCGGACTACATTGATACCGATGCTGGCCAGGCGCTTGCTAGTGCTGCTGCAGACGATGAGGACGCTCAAGCTGAGGCATTTGAGGGTGAGGGAAGACGTCTTTTTGCCATTGTGCTTCTTCCGCGCAAGCAGGCCTTTATTCATGACGTAAACGGTTCTGCAAATGAGATTTTGCGCCAAGATGCAACGCTGCCATCTCCAACGCAAAAGGTTGATTCATATGCAGTCATCGACCTGGATACTGGTGCTATTGATTTCCATGATCATGACCGCTCTGTAGCAGGAGAGGGAAAGTTCATCATCCCAGAACTCTTCCTTGAGTGCTCATCGGAGGCTTCCAGTCATGAAGTTATTGGTGAGGTAACTGTTATTGTTCAAGACTTGGCAGAAGAGTATGGTCTTGAGCCTGCCGTTGAGGTGTCTCGTGCCAAGGCTGCCGTTGCAGAAGCAGCAGAGGTAGAAGAGGTAGTAGACCCTATCAAGGTTGGTAAGCGTATCTTTGAGGAGCGTCCTGAGATTCAGGAAAAGTACGAGGCTCAGGTGGCAAGTAGAGAGCTCCCCGAAGAAGTTCCTGTTAAACGCGGTGTTGCTAACAGAATTGCAAAGAATCATAAGATTCGCACTGATACGGGAATTGAGATTTCATTCCCTTCAAACCTAACGGATCGTCCAGGTTACTTAGAATTTTCTCACGAGTCTGATGGCAGGATTACCATTTCAATAAAAAATGTTGCACATATTGAAAACCGCTAAATCCTATCTCTGACCTCACAATTTAGAGCCAAAACTCCCAAAATTCGTTTCGGGGAGTTTGTAAATTACGTATCTTTTTGAATATCATCGTGTATCTCGGGTAGAATAGTCTCTCAAAGGTCACACCGTACTACTAAACGTTCTAGGAGACCCTTATGAGTTTAAAGAAACAGCAAAGCACCACCATTGAGGAGCAGAGCGCTGCTCTTTTCAATCGTCGTGATGCTCTTAAGATTTTTGCCGGCATGGGCATTGCTGCCGCTGCCGTTACTGCATCCCTGATTAATACTCGCCCTGCTTTTGGTGTTACACAGGCTCAGATCGATGCTGCTCGTAGCGATTACGATGCTGCTCAGAAGCTGCTCGATGAGATTTCTAATGAAGTCTCCAACATGCAGGCAAGCCTCAATGACACTAACTCTCAGATTGGCGCTATCTCTGATCAGATTGCAGATAAGCAGAATCAGATTGATGCTAAGCAGAAAGAGATTTCTGAAAAGGAAACTCAGATTGCCGAGAAGAGAAAAGCACTTGGCGCTCGTATGTCCAGCAACTACAAGGCTGGCCCAGCCGGTGCTTTGGAGATGATTCTTTCTTCTGCAAGCTTTGAGGAGCTCACTTCTAATATTTACTATCTCGATAAGATTTCTGAGTCCGATCAGAAGATGATTGAGGAAGTTAAAAACCTGAAGGCCGCTCTTGAGTCTGATAAGGCTGCTCTTCAGTCCGAGAAGACCGAGCTTGAGAATAAGAAGGCTGAACTTGAGAATCTCCGTGCTTCCCAGGAGTCTCAGCTTAATGATATTTCTGCTCGTCAGGCGGACGCTGCAAACGTTGTTGCAAATCTTGATGACAATGTCAAAGAGCTTATTGCCCAGCGTGATTCTGAGCTTCTTGCCGCTCAGCAGGAGGCAGAGCGTGTTGCCGCTCAGCGTGCTGCTGCATCAAGCGACAGCGGTGGCGGTAGTAGCTACTCTGGCGGCGGTGGCGGAGGAGGAACCTCTTCTGCTGGTTCTGGTTCTGCTGCTGCAGTTGTTAATGCTGCGGGCTATACCGGATCTACCGGTGCTGGTTTCTGTGCAGCTTGGGTCTCCAACGTCTTCTCAAACGCAGGTGTTGGCACCTTCTATGGCAACGCTTGTGATATGTACTATTCCTGGTGCTACTCTACTGATCAGAGCGCTATTGAGCCTGGCATGATTATTGCTGTTCCAACTCTTGGTGGTTCTGCTGCAGCTCTGATTTACGGCCACGTTGGCATCTACATTGGTGGCGGCATGGTCAGGCACTGCCTCTCTGGTATTGTAAGAAGCCAGAGCTTGAGCTCTTGGATTTCAGAGCTTGGTGCTTTGAGTACTCCAAGGTGGGGCTGGCTTGGCGGCGTTGTCCTAAGCTAAGGTATTGGTCCCTCATAACTTGTTACGTAAAAGAGCTTGGTTGCATGCAGCTAAGCTCTTTTTGATGTCTATTTAACGCAAAAAGGAAGGGCGCAGATGCCAGAAGCACCTACGCCCTTCTCGCCCTATAAAGGGGGAGTGGATTACTCTTCAACCTCGAGAAGCTCAATGTTGAAGTTAAGGTCTTTACCAGCCATGGGATGGTTGGTGTCAAAGACGATAGTGGTGCCGTCGTTAGAGACAACGGTTGCCATAACAGGGTATCCCTCAGGGGTGCCCAGAGTAACCTGCTGACCTGCAACAAGATTCTCAGAGCCTGGAAGCTGAGCTACGGGAACAGGCTGCACTGCCTCCTCATGGCGCTCACCATATGCCTCTGCTGCTGGAATGTGGACGTCAACAATCTGTCCAACGGTCATATCTTTGACAGCCTCATCAAAACCAGGGATCATCTGACCAGCCATGCAGGTAAATGCCAGT
The DNA here is from genome assembly GCA_916720745.1 of uncultured Atopobium sp. GTDB lineage: Bacteria > Actinomycetota > Coriobacteriia > Coriobacteriales > Atopobiaceae > Lancefieldella. The sequence goes on from CAKARX010000003.1 coordinate 9,648, forward strand.
GGCTCGTTGCGATCACGGGAGGAGTCAAACTTAGTTCCGTCATCAAGAGTGCCTACGTAGTGGACCTTTACCTTTTTACCTTCGTTGCTCATGAAACTCCAATCGTTAAAAACATATCTTTGGCATTCTACCCAAGAGTGACGCAAATCAACCTTTGAATGATAAAGGTATAAAATACTTTACATTCAGTTTGAAAGGTTTGTAATGGAAGCTCGCTTAGCTCCTCATAATTTTATTGGTGTATTTGACTCAGGCGTTGGTGGCATGAGTGTGCTTAAACACCTTGTTGTCCAAATGCCTCACGAGGAATTTCATTATTTTGGCGATTCTGCATTTGCTCCTTATGGCACTAAACCAAAAGCGCAGATTGCCCAGCGCTCTGCGGCTATTGCTAAAAAGTTTATCGATGAGGGTGCTAAAGCGCTAGTTATAGCTTGCAATACTGCTACAGCTGCTGCTGCAGACGAGCTGAGGGCAACCTATCCTCATGTACCTATTGTGGGTGTTGAGCCAGCTCTTAAGCCTGCAGTAACTGCATATCCCCATGGAACAGTGGTTGTTCTGGCTACAAAAGCAACGCTCTCTTTGCAGAAGTACCACAATCTTGAGTCGCGCCTGCATCCTTCTGCAAAGGTTGTCTCTATTCCAGGAGAAGGCCTGGTAGAGCTTATTGAATCTGGTCAGGCTGATTCAGAACAGATGCATAAACGACTGACCGAGCTTTTGGGAAATTATGCTGGCCAGGTAGATGCCGTGGTTCTTGGGTGTACCCATTACCCCTTTATCAAGAAGCAAATTAGCTCTGTTTTAGGAGACGTAGAATTTTTTGACGGTGGGGCAGGCGCCGCTCATCAGCTTAAGCGTTTGCTTGGACAGGCAAACTTACTTGCTTCTGCAGATGCTGCTGCTGACAAGAACACTAGCGCCGTAGAGCCTGATATTTTATTCTCATCAAGCATAGATACTCCTGAAGAATTAAAGTTCTACAAGGAGTTCTTCTCGCAAGATATGTAAGCGTGGCTGGGTAAGCGTATTACTTAAGCTTAGTCTCAAGCCACTTTTTGAGCACTACTGCGTTGTTGTACGTAGTGTCTTTGTCCGAGAAAAGCAGTGTCACGGTAGATTGATCAAGCTTTTTAAGCTGTTCGACAAAGGCATCTGCGTCAGGATTGCTGTCAAGTTCAGCTGTATAGGTAGACACAAAGCTATCAAAGCGCTCTGGATCGTGGTTGAATGCTTTTCTGCACTCAGTAGTAGGAGCAATGGTTTTAGCCCATTCATCAGCGTGTAGGTTCTCTTTTTTGATACCACGAGGCCACAGTCTATCTACCAGTACGCGATACCCATCGTCAGCTTCTGGCGCATCGTAAGTTCTCTTAAGCTTGATATTCATTTTTGCTCCCTTCAGCTCATGTACGTTATACCGCAAAATATCTATTCGGTTACAAACTATTTAATAGGACTAGGTATTCATATCCGCATGTTTATGATGAAGTTCATTCTTTAAAACCCACGGAGAAAGGAAAGCCATGGCAAACTCAGTGGAGAAGAAAGACATCGATTGGACAGCGCTTGGCTTCGCATATACGCAGTGTGACTACAGCTACGTTGCCCACTACAAAGACGGTGCTTGGGATGAGGGTGGCCTTACTACCGACCACAGCATTACGCTGTCTGAATGCGCAAACATCTTCCATTATTGCCAGGAAGTTTTTGAGGGTTTAAAAGCTTACACCACAGTCTCTGGTGATATTGTCTGCTTCCGTCCTAATCTCAATGCTCAGCGTATGGTTGACTCTGCATCTCGTCTTGTCATGCCACCATTTCCTGAGGATAGATTTGTTGCTGCTGTTAAAGAGGTTGTTTCTGCAAACGCAGCATGGGTTCCACCATTTGGTACGGGCGCTACGCTGTATGTTCGTCCATTTATGATTGGTACCGGCAATACTGTTGGTGTTAAGCCATCTCCTACCTATGAGTTCCGCATTATGGTCACTCCAGTTGGAGCTTATTACTCTAACGGTGTTGCTCCTGTTGCGCTGACCGTTTCTCCTTATGACCGTGCTGCTCCTCACGGAACCGGTAACATCAAGGCCGGCCTCAATTACGCTATGTCTCTGTACCCAACCACCTGGGCACATGAGCAGGGCTTTGCAGACAGTATGTATCTTGACTCTGGCTCTCGTACCTATGTTGAGGAGTCCAGTGGCGCAAACTTCCTCTTTGTTGATAAAGAGGGAACCTTGGTTATTCCACAGTCTTACACAGATTCCATTTTGCCTTCTATTACCCGTCGCTCTTTGGCAACTGTTGCTAAAGATATGCTTGGTATGAAGGTTATTGAGCGTCCTGTCCGCTTTGACGAGCTTGACCAGTTTGTTGAGTGCGGTATGTGCGGTACCGCTGCTGTTATTTCTCCTGTTGGCAAAGTTGTTGACGGCCAGAAAGAGATTGTCTTTGGTGCTGGTATGGAGGCTGTTGGACCAGTTATGTCTAAGCTCCGCAACACGCTGACCAGCATTCAGTCTGGCGAGATTGAGGCTCCAGAGGCAGACTGGATTTGCAAGATCTGCTAAGGCTTGCGTTTTCAAAAACGCTTTGCTTTTAACACAAAGGCGAGAAGACCAATCGATCTTCTCGCCTCATGTTTATCTGCAAAAGCAGGATACGTGCGATGACTATGCCTTTAAGCTTAAGCCTTGTGGGAAGAACCCAGGTTATCCATGTGGCTTGCGACAATCTGAGTGATTGCTTCCATACCAGGGATAGAAGGCTTCTTTGGATCAAAGTTGCCAGGGTTTTCTGACATGTACTTCATGAAGGCCGCGGTAAAGACCTGGCGGAGCTCGGTTGCGTAGTTAACCTTGCAAATACCGTTCTGAATTGCCTCTGCTACCTGGTCATCTGGAACGCCCGAGGTGCCGTGAAGAACCAGAGGAATATCAAGGCGCTGACGGATTGCCTTGAGGACGCCCTGCTCAATGTGAGGCGTGCCGTGGTAGACGCCGTGAGCGGTACCAACGCCAACTGCAAGAGAAGTGCAGTTGGTGCGTGCAACAAACTCTTCAGCCTGGTCTGGATCAGTGTAGGGGTTCTCGCCCTCAACAGCTGGGCCGTCGTCCTCTTTGCCGCCAACTTTGCCAAGCTCAGCCTCAACAGGAAGGTTAATAGGACCTGCAAACTTGGTAACGGATGCAGTAAGGGCAATATTGTCCTCAAAAGGAACGTGAGAGCCGTCAATCATGACGGAAGTGTAACCAGCGCGAGCTGCTTGAATGCAGCGGTCAAAGCCGTCACCGTGATCAAGGTGAAGAGCAACTGGAACAGTTGCCTCTTCAGCAGCACAACGAACCATTGCTGCAAAGTAATCAAGGCTTGCGTACTTGATGGTGCCAGGAGTGGTCTGAAGAATAACAGGGGAGCGGCGCTCTTCTGCTGCCTTAACAACAGCCATTACAAACTCAAGGTTCTCAACGTTAAAGGCGCCAACAGCGTAATGGCCAGCCTGCGCGTCAAGAAGCATCTGCTTAGTAGTAACGAACATCTATTGCTCCTTTCGCCCCAAAGGGCTCTTTGATTGACTGAAAAAATTGTAACGTTTCTCTTACTCTGTTACGTAAGTTTTCTAGAAATAGTTTTGTCTTTGTAACCTTTGGCGAGAAACCCGTCTTGCGGTGACTTAATCAGCAATCTTTTTGATTGCCACCTGTTTATGAATTTCTGCTGCAACAGCTTGATCAAAGCGTCCGGTACCTGCAGAAAGACAACTTGCGGTAGCGCAAGACAGCGCAAAGGTAAGACACTCTGAGGTTGGCTTTTTCTGCGCAAGCGCAACAGCAAATGAGCCAACAAGGGTATCTCCTGCACCAACAGGATTGATAGCCTCGATTTTTGGAGGATTTGCCCTAAAGGTTCCTTCATCAGAAACCATTAGTGCACCTTTTGCACCAAGCGAGACAACTACAATTTTAATGCCGCGTTTATGCAGCTCCTGAGCTGCCGCGATGACCTCATCTTCTGTGGTTACTTCTCTTCCTAGAAGCTGACCGATTTCATCGGTATTTGGTTTGATCATGGTAGGAAGGGCATCAACACAGGAGGTGAGCAGTGTACCTGAGGCATCTACAATGCAAGGCACACCAGCAGCCATGGTCTCTTCAATGAGCTCTTTGTAGTTAGCAGCAGAAATTCCTTTTGGAATACTGCCGTTAAAGGTGACAACCTCAGCTTCTTTGATAAGCTGCACAAGTTTTGCCTTGAAGGCAAGGAATTCTTCAGGAAGAACGGGCTGACCAGGCTCTAAAAACTCAGTTGACTGTCCGCTTGGCTCCAGAATGTTGATGCATGAGCGGGTTTCTTGCTCGGTATAAATAAAATCACTGGTAATACCATCTTTATGTGCCAGTTCAACAAGGTATCTACCGTTATTTCCACCTACAAATCCTGTAGCACATACGGGGTAATTAAGGGTGGTAATGGCTCGTGAGGCGTTAAGACCCTTGCCGCCTGCGCTGTTATCCACTACCGAGACTCTATGCACGGTTCCATCTACAACAGGAGAGTCCAGGTAGTACGCCTTATCAATGGATGCATTGAGTGTTACGGTAACAATCACGCATATCACCTCGTCAAAAAGACAGTGCACAATGAGTGCCTAGAGAATAGCAGGGGCGAGAAACGCTTTGAAACAGTGCCTCTGTAAATAGAATCGAGTTGAATCTATTTAACCAAAGCACCATCAAGAAACTTTTCTTTAGATGTTATAAAAAAAGATACCAGTACATAATTTCTTAATACCAATTTTATGTTTTCATCGTATTTGAGCAGGATTTTAGGGTTGTTTACTCCATTTATTACGTATAAAGGTGCGTTATAAGAACTTCTAATTTTTAAGGCAAAGTTCTAACTTTTTAGCGCATCATCACAATTTATCCATATATCTACCTGCGAAAATAACAACGTGCGTACCGTTTACGGTAAAAATAGTACCGTTAAACCGTCGATTGTTAACGTACACATCACAAGAAGCTCTCTAGACTATACTTATGTTAGGTTGTTATCTGGTATCTACCACTTTAAGAAAGCTTTAGCACCCCTAGTTTTCCGTGTAGCTCTCCAGATAGTTTCCAGCTCTTTGAAAGGAGTTTGACATGGTAGGTTGCGTTTTAACTGGTCATGGAACGTTTGCAAATGGTCTTTCTGATGCTTTGAAGATGATTGCTGGTGAGCAAGAAGCTTTTGTTCCCGTTCCTTTTATTGAAGCCGGTGCTGCAACGTACCCAGAAACTCTTGCTGCCACAATTTCCGATCTTCTTGATACTACTGATGGCGTGTTGGTTTTTTGCGACCTTCTTGGTGGAACGCCTTTTAACCAGGCAATGATAATTGCCCAGAACTATTCAAACGTAGAAGTTGTTACCGGTACAAACCTTCCTATGCTTCTTGAAACACTTGGTAGTCGCATGGCAGATACCTCTCTTGAAGAGCTGGTTGATACTGCTGTTGTTGCTGGTAGCCAGGGAGTTGTCCATAAGCGTCTTGAGCTTGAGGTTGAGCCAGAAGATGACATCTTCGGAGACGATGGTATTTAAGTAGCGTTTGTTGCTGAGTTAAGGAGATACACATGGCAAATCTAGCAGAGAACATTCTTGCTTCATCCATTGTTCTTCTCGCGTTCTTGGTAATTTTAGGTCTTGTGTATTCCTTCTTTGTGTGGAGAGCTTCTTCTAAAAAGGCGGGAACAACTTCAGAGTTTTTGAAGAATCTTCATGCTGGTCAGAAGGTTAAGACCAACAACGGAATGTATGGCGTAGTAAAAGACGTCAAAAAAGAAACAGTAGATGTTGAGTTTGCTCCAAATGTGGTAATCACGCTGGATCGTTGGGCTGTAATCAACGTTTCCAACAATAAATAAATTTGCAGTAAAACACGCAGCGCAAGTTGCGAGTAGTGCGATGAGAATCGCAGATAGCACGTATAAATATGCGTGCAAAGAGAGGAGAACTTGTTATGGGAGAACCAGATATCAAGCTTGCTCGAATCGATAATCGTTTGATTCATGGTCAGGTTGCTACTCAGTGGAACGGCACCCTTGGTACAAACCTTATCCTTGTTGCTAATGACGAGGTTGCAGGAAATAAAATGCGTCAGGGTCTTATGGACATGGCAGCTCCTAGCGGCGTTGCAACCAGGTACTTTACGCTTCAGAAAACTATCGATGTTATTCACAAGGCTTCTGCAAGCCAGCACATTTTCTTAGTTGCCGAGAATCCAGAGGATGTCCTCACTCTGGTCAAGGGCGGTGTTCCTATCAAAAAAGTGAACATCGGCAATATGCACATGGCTGAGGGAAAGCGACAGGTCGCCACAAGTGTGGCGGTAGACGATAAGGACGTCGCTGCCTTTCGTGAGCTTCAGGAATTGGGGGTGACTCTAGAGATTAGGCGTGTTCCTACGACCCCGGTCGAGGATATCTCAAAGCTATTCGAGTAAGTTTTGCGCGCAACTTCCTGGTAGAGATTACAAAAAGTTGCAATGGTGCAACGTTTCTAGCAGGTTGGCAAAGGTATTCGGATAGTCTGCCGATCATCGTCATCGGTAGTTATGGTGTGTTTGAAAGGAGGAGTTAAGATGGATGTTAGCCCTATTCAGGTGTTATTAATTTTCATCGTTGCGTTTATCGCTGGCATCGATCAGTTTAGTTTCCTCGAGTCTCTTTACCAGCCAATCGTAACTGGTTTTTTGGTTGGTTTGATTCTTGGTGACGTTCAGACTGGTCTCATTGTTGGTGGTACTTATCAGCTTATGACCATCGGCAACATGCCTGTTGGTGGTGCTCAGCCACCTAACGCTGTTATCGGCGGCATTATGTCTGCAGTCTTTGCAATCACTACTAAGCTTGAGCCAATGGCTGCTGTAGCTGCAGCAATTCCATTCTCCCTGCTTGGTCAGTATGCAGTAACCATCATCTTTACCATTATGTCCCCTGTAATGGCAACTGCTGATGCATACGCCGAGAAGGCTGATCCTAAGGGAATTGCTCGTATTAACTACGGCGCAATGGCTGCCCTTGGTCTTTTCTTTGGTGTCATTGTTACCCTGTTCTTCCTGGGTGGCGCTGCATTTGGCACTCAGATCACCACTGCAATTCCAAAGTGGCTCATGAATGCACTGTCCGTCGCCGGTGGCATGATGCGCTTCGTCGGCTTTGCAATCCTGCTGAAGGTTATGGTTTCTCGCGAGCTTTGGGGCTTCTTCCTCATGGGCTTTGCAGCTGCAATCGTATTTATCAGCATTCCTGAGCTCTCTGGTCCAGCACTTCTGCTTCTTGCTCTCATCGGCTTTGGTATCGCATTCTGGGATTACCAGCTCCAGACCAAGATGAAGAATGCTGCTCCTGCTGTTGTTGCTGGAGGTGACTTCGAAGATGGCATTTAATATTCCTGATACCTATCAGAACACCACTCCTGCTGAGCCACTTGATCAGAAGACGCTCAACAAGATGGTATGGCGCTCCCTGTTCCTGCAGGCTTCCTTCAACTACGAGAGAATGCAGGCAGCTGGTTGGCTTTACGGTATCCTCCCAGGTCTTGAGAAGATTCACGGCGACAACAAGGATGACCTTGCTGCTTCCATGAGTCACAACCTTGAGTTCTACAATACCCACCCATTCTTGGTTACTTTTGTTATGGGTATTGTTCTCTCCCTTGAGCAGAACAAGCTGGATATCCCAACCATTCGTGCAGTCCGCGTTTCTGCAATGGGCCCTCTGGGCGGCATTGGTGACGCACTGTTCTGGTTCACCCTTGTTCCAATTACTGCTGGTATTACCTCTAACATGGCAATCTCCGGCAACGTCTTTGCACCATTCTTGTTCCTCATCATCTTTAACATCGCACAGTTTGCGGTACGTTATTGGTTGATGAACCTTTCCTACAAGATGGGTACTGACGCAATTACTCTGCTCACCGAGAACGCAAAAGAGTTCACTCGTGCTGCTTCTATCCTGGGCGTCTTTGTTGTTGGCTGCCTGGTTGTCTGCTACGGCGGAACCAAGCTTGGCGCTGGCGCAAACATCCCTAACGGTGAGACACACAGTGTTGTTCTTTCTCAGGTAACTCTTTCTGACGAGCAGCTTGCTTCTGGTCAGTATGACAAGGCTCTCTTTGCTGAGGGTTCTTATTCTGACTATAAGAAGAATCCTGAGTCCGTTAAGTTCATCGGCGGCAAGACTGCTGATGGCAAGGACGGCACTACTGCTATTGCTCCAGTCGGCAACGGTGTTAACCTGGTAACTGTTGGCGAGGAAGTCACTTCTCCTGTCTCCATTGACATCCAGAAGATCCTCGACGGCGTTTGCCCAAAGCTTATCCCACTGGCTCTTACCCTTTGTCTGTACTACCTCATGGCAAAGCGTAACTGGACTCCAATTATGTGCATCTGCCTGCTTCTGGTAATTGCACTTCTTGGTTCTGGCTTTGGCGTTCTCCCATATATTTGGGGTTAAGTAAGTGTGACGGGTGTCCACTTAGTGGGCACCCGTCTTTTATAGGAGAGTTTTGATGACAACGTTTATGGGAAGACAGCCACTCTACGAGCAGCTAGCAAATATGCTGCGCTATCGTATTGAGAACGAGATGGATCCAGATGATCCACTTCCTTCTGAGCGTGAACTCTCCGATTCCTACGGACTTTCTCGCACCACGGTAAGACTTGCCCTGCAAGAGCTTGAACACATGGGGCTCATTTATCGCCAGCGTGGCCGCGGTACCTTTGTTGCAGACGTCTCTGAACGTGCAACAGACCTTATGGGAGGCTATAGCTTTACTGACCAGCAGCGTCAGTTAGGTCGAGTTCCTAAGACAACTATTCTGGAGTTTGACACTATTGAGGCTAATAAGTTCTTAGCCCAGCATATGCACGTTATTCTTGGCGAGAAACTCTTCCGCATCAAGCGTTTAAGAAGTGCTGATACTGTGCCCATGATGCTGGAGGTAACCTACCTTCCAGTCTCACAGTTTTTCTCGCTTACTGCTCATGATGTTGAGCAAAAATCTCTCTACCAAATTTTTGAAGAAGACTACAACATAAAGATTGGTGTAGCAGAAGAGGAGTTCAAGGCTTCAATTGCTCGCTCGGATGACGCCACTTTATTGCAAATTTCTGAAGGCTCGCCTGTTTTGAGTCTCACACGCACCACGTACAATGACAGAAATATCATTGTTGAGTTCACACTAAGCGTGGCTCGTGCGGATCAGTTTAGATACAAAATTGTACATACACGCAGTTAAATAGCTGTGAGAAGGGATATCAATGTTTAAGAAGAGCCAAGAAGAGCTAAAGGCACTAGGCGCTCATATTACAACTGCCGAGATTAAGCAGCAGCCTGAGCTTTGGGTATCTACCTTTGGCATTTATCAGGAGAACCTTTCTGCAATTAAAGAGTTTGTCGAGCGTGCTCGCAATCTTGGCGAGGGTCGTCGTACCCGCGTGGTCTTTACGGGTGCAGGTACCTCGGCATATGTAGGCGATACCATTACTCCGTATCTTCGTTCTCATGGCGAGAAGAGCTCTTTTGAGTTTGCGTCTGTTGCAACTACTGATATTGTTTCTGATCCTTATGGCAGCCTTGATCCAGATGATCCAACGGTCCTGGTTTCTTTTGCACGCTCTGGTAATAGTCCAGAGAGTCTTGCTGCAGTAAATATTGCTCGCAAGATTGTTAAAAATCTATTGCTTATCAATATTACCTGCGCTCCTGAAGGAAAACTTGCTGTTGAATCCGCAGGTAAAGACGATACATTGCTGCTTCTTATTCCTGGTGCAAATGACCAGGGCTTTGCCATGACCGGCTCTTATAGCTGTATGACACTTCTTGCAACGCTGGTATTTGATAGTGCTGATGACTCACAGAAGAAGGCTTGGATTTCTGATGCTGCTGAGCTGGGTAGGCAGGTAATTGAGCGCGAGGAAGAGATTGCTGAGTGGCTCAAGAGCGATTTCAACCGCATTACCTATCTGGGTTCTGGTCCTTTTGTGGGCCTTGCTCATGAGGCTCAGCTTAAGATTTTGGAGCTTGCAGCTGGTATTAATGCAACGTCGTGGGATTCCTCGATGGGATATCGCCACGGACCAAAGTCGTTTGTCGACGAGCACACCCTGGTGTTTGATTTTGTTTCCAATAACCCTTATACGCGTCAATATGATCTGGATATTCTTGACGAGATTAAGGGGGACCAGATTGCTGCTCTGACTATTGGTATTGAGCAAGAGGGGACAACAAACTTTACGGGAAGAACGTTTAGTCTTCCAGTATTCACAGAGCCTCTACCAGCACCTTATTTGGCACTGCCTTTTGTAATGGTTGCTCAAGTGGTGGCACTCTTGAACTCAGTTCGTGTCAATAACAAACCGGACACACCTTCTCCAACTGGTCAGGTTAATCGAGTGGTTAAGGGTGTTACAATTCACTCACTATAGGAATTACTAAGAAGGGCGTGCCTATGGCGCGTCCTTTTGAGAATGATTGAGGTACGTATGAGTACATTTGCAGTTAAAGCAGATAAGTTCTTTTTGCCAGGAGCAACTTCTGGTCCAGGATATTTGCTTGTAGAAGACGGTGTATTTGGTCATTTCACTAAAGAGAAGCCAGACTGCGAGATTATTGACCGCACTGGTTCTTGGGTGGCTCCTGGCCTTGTTGATACACATATCCATGGCTTCCTGGACCACGATATTATGGACTGCGATCCTGATGGCGTCATTGAGATTGCCCAGGGTTTGCTCTCTAACGGCGTAACTTCTTGGCTTCCAACAACACTAACCGCAAGCGTTGAGCAAACTGGTGATGCTTGTGAGTCCGTTGCTGATGCAGCAGAGGGAATTGCGGCAAACGGCATTGACGCTGCTCGCATTCAGGGTATCTTCCTAGAGGGGCCTTTCTTTACCGAGAAACACAAGGGTGCCCAGAATCCTGCGTACTTCCTTGATCCAGATGTAGAGGTCTTTGATGAGTGGCAGGAGCGTGCTGACGGCTGGATTGCCAAGATTGCTATTGCTCCAGAGCGCGATGGCGCTCCAGAGTTCTGTGCAGAGATGGCAGACCGCGGTGTTCATGTTGCACTTGGTCACTCCGATGCAACATATGAGGAAGCTCTTGCCTGCGTAAACGCTGGGGCAGACATCTTTGTTCACACCTATAACGGCATGAGTGGTCTTCACCACCGTGAGCCAGGTATGGTTGGTGCTGCAATGACTACCCACGGTACCTATGCAGAGGCTATTTGCGACGGCCATCACCTTAATCCTATTGCAGTCCGTGCTCTGGTAAATGCAAAGGGATATGACCATACCGTTCTTATTACAGACTGCATGCGTGCAGGTGGTATGCCTAATGGACAGTACAAACTTGGCGATTTCCCTGTTGTTGTTGAAGGCGGAACTGCTCGTCTGATGGATGAGTCTCATAGCCTTGCTGGTTCAATCCTTCGTCTGTTTGAAGGCGTGAAGAACGTCTTTGACTGGGGTATTGTTTCTGCTGAAGAAGCGGTTCGTATGGCTTCAGAAAACCCAGCTCGCTCTTGTGGAATTGATGATGTTTGTGGCTTCATCCGTCCTGGATATGATGCTGACTTTATTGTTGTTACAAAAGATCTTCAGCTTGAAGAGACGTTCCTTGGAGGAAAGAGCGTTTACAAGGCTTAAGCAGCAAATCTTGAGTAATGCAAACTAAAGGAAGCCTATGGAGTTCTATTCCCATAACTATTTAATTCACCATGCAACAGTATTTGACTGGACTCAGCTTGTTCTATTTGGCCTTGTTGCACTTCTAATGATCTTCTCGCTTGTGCATTACATGCGCGATAGAAAGAATTCTAAGTATCGTGAGCTGGCGCTTATTGCGCTGTTCTCATTAATCTTTCTTGGACTTCTACAGCTTGATCGTGTGCTAGAGGTCAATCAGACAAGTAAGCACTATGAGTCAATTGTTTCCTCACAAGAAAGCTTCGCTCGACGTCTTGAGGTTGATTTTGACCACGTGTACGTTGCCTTTGATAGCCAAGGAAATCCCTCGTATCTTGAGGTTGACGGTAAGTATTATCACGTTTTGAAAAATACCGAGAATGACTATGTCATTGAACAGATCAATCTCATTGGTAATGACATTAAGCATGTAGAGGAGTAGATCGATGAACTTTTATTTAGAAGTTGCCATTAAATTGTGCATCGGTCTTTTCTCGCTTGTTCTGGCAATTAACGTCAGCGGAAAAGGAAACCTAGCACCAACTGCAGCAATTGACCAGGTTCAAAACTTTGTACTTGGCGGCATTGTTGGCGGCATGATCTACAACAGTTCAATTACCATTTTGCAGTTCACCCTTGTCCTGCTTATTTGGCTCATTATTGTTATGGTTCTCAAATGGTTGAGAACAAACAATATGCTGGTCAAGCAGTTGATTGATGGACGTCCTGTTATTGTTATTGATAAGGGCAAGCTGCTTGTAGACAACTGTAGGTCTATGGGTCTCACTGCCTACGATGTGTCGCTGAAGCTTCGCCAGGCAGGAGTGAATTATATTTCAGACGTTAAGCGTGCCATTCTTGAACAAAATGGACAGTTGATTATTGTTAAAAATGGAGAAGAGAACGTTAGATTCCCGCTTATTACTGACGGACAAGTTCAGACAAACATTCTTGAGACGCTGGACCTGGAAGAGAATTGGCTTGAAAGAGAACTTGAGCATCAAGGTTATAAGTCTGCTTCAGAGGTTTATTTGGGTGAGTATAATAGTGGAGATCTGATTATTACTCCGTATGCGGAGAAAGATCAGTAGGTTAGTAAGAGATAAAACAGTTAACCTGTTTATTCCAATTCCGTTTGCGGAAAAGATAAAAAATTTATCGTTGACTTGAATTGGAATATGTATACTAAGGCTAACTTTTAGAAAGCGGACTGTCGGAAGACAGCCCGCTTTCGTGCTAAAGGGGAAGCATGAATGCATGTTCAGATGATGAGAAGTGAGTAGAAAGGCAAAGAAGTGAGGAGAAACATGGGTTTCTCGCCATGTTTTTATGCTTGGTAGTGATGACAATCGCACGATTTTGTTTGAAGAATTTGGCACTACACCATATTGGTTTTTATAGTTTTGGGAGATGTAACATGAATTTGAATCCAACCGTTTCTCGTCGTAGCACACTTGTAGCATCCGCTTTTGGCGTGAGTGCTATTCTTGCTGGCTGCAAGCCTGAGGCTCAAAAGCAAGAAGGAGCTTCTGATAATAAAGACCAGAAGAAGCTCAGCATTGTTGCAAGTTTTTATCCTATGTACGATTTTGCAAAGCGCATCGCTGGCGATCATGCTGAGGTAACTTGCCTGGTTCCTGCTGGCACTGAGCCACATGATTGGGAGCCATCCAGCAAGGATATGAAGACTATCCAGGAAGCAGACTTCTTGATTTACAACGGTGCTGGTATGGAACACTGGGTCAAGGACGTACTTGATGGACTTGGTTCTGGCACAAAACTTACAGCAGTTGAGACCAGCAAAGACGTTAAACTTCTTGAGCTTGAAGAGGACGATGATCACGATCATGAGGAGAAAAAAGATGACCATGATCATGACCACGATCATGACCACGGCGGAATCGATCCTCACGTTTGGTTGAGCCCTCTGAATGCAAAGATTCAGATGAAGAATATTTGTGAAGCCCTTTCCGAGAAGGACTCTGAGCACAAGTCAGAGTATGCTGCCAATCTTGATAAGGCAAACGCAGACTTTGATACGCTTGATAGTGAGTTCCATAAGGGTCTGGATTCACTACCTAACAAGACCATTGTTGTTTCTCACCAGGCATTTGGTTATTTGTGCGAGGCTTATGGTCTCACTCAGATGCCTATTGAGGGTGTTGAGGCAGATGCAGAGCCAAATGCTCAAGAAATGAAAGAGATTACTGAGTTTGTAAAAGAGCATAATGTAAAGGTTATTTTTAGTGAGGAATTGGTAAGTCCTAAGGTTGCTCAGGCAATTGCTGAGGCAACAGGAGCTCGTGTTGAAGAGCTTAACCCACTTGAGGGTCTTACTGACGAGGAGCTTAAGGCAGGCGAGGATTACCTCTCTGTTATGCGCGAGAACCTCAAGGCTCTTGAGGGCGCTCTCGCATAGTGTGTTGCCAGCTTAGGCTGGATGTTTGGAGGACGTGTTGCAGGAAAGTCAGATAGCCATCTCGCTTCAAGACGTGAGTTTCTCATACAAGAAAACACGCGTTTTGAACGATGTAAATTTAGACGTTCATCAAGGTGAGATTTGCGCTCTTATTGGTGATAACGGAGCTGGTAAATCTACGCTCTCTCGTATTGTGGTGGGTGAGCTTGAGCCAACTAGCGGTAAGTCACTTCTTTTTGGAACGTCCTCGACTCGGTTTAAAGACTGGGAGCGTGTAGGCTATGTCCCACAGCTGCCTTCAGAATCGGTTAATCGCTTTCCTGCAAGCGTCGTCGAGCTAGTAGATGCAAGTCAGTATGCTCGTGCCAAAAAGGTAAAGATGAGCGCTAAAGAGCGTCGCGAGCGCACGCTTGAGGCACTTGACCTTGTAGGTATGACTGATTTTTCCACGCGTATTATCAGGGAACTCTCTGGAGGACAGCTCCAGAGAGTTCGTCTTGCCTGCGCGCTGGTTGGAAACCCTTCATTGCTTATCCTGGACGAGCCTACAACTGGTCTTGATAAAGAGAGTCGCAATCATTTCTATAGCCTAGTGCGAGAAGCCCATGCAGCTCGAGATCTTGCGGTACTTATTGTTACGCATGATCTTGTAGCTCTTGATGCGCTGGCTTGTCGAGTTGTTGAAGTTGCTGACCACAAAGCTACAGAAATTGCAGGTAGGGGTCACGGTCATGATCACTGTGCAGTTCATGGAGCTCACTGTGACCTTGACTCTCATCATGTCCACGACCACAATCGCGGAAAATTAGATGATTTTGCTTTAACGGAGTCCCTTGGTCCTGCGTCCGACGTTGTTCAAGATGCCCAAGACTCGTACGAGAGGAGGGCATAAATGTTTGAATACGTATTTATGCAGCGAGGAATTCTTGTGGGAATTCTTCTGGGAGCAATTATTCCGCTGGTAGGCGTTACGGTTGTATTGAAGCGCCTTTCTATGATTGGCGACGCTCTCTCACATACCTCTCTTGCAGGTGTTGCAGGAGGCATGATTGCGGGCATTAATCCTGTTGCCGGAGCAATTGCCGCTTGTTTGGGTGGTGCTCTTTGTGTTGAGGGAGTACGTCGCCACTTTAAAGATCAGTCAGAGCTTGCAGTTGCTATTGTTATGGCAGCAGGCATTGGTCTAGCAGGTGTTTTGTCAGGTTTTGTTCCCAATTCATCAAGCTTCAACAGCTTTATGTTTGGCTCTATTCTGACGGTAAGCGAGCAAGAAGTTCAGATGATTGTGGTCATTAGCGTACTTGCAGTCGCATTCTGCTTCTTCCTTAGAAAAGAACTTTTCTTGATGTCTTTTGATGAGCGTCATGCCCGTTGTGTTGGTGTACCCGTAAGTCTTATTAATTTTGGCTTTGTTATCGCAGTAGCTTTGGTGGTTGCTGTAGCAGCAAGAACGGTTGGCTCACTTATTGTTTCATCCATGATGGTGGTTCCTGTTGCCTGCGCTCTGCAGATTTCCCGCAGTTGGAAGCAATGTTGTTTGTATGCAAGCACGGTGGGTATGCTGACCTCACTTGGTGGACTTGTTGTCTCCTATGAGCTTGGCCTTAAACCTGGAGGAACCATCGTTCTTCTCGCGGTTGTTACGCTTTTGTTTATCTTTCTGGTAAAAAGGGTTGTGCTGCTGCTCAAAACTCGCACAGTGTGATACTCTGAACAAAGTGCGTTGACGGAGAGGTTTGCCGGAGCACGTTGTGAACAGAGAGGGTGTTCGTGGTTGAGAAACACCTGCACAGCGCTGGTAGAGTTCACTCCCGAGCTACAACTTGAACGGCAGTCACTGCTCAGTAGGGAAGTCGTCCGCCTAACGAAACTAGGCTTTTAAGTGGATTGCACAGAGAGAAAACTGTGCAATCAACCGAGGTGGTACCGCGGAAATTTTCCGTCCTTGGGCATATGCTCAGGGACGGTTTTCTATTGAAAGGGTAATTACATGGGAATGTCTGAGGAACTCTCGGCAATTCGCGAGCAAGTACTTGAAGGAATTGCTAAGGCAACAAACCTTGAAGCACTTGAGAAGGTGCGCGTTGCATCAATGGGAAAGAAGGGCTCTCTTACCGCAATTATGCGTATGATGGGTCAGGTTCCCGCAGATCAGCGCCCTCAAATGGGTCAGCTTGCAAATACCGTTCGTGCTAACGTTGAGACCGCTATTCGCGAGCGTCAGCTTGCCTTAAAGCGAGAAGCCCTTGAGGCTCAGCTTAATGCTGAGGCAACTGATATTACCCTTCCAGGTCGTCGTCTGAGCCCTGGTACTCAGCACCTCATTGAGCAGGTACGTGAGGAGATGGAAGACATCTTTATCAGCATGGGCTACACCATTGAGACAGGCCCTTATGTTGAGACCACCTACTACAACTTCACAGCTCTGAATGCTCCAGAGGACCATCCAAGCCGTTCTGGTAAGGATACGTTCTACGTAGTGGATAATGCACCAGAAGGAAAAGAGTCGCACGTACTGGGCGAGTCTGACGTGCTTCTTCGTACACAGACTTCTGGCGTTCAGGTACACACCATGGAGACAAAAGAGCCTCCTATCTACATGATTTGCCCTGGTACGGTATTTCGTCCTGACACCGCAGATGCTAACCACCTGCCTCAGTTTACGCAGATGGAAGGCCTTGTTGTTGATGAGGGAATCACCTTTGGTGACCTCAAGGGCACCCTTGACCACTTTACTCGTGAGATCTTTGGTAAGGACCGCGCTACCCGCTATCGTCCTCACTTCTTCCCATTCACCGAGCCAAGCTGCGAGGTAGACGTTTCTTGTGGTGTTTGCCACGGTGAGGGCTGCCGTTTCTGCAAGAACACGGGCTGGCTTGAGATTCTTGGTTGCGGCATGGTTGATCCTAATGTCTTCAAGTACTGCGGTATTGATTCCGAGAAGTACACAGGCTTTGCCTTTGGCATTGGTGTTGAGCGTGTTGCAGCGCTTCGTTATGACCTTCCTGACCTGCGCATGCTCATCTCTGGTGACCAGAGAGTTCTGCGTCAGTTCTAATCATCGGCGTCTTACTAGAAAGGCAATCACATGCGTGTATCTTATGAATGGCTGAAGACGCTCGTTGATCTTCCTCAGGACCCAAAAGACCTTGAGCGCGAGTTTGTGCGCACGGGCACTGAGGTTGAGGCTGTAGAGCGTGTTGGCGCAAATCTTGACCATGTTGTTACTGCTCAGGTTGTAAGCAAAGAGCCTCATCCTGATTCTGATCACATGTACGTTACCCTGGTTGACGTGGGCAACAACAATGTGGATAAGGATGGAAATCCTGTTCCTCTACAGATTGTTTGTGGTGCCCAGAACTTTAATCAGGGAGATCACATTGTTACGGCAATGATTGGTGCGGTACTTCCTGGAGACTTTAAGATTAAAAAGTCCAAGCTGCGTGGCGTTGAGTCTTGCGGCATGAACTGCTCTTCTCGCGAGCTTGGTCTTGGCGATGACCAGAGCGGCATTATGATTCTTCCTGAGGATGCTCCAATTGGCGTACCTCTTACGGATTACCTGGGCATGTCTGATGTAGTTCTTGATTGCGAGATTACCCCTAACCGCCCCGACTGCCTTTCTATGACTGGTATGGCTGTTGAGGTTTCTGCAATGTATGACACTGACACCCACATTGAGCTTCCACGTGTCTCGTCTGAGTCTGGTGCAGATGTATCTGAGCAGGTAGATGTTGCTATTGCTGACCCTGAGCTCTGCTCAAGGTACACCGCTCGCGTGGTTCGTAACGTCAAGATTGGCCCAAGCCCTGAGTGGCTTGCTCGCCGCGTTACGGCTTGTGGAGGCCGCTCTATTAACAACGTTGTTGATGTTACCAACTACGTTATGTATTTAACTGGCCAGCCTCTACACGCTTTTGACCTTGGAAAACTTACCAAGGAAGATGGCAAGTATCACATTGTGGTCCGCGCTGCAGAAGACTGCGAGCACATTGTGACGCTCGACGGAGAAGACCGTGAGCTCACGTCCGATATGACCGTCATTACTGATAACGGTAAGACTCCTATTGCTCTTGCTGGTGTTATGGGCGGCCTGGATTCTGAAATTACCGAGAATACCGTTGATGTCCTTTTGGAGTCTGCGGTTTTTGATAACGGACACATTAGCCGTACCAGTAGAAACCTTGACCTTATGAGTGAGGCTTCTATTCGCTACGAGCGTCTTGTGGATCCAAACGGCTGCGCATCTGTTGCAGACATTGCAGCAGCTCTCTTTGAGGAGTGCTGTGGTGCTGAGGTGAGCCCTGGCATTGTTGATGTGTATCCAAAGGTAAAAGAGGCAGTAACTATTACGCTTCGCCCAGAGCGCGTCTGCGCACTTGCAGGTGCTCAGATCCCAGAAGAGTTTATGGTTTCTCGCCTTACGCGTCTTGGCTGCAAGGTTACTCCTGCAGATAACGGTGAGTTGAGTGTTATTGCTCCTACAAACCGTCCAGACCTTACACGCGAGGTTGACCTGATTGAGGAGATTGTTCGTCTGTGGGGCGAAGGCGATATTGAGGCTACGCTTCCTGCTGCTAGAAATCATGCTGGTGGCCTGACTTCAGAGCAGCGCCAGATTAGAAAGATTGGCCGTACGCTGCGCTCTCTTGGTTTAAACGAGACAAAGTCGTATCTGTTTGCAAGTCCAGACGACCTCTCTAAGCTTGGCATGAGCGAAGAGGGAAGAGGCGTGCCTGTAAAGGTTATGAGCCCACTTGTTGCTGACCAGTCTGAGATGCGCCGCTCTATTGTTCCGGGCCTTCTGCGCTCTATTGCGTACAACCTTGCTCACGGTGTTTCTAACATTGCTATGTATGAGTTGGGTCGTGTGCTTTTTGGACACAAGGACAAGAGCCAGCCAGATGAGCCAAGCTATGTCTGTGGTGTATTGGTTGGTCGTCCAGCAGATGACGCTTGGAATGCTAAGTATCCAGCCTACGATTTCTTTGATGCCAAGGGTATTGTTGAGGGTCTGCTTGAGGCACTTCGCATCCCTAAGGTTCGTTTCCGTGTAGCTGAGCCAGAGCAATACGGTTGGCTGCAGCCTGGTCGCGCTGCTGAGATTCTTGCAGGTAGCGAGACAATCGGTTGGGTTGGAAACATTCATCCTCTGTCGCTCCAGAACTTTGACATTGAGGTTCCAGTCATTGCCTTTGAGATTTCTGTGGCTTCACTTTTGCGTCTTTCTCAGAAAGACCTTCCTATTGTGGAGCCACCAACCTACCCAGGCATCTCAATTGACCTGGCAATTGTTGTTGATGAGAGCGTCACTGCTGAGCAGTTGGTTCAGCGTTTGAAGTCTGCTGGTGGCAAGCTCCTCTGCGACATCAGACTCTTTGACGTGTACCGCGATCCGCTGCGTGTTGGTGAGGGCAAGAAGTCCATGGCCTTCTCGCTCACGTATCGTGCAGACGATAGAACGCTTACTTCTGAAGAGGTCGAGAAGACCCACACAAAGCTTGTGGAGAAGGTTCTTCGTTCTACCGGCGGAGAAATTCGCGGATAAGCAGGTAATTGTAGTGCCAAGTTGGAACGTACATATTGCTCATGCTGACCGGCTCCTTGAGAAAGGAGCCGGTTGCTTGGGTGTAGATATTCACTACCCTGATGCATTTCTGCTTGGAAACGTTGCTCCTGACGTGCACATTGGCTTTATGGTTCCAGACTATTCTCACAAGGTGAGATACGGTCGAAGCCATCAGTCATACCCAGGAACGTTGCCTATTCCAAGTTACAGGCGATACCAGCGTAATTTTATGGGTGGCCTTAACCCAGCAGAGTATCTGCTACAGACTGACTTCATCCAGCCAAATGTGAGTTATTGCTCAGCTGAGCAGCGCAGCTTAGTAGATCAGCGCCAGCTTAGAGAGTTTATCGTGGGCATTTGGTGTCACCTTGTTTGCGACCACGTGTATAACGCTCATACACGGGCATTTTTGCGTGCTCATCATATTCCGACAGGAGAAGATGCACGTATTCGTAAGCAAGCAGATTTTGATGTTTACGGGCGCTCGCTTGATATGAATCGTCTGCCAGAAGCATCTGATGAGCTCTTTGCAGTTGCCGCTGCTCATCCACAGTATGGGTTTACGTATTCAGATGTTGAGCAAACACTTCAGGTTATACAGCGCATTGCAGAGGAGAATCGCCAGAATAGTGTGAGCTGCCCGCAGTATCAAATGCTTGATACTGAGTTTTTCTCGTCAGCCTACAAAGAGGCGGAAGACACACTAGTTCAAGGATTTATGCTGCAAAAACATAACTAGTTCAGGTAAAGTTATATTCTCGCTTTTCTGATATAGGTTTTGGAGGACGCTATGGAAAAGATGGAATCTCGCGGAACATTTACGGAGTATCTGCCTTCATACACCATTGGTGTTGATGCTTATAAGTCGGTACTGCACATTGTTAAGCGCTTTGGCGAAAATGCCGTAGTCATTGGTGGACCAACTGCAATGGAGAAGGCACGTCCAAAGCTTGAGGCTGCACTTGCAGGTTCTGAGGTTTCTATCTCTTCTTGGATTTCTTACGGCACTAACTCTACGCATGCAAATGCCAAGAGGATTGCAGCAATGCCTGAGGTTATTGCTGCTGATGTGCTCTTCCTTGTTGGCGGCGGTCGCGCAATTGATGAGGGTAAAGAGATTGCAACTATTCTGGACAAGCCATACTTTACCTTCCCAACACTTGCTTCTAACTGCGCTCCTGTAACAAGAATTGCTGTTTTCTATAAAGAGGATGGTTCTGCAGATACGTACTTCATTCCTGCTGAGCTGCCCGTTCATACCTTTATTGATACGCAGATTATTGCAGAGAGTCCTGATGAGTACTTCTGGGCAGGAATTGGCGATGCCTTCTCTAAGGGTCCTGAGGTTGAACTTTCTTCCAGAGAAGTTGAGCTGCTCCACAGCCCTCTTATGGGACGAGCTCTTGCTGCAGGCGCTTGCATTGAGCCTCTGTTTGATAACGCAGAGCAGGCGCTGGCAGATAAGCGCTCCGGCGTTGTCTCTGAGGCGTTTGAGAACGTTGTTCTGAACATCATTGTAACTGCTGGTATTGTGTCTAATATGACCACCAATCTTGGCGCAGAGCGCGGTGCGTACTACTTTAATTCCTCAACCGCTCACGCCTTCTACAATGCCTTTACTGCTCTGGGCGAGCGTGGCGAGAAACACCTTCATGGTGAGGTCGTTTCCTTTGGTACCTGCGTTCTTTATGCCTTTGACGGCAACCTTAAGGCACTTGAGGAGCAGGTGGCGCTTAATAGAAAGCTTGGTCTCCCAACCACCTTGGCCGATCTGGACATTACTTCAGAATCTGTTGACGCTGACCTGGACATCATTGTTGAGCGAGCTCAGAAGACCAACGAGTGGGGTCGTGCTCCTTATGGATTTACAACTGATCGCTTCCGCCAGGCAATTCTTGATACCGATGCATATGGTAGGGCAGTTGCTTCTGGCGAGAAGGACCAAGAGGCAGTGGCTCTTGACGTAATTGCTGCACATGCTCCTTCAGCTGAGACGGCTGTACCACGCAAGATGTAGTTGCAAGTAACCTGAAGAATCACTTTAGGAAGAGGACTTGTAGGAGCCAGCTTTCTTAAGTCGCTTCACGGTTATATAAAAAGTTTTTGTATCAAATGGCAGTTTATTTGGATAAGCTGCCATTTCTTTTAGTTACAATTTTTATTCACTATTATTAACAAAAATCGGTAAAAACAAAAAATAACGCGTACGGTCGTTTTTTATCGGTGAAAGTTATATTGACTGTTTGTCACCGTGTTTTACCTTGTAATGGTTTATCTTAGTTACTATTAACTACGAGCATTGATGGATAACAAATCTATAAAATGCGTAGATTTCATAGATTAGCGCGGGGGTGAGCATGGCAGAGTTAAATGCATCGTTAGCAGTGAGTGACCAGGATGCATACTTGTTTGCGCAAGGAAAATGGTTCCAGAGTCATAAGAAATTAGGTGCACACCCTGCGGTTCAAGAAGATGGAGTTGAAGGTTATCATTTTGCGGTTTGGGCCCCCAATGCAGCCTCTGTCTCTGTTGTTGGAGACTTTAATAATTGGGATGATACCGTCAACGTTCTTTCTCGCTCAAATCATGGCGGAATCTGGGAAGGTTTTATTCCAGGAATCACCTCGGAAGTATTGTATAAATTCCTGATTGTATCCGCTTCTGGACAGAAGATTTTTAAGGCTGACCCCTATGGTACCTATGCGGAGGTCAGACCACATACGGCATCTATTACGTTTGACCCAGACGTGTACGTTTGGGAAGACGAAGCATGGATGAAGAGACGTGCATCGCTTAAGTTCCTGCATAGTCCTCTTAACATCTTTGAAGTTCATCTTGGGAGCTGGAAGCAGCATACTGACCTGACTGCCCCAGAGGAAGATTCTGCTGATACAGAGAATGTAGAGCAGGCCGAAGAACCCAAGGACTATTTTGACACCAACGTAGATGCCTTCTACACCTATGATGACCTCTCAGAAGAGCTGGTAGCCTATGTTAAAGATATGGGCTACACCCACATTGAGCTTCTCCCTGTTATGGAGCATCCTTTTGATGGATCTTGGGGTTATCAGGTAACGGGTTATTTTGCTCCCACCTCAAGGTATGGCAATCCTGCCCAGTTCAAACACTTTATTGACTGCTGCCATCAGGCTGGTATTGGCGTCATTTTAGACTGGGTCCCAGGAGGCTTCTGTAAAGACGCTCATGGTCTAGCAGAGTTTGATGGTACCAAGCTCTTTGAAGAAAAAGAGCATCCTAACTGGGGAACTCTTAAGTTTGATCTTACTCGTGGTGAGGTTAGAAGCTTCCTTGTTTCTAACCTGCTCATGTGGCTGAAGGACTATCACGCTGATGGCATTCGTGTTGACGGTGTCAGTAGCATGCTGTATTTGAATTTTGGTATCGACGATCCTTCTCAGAAGCGCTTTAACCATAAGGGCACAGAGGAAGATTTGGATGCAAGCGCTTTCTTGCGTCTCTGCAACGAGACTGCTCAAAAAGAACATCCCGATATTTTGATGATTGCAGAAGAGTCCACAGCGTGGCCGCTAGTTACCTATCCTCCTGAGGTTGGAGGACTTGGCTTTAACCTTAAGTGGGACATGGGCTGGATGAATGATACGCTGCACTATTGTCAGACTGATTTCCCTTATAGACCAGGTAACCACCGTCTTCTGACCTTCTCCAGCATGTATCAGTTCAATGAGAATTTTGTGCTGCCACTCAGCCATGACGAGGTTGTGCATGGTAAGTGCAGTCTTATTCAGCGCATGCCGGGGGATTGGTGGAGACAGTTTGCTGGCATGAGGGCTTTGGCACTTCATCAGATGACTCATCCGGGCGCTAAGCTCAACTTTATGGGCAACGAGATTGCGCAGTTTATTGAATGGCGCTACTACGAGGGTATTGAGTATTACTTGACTGAGGAGTATCCAACTCACGCTCATCAGCAGGCATTTATTAAGGCTCTTAATCATTTCTATAAGAATCATCCAGGACTTTGGCAGCATGCCTACGACAACCGTGGATTTGATTGGATTGACGCAGACAATAATGAGCAATCAATCATCTCGTTTGTTCGTCACGGAAGAAAGCCTTCCGAGGACCTGGTTATTCTCATCAATTTTGACGTTGCAACCCATCAGAACTTCCGTTTAGGCATGCCTTCTGCAGGTGTGTGGAAAGAGGTATTCAATTCCGACGCAAAAGAGTTTGGCGGTTCGGGTATTGTGAATACTAAGAAACTTTCCACCAAGCCAGTGGCATGGAATGGAAGAGATTATTCGGTAGAACTGTCTGTTCCTCCGCTTGGTGGTATTGTTTTAGCGTTTGAGAAAGAACTTCCAAAGAGGGGGAAGCATGGCCGTAAATAACGGACAAAACATTTTTACCGATAAACAAGATTTTGAAGAGCAGTATCGCGATAAGTTCATCAAGATTCTTGGCAAATACTATGGAGAGTGCACTGATCAGGAGCGCTATAACGTTCTTGCTCACCTCATTGCAGAAAAGGCGCGAGAAATTCAGTCAACCTCCTATATTCATGCAAACAAGCAGGTCTATTACTTCTCCCTTGAGTTCCTTCTAGGACCACTGCTTGAGAATTACCTGCTCAATCTTGGTATTACCGACGTTGTTGCAGAGGGCCTTAAAGAGATGGGTACCTCTCTTCATGAGCTTGCCGCTCAGGAGGTAGACCCTGGCCTTGGCAATGGTGGTCTGGGTAGACTTGCCGCGTGCTTCCTGGACTCCATGGCACATGAGGGAATGGCTGGCTTTGGTAACGGCATGAGATACCGCTACGGCCTCTTTCGTCAGGAAATTAAGGATGGACGCCAGGTAGAACGTACTGATAACTGGCTGGCAAATGGATATCCATGGGAAGTCAGAAAAGACGATTCCAGCGTACTAGTGCGCTTTGGTGGCACCGTTGTAAGGCATGAGGACGAGAATGGCAACTTCTGGTTCTCGCAAGAGGGTGGCCAGGTAGTAAGGGCTGTTCCATACGATGTGCCTATTGTTGGTTATGGCGCAAAGACCGTAAATAAGCTGCGTCTTTGGTCTGCAGAACCAGCAGAGGAAGACTTTGATCTTGATGCTTTTAACGCCGGCGATTATGCACGTGCTAATAAGTTCCGCTCTGACGTTGAGGCAATTTCAACCATTTTGTATCCAAATGACTCTGGTGAGCACGGACGCATTCTTCGCTTGAAGCAGGAGTACCTGTTTGTCTCCGCTGGTCTTCAGACCATTCTTCGTGCTTACAAGGATAAGTACGGTGAGGATTGGGATCACTTTGCAGATCACGTCTGCATCCACACTAACGATACGCACCCAGCAATGTGTGGACCAGAGCTTATGCGTCTGCTTGTCGATGACCATGGCGTTGACTTTAACAGGGCATTTGATATCGCGAGAAACGCAATCTCTTATACCAACCACACCGTTATGCCTGAGGCTCTTGAGAAGTGGCCTATCAACACCTTCCGTGAGCTGCTTCCCCGCCTGTATATGTTTATTGATGAGGTTGATCGCCTCTATAAGGAGCAGCTGCTTGCTGACTCTAACGGCAACACCGAACTTCTCGCTTCAACAGCTGTGTTGTGGGATAACACCGTTCGTATGGCTAACCTTTCTATTCTGTTTAGCCACTCGGTCAATGGTGTCTCTGACCTGCACACAAACATTTTGAAGCAGAGTGTTTTGAAGGATTTCTATAAGCTTCGTCCAGAAATATTTAATAACAAGACTAACGGCATCTGCCACCGTCGTTTCTTGGCACAGGCTAATACCGCTTACGCAAAGCTTATTACTGAGGCTATCGGTACCGGCTGGCTTGATGATGCCAATGAACTTCAGAAGCTTTCTGCTTTTGAGAACAATGCTGAGTTCTTGGACAAGATGGACGCTGCAAAGAGAGAAGAAAAAGAGCGTCTTGCTGCATACGTCAAGAAGACAACCGGTGTTGAGATGGATACCAATACCATCTTTGATACGCAGGTAAAACGCTTCCATGCATATAAGCGTCAGCTGCTTAACGTCTTCAAGATTTTGTATCTCTACAACCGCATGCTTGATGACCCAAGCTATAAACCAGCTCCAACCACCTTTATTTTCTCGGGTAAGGCTGCTCAGAGCTATACCTTTGCAAAGGAAGTCATTCGACTGATTCACTCCGTTGCGGACGTAGTTAACAACGATGAGCGCATTGAGGGCCGCCTTAAGGTTGTCTTTATTCCAAACTTTGCTGTTTCAAATGCACAGCTTATCTATGCTGCATCTGATATTTCAGAGCAGATTTCGGTTGCTGGCGCAGAGGCTTCTGGTACCTCAAACATGAAGCTTATGATGAATGCGGCTCTGACCCTTGGAACATATGACGGTTCAAATATTGAGATCTCTGAGCTTGCAGGACCAGAGAACATCAAGATTTTTGGTCTTCGTGCAGACGAGGTCCAGCAGGTATATGCTTCCGGCACCTACTTTGCACAAAACCTGCTTAACCAGAACCCAACGCTGGCTCGTATTGTAAATATGCTGACCGATGGTTCTTTGAGCCGACTCTCTGGTAACTTTGAGTCAATTCGTGACTATCTGCTGATCAACAATGATCCTGACCTGGTGCTTATTGACTTTGACGCCTATGTGAAGGCATGGGAAGAGCTTACTCAGTCCTATGCAGATCGTCGCAGCTGGAATGCTCGCGCACTTCACAATACGGCAAATTCTGGCTTCTTCTCTGCCGATAGAACTATCAGGGAGTATATGGAAGATATTTGGCACGTGTAAGGATCTGCGTTTAGGTTCAATCGTCGTAGGGCGTTGAGAATATTGACCTCTGTTGGGGAGAGAGGAGATTTGGATATGAGCAAAAAGGAATGTCTTGCAATGCTACTTGCAGGAGGACAGGGAAGCCGCTTAGGTGCTTTGACCTCAAAAGTAGCTAAACCTGCCGTCTCATTTGGTGGCAAGTTCCGCATTATTGACTTTGCGTTATCCAACTGCGCAAATTCAGGAATTTCTACGGTAGGTGTTTTGACACAGTATCGTCCGTATTTGCTGCACTCTTACGTGGGATCAGGTAGTGCTTGGGACCTTGATGAGCGCGGTGGTGGAATTTCTATTCTTCCTCCATTTGCTACTCAGTCTGGTGGTGCGTGGTATGCAGGCACTGCAGATGCCGTCACCCAGAATATTGGTTACATTGAGCAGAATAACCCTGATTACGTACTAATTCTCTCTGGCGATCAGCTTTACCGTATGGACTACGGCGAGATGCTCGCCTGCCATAAGAAGAACAACGCAGACCTCACCATTGCTGTTATGCCTGTTCCTTGGGAAGAGACTTCTCGCTTCGGCATCATGTCCATTGATGATGAGGATAGAATCACCAAGTTTTCCGAGAAACCCAAAGAGCCAGAATCCAACCTGGCGTCCATGGGAATCTATATCTTTAGCACAGACCTGCTTCTTGAGACCTTGCGTGAGGACGCAAAGAATCCTGAATCTTCTCATGACTTTGGCGGCGATATTATTCCGACGTTGCTTGATGATGGTAAACGTCTTTTTGCCTATCGCTTTGAGGGTTTCTGGCGCGATGTAGGCACCATTGCAAGCTATCACGAGACCAGCATGGATCTGCTGGGCTCTGAGCCTAAGTTTGACATCTTTTCGGACAAGTTCCCTATTTTGTCTAATGCTTCCACCCGTCCACCAGCGTACATCGGCGCTTTTGGCGAGGTAGACGACTGTCTGGTAAGCAATGGATGCCAGATCTTTGGTTATTCTCGCCATTCAATCTTGTCTACCGACGCTGTTATTGGTGAGGGAGCTCGCGTTATTGACTCCGTGCTTCTTCCTGGCGCAGAAGTTAAACCTGGTGCGGTGGTTATTCGTGCAATTCTTGGCGAGAACGCTGTGGTCGAGAAGAACGTCCATATTGGCAGCTCTGATTTGAACAAGGAGATTGCTGTTGTTGGAAATGATGTAGTAGTCGAAAGAGGTGAGCAATAATGAATAGAGTAATTGGTCTTATTACCTGCAATTATGCGTCTACTAACATGGAAATCGCCAATGATGTACGCCCAATTGCATCCATGCCTTTCTTGGGAAGATATCGCCTGGTGGATTTTCCTCTTTCAAATATGGTTAATTCGGACATTAGTACCGTTGG
>CAKARX010000004.1:0-32073 GCA_916720745.1 uncultured Atopobium sp.
AAGCCGCCTCTGGCATTTGTGTTCTGGTGAATAAGAGCCGCTCAGATGCTAAGACGGTATATGTTTCTGTACCTCAAAATATGCAGGTTATTGACGTTATTAGTGGACAAGCTGTACCTGTCAAAGACGGCAAGGCAGAGGTCTTTTTGTGGCAGCTTGGATGCACGGTCTTAAACGTGCAGCCAGCCCAAAGGCTACAAAAACCTCTAGAGCCTGGCATGGGAGTGCTTGCTCACATTACGTCTCTGCCTTCTAATGAGGACTCCGCAATTACGCCAGGTCGGAAGCTTGGTGTTATTGGTCGCGAGACTTCCGAGTTCATCGATTTTCTCGCTAAATCTGGTCAGAAGTATTGGCAGATTTTACCTGTCAGCCCAACCGATGAATACGGCTCTCCTTACGCGGGAATTTCCGCTTTTGCAGGAAACATCAACTTGCTTGATCAGGCCGCTATGGAGAAAGTTATTTCTGAGTGCGATGGCCCTCAGAGCAAGCGAGCTGCTGAGTACCAGGCATTTCTGGCGAGAAACTCGTATTGGCTTGATTCGTATGCAGCATTTCGAGCTATTAAAGACCTGCTGGGAGAGGAAGTATGGCAGGAGTGGCCCGAGCAATATCGCAGCTGGTCGAAAGAGCTTCTTGAGCGTCCTGAACTTACCCAGACAATCGAACTTCATCGAAAGCAGCAATTTGCTTTTGACGTAATTTGGAGTCAGACATTAGCGGAGGCTCGTGCTAAAGGTATTCAGATTATTGGCGATATGCCTATGTTTGTTTCGGAAGATTCCGCTGATGTTTGGGCACATCCAGAACTTTTTGCTTTAGATGATACAGGTCATACAGAGCTTCAGGCTGGAGCTCCTGCTGACGCGTTTTCTCAAGATGGCCAGCTGTGGGGTAATCCAACGTATAACTGGCAGGCTCATAAAGACGAAGGATATCGCTGGTGGATTGAACGTTTCCGCAGGTCTTTTTATCTGTACGACTACACCAGACTGGATCACTTTATTGGTTTCACGTCTTACTATGCCATTGAACAGGGAAAGACTGCTGCTGAGGGTTCATTCAAGTTTGGTCCTGGCAATGAGCTGTTTGATGTTGCTTATAAGCAGCTTGGCCCACTTCCTTTTATTGCAGAGGATTTAGGAGCGGTTACTCCTGCGGTCCGAGCGCTGCTTTCTCAGACGGGATTTCCGGGCATGAGCGTCATTCAGTTTGCTGATGGAGACTGTAGATATTCCTTTGCGCCAGCTCAGGAATCTATTGTGTACAGTGGCACGCATGATACGCAAACACTCATGGGATTTGTAGAAACTCGCTTTACAGGCGGCCAGGCAACTGATGAATCGCAGCAGATTTTTGACCACCTTATGGAGCAGGTAGTCGGCTCATCCAATGCAGTAGTTATTCTGCCGCTTCAGGATGTTTTGGGCCTTTCTGACGATGCTCGTATGAACATTCCAGGTAAGGCTGAAGGTAATTGGTCTTGGCAGGTCAAAAAGGACATGCTCACGCCAGAGGTTATTCAAAAGCTGCAGAGGTTTGTTGAACTGCACCAGAGTAAGCGCAACGCTTAGAAGATAGCCTTCTTTCATACTTGAGTTACAACAAAAGGTCCTTCTCGACTAGCGAGAAGGACCTTTTACGTGCAGGTGCGTTATTTTGTTAATCCATACGAGGTAGAACGATGGTAAAGCGCGTACCTATACCTTCGCGAGAGAGCACTTCAATAGAACCGTCATGGTTGTCAACAATCCATTTTGCAATAGATAGGCCAAGTCCGGAGCCTTCGTTACTTTCAATGCGAGCGTTGTCGGCTCTCCAGAATCTCTCAAAGATATGAGCAGCTGCTGCCTCAGACATGCCCATGCCTTCATCTTCAACTGAAACCTGAACGGTATTCTCGTCGCACGAAACATTAAAAGAGATGGTAGTTTGAGCGGCAGAATATCGAGCAGCGTTTTGAACGATAATGCGGATAGACTGTTTAATCATGGCGGTATCGGCAAGCACCTGATAGCGGCTGTCCGTCAGCGCGGTCTGATCAAACTTAAGGGTATAGCGATGGCTGGAATCAATCATCTCTGATTCTTCGCAGACCTCAGACGTAATTCGTGCAAGGTTAAACTGGGTCTTGGTAAGGGTGTTTCTTCCGGCATCACCGCGTGCTAAAAAGAGGAGCTGCTCAACTAAGTCATGCATGTGCTCACTCTCTGATTTGAGGGCGGCAATAGACTCATCAAGTACGGCCTCGTCTGTTTTACCCCAGCGATCAAGCATATCGGTATAGCCTCGGATAACAGCTATAGGCGTACGAAGTTCGTGGCTAGCGTCGTTAACAAAACGCATCTGCTGCAACTTTGCTTCTTGCATACGTTGAAGCAGTTTATTCAAAGCAATCTCAATACTCGCTAGGTCTTGATCACCTGTTTGAATCTTTGGGGCATTAATATTGGCTTCTTCGATGGCCTGCTCAAGACTTCTGATTTTCTCGCTTTTGACCAGGATGTCACTTGTAGCTTTATCAGCAGCAAGTACATCTGCGTTAACGAGTTGATCAGCTTTAAGTGCAAGTGTATTAAGGGGCTGAAGTGCTCTTCTGACGCGACGCATATCACCGAAGAATGACAATAGATCAATGATTTCCCAGATAAGAATTGCAATATACAGGGGCCAGAAACGGGCTAAGTCTACACCTAAATCAAATATTTTGGTGCCAAAGGTGGGTCCATGAACCAGGTACTTAAGGCTTGGGAGTCCGTGAAAAAAAGTAAAACCGATAAATGAAATGGAATGAGTCTCGGTAGGAAAAAATCCCAGGTAGAAAGTGCCCTGTGGAACATGCTGGTTATACGTATAAATAAAGACCAGCGCAATAATCACCAATAAAAAGAGATTAAAGCCAACGTAGTTCATCAGCTTACGCCACCAAAATCCCCAGGTAATAACTCCAGCAGTTGAGGAATCAGAGGGAGTAAAGAAAGGCTTTTTATGCCCTTGCGAGGTTGACTGACTATACTTCTCTGATGACATATCCGACTCCACGAACGGTAGTAATCAGCTTGATGTTGTAACGATCATCAATTTTTGCACGTAGATGAGCTATATGGACATCAACATTGTTTGTTTCTCCAGCAAACTCATATCCAAGAGCCTCAGATGCAATACGCTCACGACTCATAACAACACCTGCGTGTTCCATGAGCATACGAAGCACTTCAAATTCTTTAGTGGTAAGCTCAATCGGATTGTTGTTAACGCAGACTTCTCTTCGGTCAACATCAAGCGAGACGCCCTTGATTGTAAAAGTGTTTGTGGCTGTAGTATGAGGAATTGCCAAGGAGCCCGAGGTGTCTACCTCGTGATGTTTGAGGGCCACTCGAATGCGGGCGAGAAGTTCTTCTATTGCAAAAGGCTTGGTGAGGTAGTCATCTGCACCTGCATCAAGACCAGCAACTTTATCCATAACCGAATCACGAGCAGTGAGCATGATAGTTGGCGTGTTTTTCTCGCGACGAATCCTTCTGAGAACTTCTAGACCATTAAGCTGGGGGAGAAGTACATCAAGCAAGATAAGGTCGTAGTCATTTGACAGTGCTTTTTCAGCTCCGGTTCTTCCGTCAAGAGCTTTGTCTACCTCATAGCCCTCATGTTTAAGCTCGAGTTCTATAAAGCGCGCAATTTTTTCTTCGTCTTCAACGATAAGAACCTTAATCATTTTCTTGCCTAAATATCGAAGTCTTCTACTTTAGGTTTGGGATCAATCGCAATTTACTTTTTGTCGATGACGTCTTTTTTGATGGAGCCCGCTGCATCCGCAGCCTTATCCATAGCCTCATTTACATCAACAACAATAGGATAAGCTCCCTGGATGTGATAACGCATCTCAAAGAAGAGGCCGATGATTAGGAGCCAGAATGTAGCACCCCAGAGGAACAGACCAACAATTGGAATAATCACTGGCATGGCCATAAACTGTTCGCCGCGACGAGTAACAATAAATTTTGACTCAACGCTTTTACTAAACAACTCTTTGCACTTCTCCCAAAGAGACGACATGTTTTCTGAGAAATCAGACTTCTTACTTGATTCTTGGTAGGCAATTTGAGCTGCTTCCATCTCTGGAGAAACTTCTGACTGTGTGGCAGACTCAGTAGTATAGCTTGCTGACTGCTTGGTAGACTTACCCTGCTTTTCAAGCCAAATAATTGCATCAAGAACATTGTCATCACAAGCGTCAAGTGCTGCCTTAGCGTCTTCGTAGCTTACGCCGCACTTCTCGCGAATTACTTCAACCTTTTCGAGCTTTTCCATGATCAGCTTCCTTTCGGGATGTTCAAGACGCCTCTCGTCTTCGTGATACATGGTCTCTTATAAAGATTAACCAATTATTGAGGTTAGATTAAGCTTTCATAAGAATTTTAATGGGATTATTTACAAGCACTCACGCTCAGACAGCGCGCTTACCACTTACCGATTACTTATAAAACTAGCTTGTTTTAGCTATTCAGCAGTTTGAAACTAGTAAATAGTTATATATAGCTAACTTATGGCAGTTGAAGCCTTGCTTTCTCTGTCAAAGCCAGCCTGAATAACAGACACTACATTGTGAGTTTGTGGCAGGAGGCGGTGTGGGTATGGCAAATCGTCAAAACCAAAGTGTTCAAGCTACTGAGCCCAATCAAAATACAAAACAGGATCCTCAGCAATCTGAAGTAAATCCTGTTGCAGTATTGCTCGAGTGGTCAGACAGAAAAGGTATGTACGCGCTCTCTGTCATCCTTGCCATTATTGGTGTTTTGGGAGGAATGGTTCCTTACGTCGCCGCAGGCAACATGGTGGTTGGTATCTTTAATGGAATTCAAGAATGGTCGTTTTACCTGTATTGGGGACTTATAGCGGGTCTTAGCTATTTAGTAAAAATAGTTTTTCACCATCTTTCAACTACCGTTTCTCATAAGGCAACGTTTGCGACAATTGCAAACATGCGCACCCGAGTGGCAAAGAAGCTGACAACTATTCCCATGGGATATGTGCTTGATACTCCTTCGGGCTCCCTCAAACGTCTGTTAGTCGAGAAGATCGATAGTATTGAAACCACACTTGCTCATGCAGTTCCTGAACTTACTTCAAACCTTACTGCAGCTTTTGCGGTCTTTGTTTATCTGCTTGTCTTGGATTGGCGCCTTGCCCTTGCCGCATTACTGACCATAATCGTAGGACTTGCTTGTTTATCAGGCATGATGAAAGACTATGAGTATTGGTATCAAAATACTATCGTAACTGGTAAAGAGATGAATAATGCCTCAGTTGAGTACGTGTCTGGAATTGAGGTAATTAAGGCTTTTGGACAGTCTGCTAGCTCTTACGAGAAGTTCTCAAAAGCTGTTTATGCCTCTGCCCATGCTTTTATTGATTGGATGAAGCATTGTCAAATCTGGCAGGATGTCATGTTGTCAATTGGTCCTGCAACGTTAGTAACGGTATTGCCCCTTGGATGCTTGTTTGTGCTTCAGGGAACTCTTTCTCCTTCTACTTTTGTTATGTGTGCCGTGCTTTCTCTTGGTATTTTTCAGCCGCTCTTTGAAGCAATGAGCTTTATGGATTCTCTTGCGCAGGTAGGTTCTGTTGTCAAAGAAATTTCTGAGGTATTGAACTACCCAGATCAGGTTAGAGCCGAGGTTCCTTGTACGCTTGAGAGCACTGAAATTAAACTGAGTGATGTTCGTTTCTCGTACGGAAGCAATGAAGTAATCCATGGGATTACTTTAGATATTGAGCCAGGACAAGTTACGGCACTTGTTGGTCCAAGTGGATCAGGTAAGTCTACTGTTGCACGGCTTATCGCAGGTTTCTGGGATCCAAATGAAGGATCTGTGTCTATTGGAGGACAAGATATTCGCTCCTGCACTCCAACTCAACTTGCAAACCTCGTAGCTTATGTTGACCAAGATAGTTACCTTTTTGATGAAACCATTATGGAAAACATCAGGATGGGCAAAAAAGATGCCACCGATGATGAGGTAATTGCTTGTGCAAAAGCTTCTGGATGCCACAACTTCATCCAATCACTTCCTCACGGCTATCAAACGGTTGTAGGAGGCTCAGGTGGGCACCTTTCTGGCGGAGAACGCCAGCGTGTAGCAATTGCACGAGCTATGCTCAAAAACGCGCCGATCATCATGCTTGATGAGGCAACAGCTTACGCAGATCCAGAGTCTGAAGCAGAGGTTGAATCTGCAGTTGCAAAACTGGTAGCTGGCAAAACACTGGTGGTTATCGCTCATCGTCTTTCTACCGTACAAAATGCCGACAAAATTGTTGTTGTTAATGATGGCTCTATTGAAGCTGAGGGTACGCATGATCAGCTTATGGAGACATGCCCGCTCTATGCAACCATGTATCGCGCTCACATTGGCGCACTCGACGAGGCTTAAGGAGGGGAGTAGCAATGTTATCTGTCTTAAAAATGTACTTCCAATTTGGAAGTTCTTATCGCCAGAAACTCCACAAGGGCCTTTTCTTTACCATTCTTGGTTGCCTCTTTGAAGGAGTACAAATAACAGCGCTTTGGATTGTTTTTACTGCTCTTACTACGGATACGCTCTCAACTCAGACAATAGTTTCTGCACTGGCAGTCATGCTTTTGAGCATTATAGGAGCGTTCATTTGCGCTCATTTTAAGAGTGAGAATTTCTGTGATGCTAATTTTAGTATGGCTGGCGCTAAGCGTGCGGAAATTGGAGATACGCTGCGCCGTCTGCCCATGGGTTACTTTAACGAGAATAGCCTTGGAGAAGTAACAGCCGTTATGACCAACCAGCTAGATGTAATGCAAAATCTTGGTGGCTTGCTCTATATGATGGTTTTTGGTGGTTTGGCCTTAACAGCAATTATTGTTGCATTCCTGTTTGTATTTTGTTGGCAGTTAGGCCTTATAACTGCAGCTACGTTTGCACTTTTCTGCATAACAATGGAGGTCTTGCAGGCCTACGTGCGTAATACATCAGATGATTATGTGGCCGCAAATACTACTTTGATTAGCTCCGTCCTTGAGTATGTTCGCGGCATTAGCGTGGTAAGGGCATTTTCCCTTATTGATGATGCTGAAGGAAAATATGCCAAGGCAGTTGACGATTGTCGTGTTCAAGCGCTCAAACTTGAGCTTAAGGCGCTTCATTTCTCAGTTTTGCAGATGATTATCTCTAAGGCCACGAGCATTATCATGTGCCTGGTATCAGTTGGACTATGGCTATCTGGAACACTTGATACAGCTACGTGCTTAACCGTAGTGGTTATGTCGTTTATGTTGTTCAGCCGTCTTGAATCCGCTGGTCGTTTTTCAACTATTCTGCGTAATATTGAAATTGCAATGGAGCAAACAAACGCCATTCTCGCCACTCCTGCAATGGAGGAGGGAGAAGGTCTGGAGAAAGCGGATTCTTGCGACATAGAGCTTTCTCATGTGTCATTTGGCTACGACGACAGGCAAATTCTTGAAGATGTGAGTCTATCTATTCCTGCAGGTACTTCTTGTGCCATCGTAGGTCCAAGCGGTTCGGGCAAGACAACGCTTGTCCGTTTGATTGAACGCTTCTGGGATGTGAATACAGGTCAAGTGACACTTGGTGGACGCGATGTGCGCGACTATAAGGTTGACGCTCTGCTCCAAAACTTCTCTACTGTTTTCCAGGGAGTCTTCCTGTTTGATGACACCATTGAGAACAACATCAAGTTTGGCAATCCAGACGCAACTCATGAGCAAGTAGTTGACGCAGCTAAGCGTGCTTGCTGTGAAGAGTTTATCCAGGCACTACCTGACGGATACGAAACACGCTTAGGAGAAGGTGGCTCAATGCTTTCTGGCGGCGAGCGCCAGCGTCTTTCTATTGCGCGCGCTATCTTAAAAGATGCGCCAATCGTAGTACTTGATGAGGCAACGGCTAATGTTGATCCAGAAAACGAGCTTGAACTCCAGCGCGCAATCGCCGAGCTCACAAAGTCTAAGACTGTCATCATGATTGCCCATCGCTTAAAAACAGTGCGCAATGCTAATCAGATACTTGTCCTGGATAAGGGTCGTATTGTTCAGCGGGGAACTCATGAATCTCTCATGAAAGAAGGCGGTATCTACGCTGATTTTGTTAACATGCGCGAGAAAACCGTCGGCTGGAAAATTGCGTAACTACTGGCAAGTCACTGAGAAATATCACACGTAAAAAATATGCACCCAAGCAAGCGCTTGGGTGCATATAACGTTAAAGCTGAAATGCGGTTTACTGAACCTGGCAAATCATAGCAACATTAGTTGAAGTAGTGTAGTCACCAAGACGTGGGCTGGTATGAGGATCGCCAGCAGTCAGAACAACAATATCGCCAGTCTCTACAACGCCAACCTCTTTTGCAACGTTTAGAGCGTTGTACATGGTGTTAGAAAGTGTGCCCTGCTCAGAGGTCTTGAATGCATAGACACCCCAATAGAAGCAGGTACGACGAACTGCCTCATCGGATGGAGACATTGCATACAGAGGACGCTTTGGACGGAAGTTAGAAACAAG
Organism: uncultured Atopobium sp.; assembly: GCA_916720745.1. GTDB lineage: Bacteria > Actinomycetota > Coriobacteriia > Coriobacteriales > Atopobiaceae > Lancefieldella. The sequence goes on from CAKARX010000004.1 coordinate 8,559, forward strand.
GCGAGCGGTACGACCAGAGTGTGTTGGGCAGATGATGCACTTAGCGTCAACACGGATTGCCATATCAACTGCAGCAAAGCCAGTAGCGCCGTTGACGTTCTTAAGGCCCTCACGCTGGTGATAGACATCCTTGACTGGCAGGTACTTCTCGGTCTCCTTGCAGATGGAAGCCATAGTCTTTACTGCCTCAACAGGGTACTTACCAGCTGCAGACTCACCAGAAAGCATGACGCAGTCAGTGCCGTCGTAGATTGCGTTAGCAACGTCGGTAACCTCTGCACGGGTTGGGCGAGGGTTACGAATCATGGAGTCAAGCATCTGAGTTGCGGTGATGACAGGCTTGTAGGCATCGTTGCACTTCTTGATGACAGTCTTCTGGATGTGAGGAACCTCAGCTGCAGGAACCTCAACGCCAAGGTCACCACGGGCAACCATGATGCCGTTAGAAGCTGCAAGAATCTCGTCGAAGTTCTTTACGCCAAGGGCAGACTCAATCTTAGGGAAGATCTGTACGTTAGGAGTGCCCATCTCACGGCAGATGTTACGAATCTCCTCAACTGCAGCGCCATCACGGATGAAGGAAGCAGCAATTGCGTCAATACCAAGCTCGCAACCAAACATGATGTCTGCGCGGTCCTGCTCAGTGACGGAAGGAAGGCCAATGTTGACGTTAGGAACGTTTACGCCCTTCTTCTCGCCAAGCTCACCGCCGTTGATGATCTTGCAGTGCATGTCGGTGCCCTCAACGTGATCAACCTCAAGACCAATGAGGCCGTCATCAATAAGGATGATAGAGCCCTTCTTGACCTCTTTTGGAAGATTCTTGTAGTCAAGTGAGAAGCGCTGAGCGTTACCGATGACGTCATCATCAGTGGTGACAATAACGGAATCACCAGTAGTAAGGGTGACCTTCTTGCCATCCTCGAGAAGACCGGTGCGAACCTCAGGACCCTTTGTATCAAGCATGATAGCAATAGGAATACCAAGCTCATCAGAGATAGAACGAACGCGACCAATCATAGTGCGGTGATACTCATGGCTACCGTGCGAGAAGTTAAAACGTGCGACGTTCATGCCAGCAAGAATGAGCTCACGAAGGACCTCATCACTTTCTGTAGCAGGACCCATAGTACAAACAATCTTGGTCTTTTTGCGAGCCATATCTCTCCTTTTCATAGGAATTGAAATCACATTCAGATATCAATAGTAACCGTTTTTGAAGCGATTGTTTCTCTGGCGCTTAGCAAACCACACTTTTATCAACGTAGTCAGTGCCCTCAGCAAAAGCAGTTGCGTTATCAAGCGTAACCTGAGCAATTTGTGAGAGAGCCTCATGAGTAAAGAATGCCTGGTGGCTTGTCATGACTACGTTAGGGAAGGAGCAAAGGGTAGAAGTAACTGAGTCAAAGACCTCAGCACCACGGTCCTTATAAACGTTTGGATTTTCTTCTTCATAAACGTCAAGGCCACAAGCACCAATCTTGCCAGAAAGAATGCCGCGAATAAGAGCCTTGGTGTCAATAAGTCCTCCGCGACCAGTATTAACGAGAATGACGCCATCTTTCATCTTTCCGATGGTCTTATCGTTAATCATGTGATAGCTCTCATCATTCAAGAAAGCGTGGAGTGAAATAAAGTCTGAACGCTCCCAGAGCTCATCGTAGCTGACATACTCATCAACAACGTGCTCGTCATTGACAAGGCTCATATTTGGATAGAGATCTGCGCCAAGAACGTGCATACCAAAGCCTTTACAAATGCGGCAGAGTGCAGCGCCAATGCGACCAGTACCAACAATGCCGGCAGTTTTTCCGTGAAGGGTATCGCCAACAAGACCAGCAAGTGAGAAGTTATTCTCGCGAATTCTGATGTAACCACGGTGAATACGACGGTTAGCGGCAAGCGCAAGACCCATTGCATGCTCTGCGATTGCCTCAGGGGAGTAAGCAGGTACGCGTGTAACGGTAATGCCAAGGTCTTTAGCTGCGTTAACGTCAACAGCATCAAAGCCAGCGCAGCGCATAAGCAGAAGCTTAACGTCAAAGCCTGCAAGAATCTCAAGGGTCAGAATTGAGGCGTCTGCGTTAACAAAAGCGCAGACAGCGTCATAACCCTTGGCAAAGCCTGCGGTCATAGGCGTAAGGTTTGACTCGATGTAGTCGATTGAGATGTCTGGATACTTTGGAAGTTCAAGGTTGAAAGAATCCTTGTCGTAACTTTGAGCACCATAAAACAGGATTTTCATAGCTGCCTCCTTGCCAAAACTAACGTTTGGCTTATGTTGTTATGTTCTGCGCTTATTGTACCCCTTGGATAACAATTATTTGCCACATAACAGGAGTTTTAAGAAATATTTATAAGGTTTGAAAAAAGAAAGAATACGGTAAAATGATAGAGCATTGTAAGGTCCTATGATAGGACGTTGTAAGGTCCTGACACGGCAACCTTGGTGAGCCCTTGCCCCTCTCCTGGGGAATTATGATCGGGCATCAATCTGTCAGGTAGAAACCCAGGAGGAACTTTGAAAGAGTATCTTTCAAGTGCGGCTGATGTTATCAGTGCGCAAAAAACTGATGCTGAAGTTGGTCTGTCTGATGCAGAAGCAGCTTCGCGTCTTGAGGCTCATGGTCTCAATAAGCTTAAAGAGGCTCCAAAAGAATCAATTATTAAAAGATTCTTTGCGCAGATGGCAGATCCTATGGTCATCATGCTTCTTGTTGCCGCTGCTATTTCTGCTGCTGAAGGTATTTATACCGGAGAAGGCGGAGTTGCAGACGTCGTAATTATTCTGTTTGTTGTTGTTATTAATTCTGTTCTTGGTGTTGTCCAGGAGGGCAAAGCCGAGGAAGCCCTTGCTGCTCTGCAAGAGATGAGCGCAGCTCAGAGCAAGGTTATCAGGGACGGCCGCCTTGAGACGGTTGCCTCAACCGAGCTTGTTGTGGGCGATATCATCCTGCTTGAGGCAGGTGACTCTGTCCCAGCCGATTGCCGCATTCTTGAGAGCGCTTCTATGAAGGTAGAGGAGTCTGCGCTCACGGGTGAATCAGTTCCTGTCGAGAAACACGCGGAGACCCTCAGTCTTACTGAAGGCACAGATGATATTCCTTTGGGTGACCGAAAGAATATGTGCTACTCCGGATCTATTGTGGTCTATGGACGCGGTCGTGCAGTTGTTGTTGCAACAGGCATGGACACCGAGATGGGCAAGATTGCAGATGCAATTTCTCAGGCAGAAGAGGGGCAGACTCCACTTCAGATTGCGCTTGATAAGCTTTCACATACACTTACCATTCTTGTTGTTATCATCTCACTGCTTGTTTTTGCAACAGGCTTTATTAAGCACGGTGCCGAGATGCTTGGCAACTTTGACCTTATCCTCAGCACGTTTATGGTTGCAGTTTCTCTTGCAGTAGCTGCAATTCCAGAGGGTCTTGTTGCTGTTGTTACCATCGTTCTTTCTATGGGCGTTACCAGAATGAGCGAGCGTCACGCTATTGTTCGTCGACTTACCGCAGTTGAGACCCTTGGTTGTACTCAGGTTATCTGCTCTGATAAGACCGGTACTCTGACTCAGAACAAGATGACTGTTGTCCGTCATGAGACAGAAAACCTTGACGCACATGTACGTACCATGGCACTGTGCTGTGACGCTACCTGGGACGATGCGGAGCAGGTTGCAAAGGGTGAGCCAACCGAAGCTGCTCTTGTTGCAGACGCTGCAAAACTTGGATACACCACAAGTGACCTTGCTTCTTCTCGTCCTCGCATTGGCGAGGCGCCCTTTGACTCTGTTCGTAAGATGATGTCTGTTGTGGTGCGCACCCGGTCTGGCAAGGTTGTACAGCACACTAAGGGTGCGCCTGACGAGGTACTTGCTCGCTGCACCAAGATTATGACAAGTGATGGCGTTATTGACCTCACCGATGAGGCTCGCTCTGAAATTTTGGCTCAGAACAAGTCCATGGCTGACCAGGCACTTCGCGTTATGGCATCTGCTCGTCGTGACTGGGGAATAGAAGCTCCCCAGAGCTATGATCCAGCCAACCTTGAGCATGACATGGTCTTTGTTGGACTCTCTGGCATGATTGACCCAGTTCGTCCTGAGGTTAAGGGTGCTGTTGCAGAGGCGCATAGCGCTGGTATGCGTACCGTTATGATTACAGGTGACCATATAGATACAGCTGTTGCTATTGCGGTTGAGCTGGGCATTATTACCGATCGCTCTCAGGCAATTACCGGCGCACAGCTTGATAAGATTTCTGATGAAGAATTTGATCAGCGCATTGAGACAATTGGCGTTTATGCACGCGTTCAGCCTGAGCACAAGGTTCGCATTGTTGATACTTGGCGCAAGAAGGGCATGGTCACAGCCATGACGGGCGACGGCGTTAACGATGCGCCTTCCATTAAGCGCGCTGATATTGGTATTGGTATGGGCATTACTGGTACCGACGTTACTAAGGGCGTTGCAGATATGGTTCTGGCAGACGATAACTTTGCCACCATCATTAGTGCGTGCGAAGAGGGAAGACGCATCTACGACAACATTCGTAAGTGCATCCAGTTCCTCTTGAGCTCCAACCTTGCAGAGGTTATTTCCGTCTTTATTGCATCCCTGGTTGGCTTTACTATTCTTCAGCCTACCCACCTTCTGTGGATTAACCTGATCACCGACTCTCTGCCTGCGCTTGCTATGGCTACCGAGAAGGCTGAACCAGGCATTATGAAGCGTAAGCCACGTAATCCTAAGGATGGAATCTTTGCAGGTGGCGTTGGCTTTGACTGCCTTGTTCAGGGCCCTATCATTGCTCTTCTCACCCTTGCTAGCTATTTTATTGGCCACTACTTTGAGTATGGAACCTTTGATATCTCACAGGTTATTACTAACCCAGAGGCAGGCGTCGAGGGTATGACCATGGCGTTCTTGACGCTTTCTATGGTTGAGATGTTCCACTCCTTCAATATGCGTTCTCTGCGTGGTTCCATCTTTAAGCTGACCAGCCAAAACATTTGGCTGTGGGGTTCCTTTGTTATGTCTTTGATTCTTACCTTTGTGGTAATTGAGACACCACTTTCTCAGGCGTTTGGCTTTGCTGAGATTGGTTTTGAAGAGTACGCCATGGCAATGCTTTTAGCTGCATCTATTATTCCTCTGATGGAGCTGTACAAGGCTGTTATGCGTTCTGTGCAGAAAAACAAAGCATAAGGTAGGGAGCACTCTTGTCCGCTAAGCGTACAAAAAGTTCCAAGAAACTAGGAGCCGGCAGGACTCAAGGGTCACTGCCGGCCCTTTCTTCATTGCTGGATGTTCCAGCGTTTGAACAACTGACTCCATCGTCGGCTCAGATGCAGGCTTACGCAGACGTCGTATCTGAGCTTGAAACCCAAGGGGTTTCTCGCCAGACGATGACTATGGCCTGCGTGGTCCGCTTGGATAGGGGATTTCCTGCGGTTGTTTCGGAGCAGGGGGTGTTTCGCGCTGAGTTTGCTGCGCGCGTGACTAAGGGCCAGAACTCTACGGTGGCCGTGGGAGACTGGGTATGTGCGCGCATTCCGGACTCGCACGATATGGGCATCATCGAGGCGGTTCTGCCGCGAGAGACCGATATTGCTCGCTGGAAGGGTGGAGCCCGTGGTCAAAAGCAGACTTTGGCCGCAAACGTTGATCTGGTGCTTGTAGTACAGGCCTTGGACGGCGAGGTTGTCTCGGTAGATCGTATTGTGCGCTCAGCAGTTATTTCTAAAGACTGCGGCGCTGCTTGCGCCGTGGTGCTTACTAAGTCAGATGTGGCAGGTCCGGAGCTTTTGGCTCAAGAGATTTCTTCTATCACCGCAGCTCTTGGCTCTACAGTAAAGATTGTCGCAACAGCTTCAAAGCTTGAGGGCGAGAAAACCGATGCACTTGCAGATCTTGCTCAGACTGCTCAAAAGCTTGGGGCTGCGTGGGGAATTGATGCTGTTCGTAGCCTTGTTCCTTACGGCTCCGTGGCCATTGTGCTAGGAGAATCAGGTGCTGGTAAATCAACGCTTCTGAATGCGCTTTTGGGACATGAGGCGCTTGAAACGGGAGAAGTCCGCGAATCTGATAAAGCTGGCCGTCATACAACGGTTGCTCGCCGCATGGTAGCGCTACCTGACGCTGGCGTCATCGTGGACGAACCTGGCCTTAGGAGTCTGCCTATTGTGGGCCATGAGAGGGGATTGCAGAAGATATTCCCGCATATCTCTGAAGCTGCTCAGACGTGTAAGTTTAGGGATTGCACCCATACTCATGAGCCAGGATGTAGCGTTCAAGACGCCCTGCATGAGGGCAAGATTACAGAACCCCAGTTAAAAGCATATTTGTCTTTGGCAAAAGAAATGCGAGAAAGTCAGCAATCGCTTGACCCTGATGTTGTGCTTTAAGCTTTAACAGCGTAAATCCTCTAAGCACCCTGGCTTGTCTAGGGTGTTTTTCGCTAAACTAGCAGGAAATATGCTATATTGAGACTAACGAGGGTTGGTCCCGCCCAGCTAATTGGGGAGGGTCAACCCTCGTTTTATAAGTCAGTGAGATCACTCAGAAAATCATTTAGTAAAACTGCCAAATTTGAAGCAGCTATGATTTTCTAAAAATTTTTATATATCAAGTTAGATAAAAAATTAAATTACCCATTTTTCTTCCCGTTGCTTCAGCCTTTGGGTTTATTAACTTGCGTCAGATTCGCGTCAGCTATCGGACAGATTTGTGCAGGTAAATCTTTTATTTTTTGCATTTTCACTCTCATGCCAAGTGCACAATCTATGTATCGCAAATGGAGGGAGGACAAACAGTGACTAAGAAAACAAGAATTTTAATTTCTGTGTTAAGCGCACTTTTGGCCAGTTTTTGTTTCTTTGCATACGTACAAAACGTTCGCGCTGAAGCAGAAAAATCGCGTGCAGAGGCAATACAAAAATATGGTGGTGAGCTTACTTCAATTTTGGTGGCCACCAAACAAATAGAACCCGGAGAAACTCTCTCATCTTCTAACACTCAGTTAAAAAGCTGGATTTCTGATTTGATTCCCGAAGGCGCAATTACTAATCCAGAAAGTGTTATGGGTTGTACGGTTTCATCAGTTATTGGAGTTGGAATGCCTGTTGTTTCTCTTCATCTACGATCAGTTGCCTCTCAAATTTCTATTCCAGAAAATCTTGTTGGTCTCACTATTTCCCATGGCGAGAAGTACGGACTAGCTGAGAGGCTCAGTGCTGGCACAAAGCTTGCAGCGTATGAGGTCACCGATTCTCTTATTACCTGTATTGCCTCGGATATCGCGGTTTTGTCAGATGATACCGAGGGCACTCTTTACACTTCTTCTTCCGTAACGCTTGGATTGACTCCTGAACAAGTTCCTGCTGTGCTTTCTGCATACGCTCGAGGAACACTTCGATTTACTCTTCCTGGGTCAAAGATTAACGCTCAGGACTTAGTAAAGAACAATTCTTTCGTTGAAGAAGAAGACTCAAAAGATCTTTCTGACAAGACAGATCAAGCAAGCCCATCTGATGCAAGTGAAGAGGTGCAGCCAGAGAACCCTACTTCTTCAACAACCAACCAAAACAGTGACAGTGCGTCACAAGCAGATTCGTCTACTAACCCAGGAGGTGATGCGTGATGTTAGAAAAGTGGATCTCATACGTAGGTCTTGATGCACGCGTTGAGATTGGCGCCATTCTTACTTACTTGGGAATTAGCAATAGGTGTGAATTTGCCGATTCAGCAGCATCTCTTAGATCAATTGTAGCCTCTTCAACTCCTCAAGATTATTCGGTGTTAATTGGCAATACTGGCTCCGATGTTTCGGATATAAATCTAGCGGCTGCAATTGTTAAAGACGGAAATGCTCGTTGTGTAGTGCTGGTAAGGTCTGGCGCTTCTGGATCACTTCGTTCTAGAGCAGCTAAAGCGGGAGTTGATTTAGTTATTGACCCTATGGAATTAGGAGATCTGGTAAAGGTTGGAAGAGGATATCAATCATATGGGGCTGACAGGCTTTCTCAGCCTTTACCAGAAGCTTCAGATTATGTTGCCAGCATACAAGAGCTGAATACCTATCTACAATCCCTTATTCCTCTTGATAAGACTTTAAAAGCTCCAATCCTTACGTTCACTTCAGGAAGAGGAGGAGTGGGAAAAACCACAATTGTTTCCTCTATGGCACTGATTGCTTCTTCTTGGGGTTTAAAAGTTGCATTAATTGATCTTGACCTGTCTTATGGAAATGCGTTTGAAAAGCTTGGAATTAGGCAGCCAAAAGACTTCTCTGACCTTATCGCTGATGTTCCTTCAGAAAAGGAGAACCTTCTAGAAAAGGCAACTTGTGTCCATAAAAATTTGTATCTTTTTGGCCCTTGTGTAAAACCTGAAATGGCAGAGCTTCTCTTTCCTTGCGTGAGTCATTTTCTCCAAGCTGTTTCCGGTTTGGTTGATTTGGTACTTGTGGATACTACTACCGCTTCAACAGATTGCTACGCTCAGGCAGCACAATGCGCAGATAGGCTGGTTATTGTTTCGGAGAACCCTCTTACGTGCATTAACTCTTTGGCAAAAGTAAGTGGACTTGCAGTGCGTCTTGGAGTGGCAAGAACTCGCATTATCCGACTTGAAAACAAAGCAAATCCAAAGGTTAAACAGGACTTTTCTATTGGAAAGGCAGAGATTGGTCTTGAAGCAGCAAAGATGTTTAGGATTTTTGAAGGCGGACCAGGGTTTCAGGAGCTTATTCAGCAAGGAAAGCTTTCCGTGTTGTTACAAGAGGAAACTTCATTTGCGCAGTCGGTTTCTTTTGTCCTTGCGCATTTCCTTAACGAGCTGGGCATTCTTCCACAGCTGCGAGAGGCTCAGATTGCCCTGCAAGTAGCTCCTGAGAAAAAGCCATTTAGCTTATTCAATAGGAGGAAGGAGGTGGGTTAATGCTTGTCTTTGAACGCGTTGCTAAGCAAATTGAGGCGCAAGATGAGAATGACTCACTACTCCAAAAAGAAGTATTTCAGAAGGCTAGAAAAAAGTTAAAAGAAAAACTTGTTTCTCGATTAGGACTTTCTACGGTTTCTTCTCTTATAACAGGCAGTGATATCGATCGCGTAAGAGACGAACTAAGAGTTACCTGTGAGGCAATTGTTAATGAAGAGAAGGACGAGCTCTTTAGTTCAGTTGACTATGAGGAAACAATCGAACAGGTAATCAATGAAGTATGTGGTCTTGGTCCAATTCAGCCGCTACTGAATGATAAAGATGTTACGGAAATCATGATTAACGGTTGCAACAACTTGTTTTACGAGAAAAACGGCGAGCTATTTGAATCAAAAACAGTCTTTGACTCTGAAGAGCAGATTTTGATTGTTATGGATCGCATTTTGTCTCCATTAGGAAGAAGGCTGGATAGGGTAAGTCCTATTGTTGACGCCCGACTTGAGAATGGAGACCGTGTTAATGCAGTTGCAAGTCCTGTTGCGGTGAATGGTACTTCAGTAACTATTCGAAGATTCACCGGAAAAATTACTTCTTTGGACCGGCTAGTGGAAATGAAATCATTGCCTCAATGGCTTGCAAGATTTTTGTCTTGGGCTGTGAAGTGCAGACAGGGAATCGCGGTTGTAGGAGGAACAGGATCTGGTAAGACTACGCTTTTAAATGCACTTTCATGTGAAATTTCAAAGTCAGAAAGAATTGTCACTATTGAGGATTCAGCGGAGCTTAAGTTCGATTCGCATCCAAATGTTGTCAGGCTAGAGGCTCGGCCCGCCTCAATAGAAGGAACAGGAGAAATAACCATTAGATCATTGGTGAGAAACGCGCTCCGAATGAGGCCAGATCGCATTGTAGTAGGAGAGGTAAGAGGGGAGGAGTGCATTGATATGCTGCAGGCTATGAATACAGGTCACGATGGTTCTCTAACTACATTGCATGCCGGAACCGCTCAAGAGGCAATATTGCGCCTGGTTTTGATGGCTCGTTTTGGAATGGACTTACCTGCAGAAATCATAGAGAAGCAGATTGCCACTGCACTTGATTTGATAGTTATGTCCCAAAGATTTCCTGATGGAAAACGATATGTGACCAGCGTTTCAGAAATCTCCTTGTCTTCGTCAGGATCAATTGAAGTGCAAGAGGTGGTGTCGTTTGACGTACAGAAACGAAGTTGGCTTTTTGTAAAAATTCCTTCTTTTATCAATCGTGCAATACAGGAAGGAATACTCAATAAAGAGGAGGTTACTTCATGGATGTCTTTACTTCCACAATCACAGGAGGTGTTTTTGGAGTAATTATTTATTCTCTTGTATGCAACGGTGAGGAAAAAACTGTTTCTCAAATAAATGCACGAGTAACAGGTTATGTAGTTCAGTTTTTTCAATTTGCACGCAATAGCACTTTTGTCCAGCGCTTGCTCAAATGGGAACCTTTTTCTTATACATCAATGCAGCTACGTAATCGTTTTCTTTACAAATATGGGATTACCTTAGTCACTGATGCTTTCGTACTGTTTTTTATTAGTGGCATAGCTGGATCCATCTTGCTTGGTGTTCTATTTGAGTCTGCAATAGGTACGCTTTGCGGTGTTTTCTCGTTATTTCTCGTTCCTTATTTTCTATATGAACATGCCAAGCATCAATCTGCTTTAGAAATCGCCCATATGATGCCTTCGATTTTTAGAACAATCGCCGTTGCTCTTGGATCAGGTCTCACACTTTCACAATCTATTGAATATGTCAGTAAACACACAGAAGGTGTCGTATCAGAAAATTTTTATATTGCAGACATGCAAATCAAGTGCGGATTTCCTATTGAAGAAGCTATTGAGGACTTGGCAGAAAGGTTGGATGCTCCAGGTGTTAATTTGCTGGCTAGCGCCTTAGTAATTTCACATAGAACAGGGTCTCCGCTTAAGAGTCTTTTACAGAAAACTGCCGAGTTAGTTGAATTACAAGAGAAGAATCAAAGGCTCATAGCAACAAAGACTGCTCAAGTTAGATTATCTGCTCGAATTGTATGTCTTCTCCCAGTTGTTTTATTGATTGTCTTGTCGCTTCTATCGCCGGACTTTCAAAAGGGTTTATTTACGCCATCGGGCGTTATATGCACATCAATTGCAATGGTCATGGATTGCGTTGCTCTTTTGATTATTCGAAGCATTATGAAAGGAGTAATGAAGTGATGGATTTACTATGCTCCGTATTATTTGCAACATGCATAGGTATTCTCGCCCTAGTTGTTCCCGTCAATTTGAATCATTTTGATGTCCATAGCTATTATCAGCAAATTATAAGAGGCATAAAAAGTCACAAGAGAATGAGCCTCCGGGCAAAGTCTGAGTTTACAAGAAAATCATGCCTACGTAAGATGCCAGAAATGATTGACATTTTGATTCTTGGGCTGTCATCAGGGCTATCTTTTGATTCAGCGCTTGATCTGTATTGTTTGCGAGAATCTGGAGAATTATCGAGAGAGCTTTCAAATGCTCATATGACTTGGAAGCTTGGTGCTACTACTCGCGAAGAAGCACTCAATCAGATGGCGGCAAAAGTAGGAGTTCCATCGCTTAAAAGCTTTGCGACTGTTGTGAATGAAGCGCTTACTTTTGGAACTCCTCTTGCAGAAATATTAGATAGACAAGCTTCAGTTCTTCGCGATGAGCAGCGTTCGCTGTTAGAAACGGAAATTGAAAAGATCCCAATTAAAATGCTCATCCCTCTAGGAACGCTGATTGTTCCAGCAATGTTACTTGCAATTTTAGGTCCCTTGCTTGGACCTGCATTTTCTTCTTAAGAGAAAGGAAAGCCGATGATGTTCTTCTATCAATTTTTTAGGTATCTACAAGGCTTAAAAGAGGATGAATCTGGACAGGGAACTACAGAGTATGCAATTTTAGTTGGCGTACTTGTAGTTATTGCGATTGTCGCAATCATTGCTTTTAAAGGTAAAATTTCTGAGCTTTGGGAAGCAATTACATCGGGAATTAATTCTCTATGAGCAGAAAGAGCACTGCTGCTTATTCTGTGTTCATTATTGTCACTGTATGTTTGCTATTTGCTGCACTTCTCGTATTACCAAGAAAACAGGACCATTCATCAAATACGAGCTCAGACTATGTGCAGACTCATGAAAATAGAGACGACAAAAAAGCCAATGAACAGCCAATCTCATATGCAGCAGCAGAAGATTTGTTTAAACAGAATTCCATGCAAAGAGATAGTAAAGAAACTATTCAAAACGAAGCCCAGAGTATTTTAGAGGGCTATCAGCAAAGAGCTGATTGTGTGCTTGTTTATTCCGGATATTTAGACATAGCCGGCAATGTATGGGGCTGTTTAGTTAATGGTGGAAATTGGTCAGAACTTGTGACTGTTTCTGATCAAGGAGAGATAAGGAGGGTCTCAACATGTCATATCTCTACTCAAGATGCGAAGAATCTATTAGAGCAATCAAACTAGGTGTTAAGAATACACAAGGACAAGCAACGCTTGAATATGCTCTAGTTTTATTTTCGTGCTTAATTGTTATTACCTCTCTTGGTGCGATTTATCACTTTGTGCAAAATGGAGCAGTTGTTCAACTGGCTACTCAAGCTGCTTCACATACTATGCATGACTCTCTTTTAGATTTAGCCAAAGATGTTCTCTCGTTTTAAACAGAATGCTGGTCAAGCGTCAGTAGAAGCTGCACTTTTATTCCCCGTTATTCTGATGATTATTGCATTGCTTGTAGAACCTATCTGCATTCTCTATACAAAGACAGTTATGGATGGAGCCTGTGCAGAAGGATTAAGAGTAGCAACAACGTCTTCTGACACTGAGTTAATAGAGTCCTATATCAAACGCAGACTTAAGGCTATACCAGAGATACCTCTATTTCATAAGGGTGGAGATGAGGACTGGAATATCTCTATTGATAAAAAAGAAAACGATGTCTTGATTGAAATTACGGGTCATGTGGCAGCGATGCCGCCAATAGGCTGGTGTTTATTCCTTGCGGGACAGACGGATAACCAAGGGATTGTCTTGCATTCAAGTTTATCTGCTAGTACGTATCCAGATTGGATTGAGGGTTCTTATGCGGATTGGATTGCCTTTTGGAAAGGATAAACATAAGAGAATAAAGCTTGGACTTTCCATGTTTATAGACGATAAAGGCGGTATTACGTCAATCGCTTTTGCAAGTGCGCTTTTAGTGTGTCTAGCGCTTGTATTTGCGCTGGTATCGGTTGCTTGGGTTTCATCGAGAGCATACAAAACTCAGTCAATAGCAGATGCGGCTTCTATGGCAGGAGAAAATGTCGTAGCCAAATACACAACTATTGCGCAGGTAATTGATGCAAGCATTTTGAGTCTTGGGTTATCAGGATTGTTATGTGTTGGAGCCGGATTGGTTGCTTCATGTGTTCCAGGTTTAGCTTCAGCGGGTTCTAAATTGTGCGATGCAGGTTTTAAGACACTTGAAGTGCGTAAAAAATTTGCAACTTCAGCTTGTGAAGGTTTAGAGGCAACTGAAAAAATGCTTCCAGTTTTTGCAGCAATGGCAGCGAGCTCTTGTATACAAAAGAACTCTACTGATGCGGGTAACTTCGTGGGATCAGCTCTTCTATTTCCCGCTCAGTCACAATCTGATTTTGGACATTTAAATAGTGACGTTTCGTCAGATGAATTAAAAGAACAGAGCGAACTATTACAGCAGATAGCAAAACAGATTGAAGAGTTACAGAGTAAAGCAGAGACCTCTAAAAAGAGGGCGTGGGAGGCAGACTGCGGTGGAGGTCCGTATTCTATGCGTGAAAGAGCAGAGCATCTCGCTGGTCTTTCTGGGGATATAAACCCATCCATTCCGTCGCCAACTTCTTGGACGTTTGGTGTCGCTTTAAAGCGAGCTAGAGCTTATTACAGAGCTCGATATGATCAAGAAACTGTCAATGGAAGCACCGCAGAAGAATTGCGTGATTCTGCTATACGAAAAGCTTTTTACAACTTTGCGTTTACGGAACTTTCAAAAGGATTTTATAAAGAAACAGCTGATGGTGAGGTTGAAATGAATTTACCTCGATTACCACATAATTTAGAAGAGACAAAGAAAACGGACCTGTATCTAAAGCCTATTTGGCCTTGCACCTATGAAAACAGCAAGAAAACCATTCATGCTCATAGGTCTTGTCCAGGAGCAATAGGAGAAAACGCGGGATTTGCATCGCTACAAGATTTAGATTCTGGAGCGGTTCATGAGTGTCAACATTGTCATTTTACGAGCAGCGATGTGGGAAGAGTGGCTTCTGCTTCGACAAATATTGATAACGGGTTTGAGTATTACTGGAAAATCGTAGTCGAAGAGTCTGAAGTTTATGAATCATCACGTCAGCAAATAAAAGATTTGCGAAAAAAGTTGTCTGAAGCTGCAGATAAATCAACTGGAATATTTCAAAAAGCACTTGATGCCCTAAAGGTTGCTAGGCCCAGATTATGTCCTCCAGGAGCTTGGGGATGTATTTCATTTGTGAGAAGAGGAGGTTCATCTCCAGAATTTCAAGGAAGTTTAGGAACACTTGAGCAGTCGGTTTTTCTCCCAGAAGGATATGCAATATCCGGAGCAACGCTTGCTCCAGACAGCTCTTCTACAAACAACGTTCTTTCAAGCTTTTTTGATCAGGTTGAAAGGAGGGGAGGGTTAATTGGACAGACCATAGATAAGGTAATGAGCTTGTGGGGATCTCTTTTAATCTCATATGGGGATGGTGTAACTTCTTGGTCTTCTAAGCTGTCGGAATTTCTTGATAACGTTGACGGAATAACAGGTGGAAGTGTCGGCTCCAAATTACAGAGTGCTTTGAAACAAATAGTTATTGACGCTGGATTAGAGCCAAGTGATTTAAGACAAATGAAGCCTGTTCTTGTTAATACAGAAAGTGTTTTGAAACAAGCTGGCTTTGAGAAAGAATCAACGATTCGTGAACTAGTTCAGAAAATACCTAATACATCAGATCCAATTGCTTTAGCTCGTTCACTTGGTGCGTTTTCTCTCCAGTATTTGCCTGACAAAATCACAATTGCAAAGCTGACCATTCCTGTCATTGATATTGAGATTCCTTTAGAAATTGATGTTAAGAAAGTTTTTGGTGGCATATGAGAAAAATGAAATTTCTTTGTTGCCAAAAAGGGCAAATGTTTGTTGAGACTGCATTGGTACTTCCGGTTGTATTAGTGGTTGCTCTAATTGCAATCAATTTATTTAAGTTTGCAGATATGTGCTCAAAGTTTGATCGTGTTGCGGCAGATCAAATCATTGTTCATGGAATTTCTTCCAGTCATTCCACGGATGGAGGAACGCTAGAAAACTTAACTCAGAAAATAAAAACTGCTCTTAAATGTGATGACAATTGCGACATTGTCGTCTCCACGGAGGGAGAAAAGGAGGGGATTGGGAATATGGTCTCTGTTTTTCCTAAATATCAAGCAACTCTAAAGTACAGACCTTGGCCACATACGGTGCGTCTCCCCTTAGTGTCATTAGAGTCTCCTCTGTACCTCACCCATACAACTTCAATTGTTGTTAGTCCCTATAAGTCGGGAGTTGTGATTTGAAAATGAATGTACAGGTTTCGATAGAAGAAGTCCCTAATTCAGAGCAAATTTTTGAATTGTTACAAGGAGGCTTCGAAAAGTTCGTCGGTCTTTTGGGTACCGAGATAACAGCTCCTCCAGTCTTACTTCTAAGGTGCTCTTCAGTTCATACTTTTGGAATGACGTATCCGATTGATATCGCATTCGCAGACGATCACGGAGAAATTTTAAAAGTTCGGAGACGAGTACATCCTAAACAAATTCATAGCTGCGCGGGTGCTTATTGCACATTCGAAAGACCATCAGTTGATGATTTCCCATGGTTTGAGGTGGGTCAGAAAGTGCTCATTCAAGAAATAAGTACTGAAGAAAGCAACGTTGAAAGAAGGAGTCGCTATGGCTATAGAAAACTACTTCGTAAAAATTTGCCCCAGATGCGGAGAAAAGCTGTTTCAGGACATGAGAATTTGTTACGGGTGCCTTCTAGACTTCAGCGGTCCAAGCTCACTTGTATGCAATCTCGAAGTATCAAGAAATAAAAGAATTGCCAACCTTCCCTTTATAGAAACTGATGAGTATTTGCTTTCTGAGGAAGTAGGAGAGGAGTGGGATAAAGGCCTGCCACCTGCTTTGTTTGAACTGGATAACTCATATTCACCAGCAGATTAAACAGTACGTGGTATCCTTTAAGAAGAGTTGCGAAAGTAACATAAAGGAGTTTCCATGTATAAAGTCTCGCTTTGCTCTTCTAAAAGGAGCCAGGTTGTAAGGATTGCGCTTTGCGTAATGCTATTAGCTGTCGCGTTTCTAATTACGCCTGCAAAAGCATTTGCGCGCGACCTTTCAATAGATACGGTAAATATTGATGCGACGGTTCAAAAAGACGGAACGTTGCATGTCGTAGAAACTCGTACGTTCTATTTCAATGGTAGTTTTCATGGTGTCTATTGGAATCTTCCAGTTGGAAAGAATAAATACAATGGACAGAACGTTGAAGTAAACATTACTTCAGTTAAGGTTCAGGATAGGCAAGGAACTCGTCAGATTTATAGTAAAGACTCTAGTGGAAATAATTCCAGCTCAGATGAGTATTATGTTCCAACTCAATCAAACAACATGTTGAACTTAAAGATTTATTCAGCGCATGATGATGAGTCAGCACATATCACTATCGAGTATGACATTACTAATGTTGTAACAAACTGGTCGGATACCGCGGAGTTGTACTGGAAGTTTGTATCTGATGGCTGGGATTCCGAGTCTCGAAATGTCACTGCTACTATTCATCTTCCTGTCCCATCAGGACAGTCTATAGTTGCCGGAGATACTGTTCGCGCCTGGGGACATGGTCCACTAGATGCAAATGTTGAAATTACCAACAATGCAGTTGTCTACAAAGTTCCTGGTGTAGGAACTGATGAATTTGCGGAAGCTCGTATTACATTCCCAAGCGATTGGGTTTCTGGGCTAGCTCCTATTCAGCAGAATAAACTGAGCAGCATCTTGTCTGAGGAACAAGCGTGGGCGGATGAAGCAAATCACAAGCGTGAAGTTGCAAAAACTCAGGTAGCTCTTATTCTTTATGCGCCATTAGTACTTGCAGCTATCACCGTTGTAGCAGCAATCTTGCTGCGTATTCAATACAAAAAGGTAATGGCTCCTCAGTTTAATGACCTTTACTACAGAGATGTTCCATCTAATGATCACCCGGCAGTTCTTTCTATGCTTTACAACGGTGAGCTGATTAAGGGAGACGCTCTGACAGCAACCCTTATGCACCTTTCGGATTCAAAGTACATTAGCTTGAATAAGACGGTTAGTACAAACTTCCTTGGTATGGAGAAGTCTGATTACTGTCTTACAAAGGTTCAAGACCTTTCAGAAAGCCAGCAGCCTTTCTACCCTGGCAGTTCACTGTCAAATAAGATTGATATCATGGCAATGAGGCTAATCTTTGATAAGGCCGGAGAATCTGGAGCGGTAAACACTACTGTTACCATGAAACAAATTGGTAAGTATGCTTCATCACATCCAGAAGATTTTAATAAGGCATATGAGTCTTGGGAGAGCCCCATCAAGCTTAGCTATGCTGCTAAGTATGGAACAAATAAGATTCCATTCCACGGTAAGGGAATTCTTGGTGCTCTGATTGCTGTTGATGTTCTTGTTGCAGCTGCTGCATTCTTCATGGGTGTTATGGCCGATGTTTCATTTGCCAATCTACTACTACATCTGTTTATTCTTGTCATTGCCGGTCTTGTTGCACTTGTAAACATTGGCTCGTTTGATTTGATGAACAGAGAGGGTGTTGAGACGCTTGCTAAGACTCGTGCGCTAAGAAAGTGGCTTACTGAGTTCACTAACCTGCATGAAGCAATCCCTACTGACGTCATTCTTTGGAATAGGCTTCTGGTTATGGCAGTTGCGCTTGGTGTTGCGGATAAGGTTATCGAGCAGCTGAAAGTTGCAATGCCAGAGATGCTCAAAGATCCTCAGTTTATGCCTGTTTATAGCTGGTATTACTATGGAAATGGCATGCGAACCAATGCAATTGAGAGCGTAACCAAGAGTGTTACAGCTGCTCATTCTGTCTCCACGGCAGCGCTCGCTTCTTCTAATTCAAGTTCTGGCGGCGGTTTTGGTGGCGGCTTCTCCGGAGGCGGCGGTGGCGGCTTCGGCGGCGGAGGCGGCGGTGGTGGCTTCTAATGCCATAAGCGCTTCAATAAACATCACAAGAAGCTACGTTTAAAGGTTTTAATTCTCCCCGTGAACTTGTCGGGGAGAATTTCTTTTTTAAGAAAATATGCGATTTTGGCATATTTGAGTTGATAGTTTTACGCTGCATTTATGGAGCAGATATCTAACAGATTAGTGGGTCAGTGTCTTCGCGATTTGCGAAAGAAGCAACGTCTTACTCAAGAGGCGGTTGCTGAGCACCTTGCTGGAGATCAAGCATTCATATCAAAGGTTGAATCAGGCGAGCGTGGCGTTAAACTCGGAGAAGTCTTTTCTTTTGCTGAAGCTCTAGGTATTGAAGCTTCTGAGCTCATCGAAGCTTTGCGTACGTATCGATAGTTTTAGTTCAATTTTTTAATGCAAGAACCCTGTGAAAGACGTGCTTCTTAAAAGAGGTACCTCATTTTCTGTTTGCCGTGTTAACATCAAAAGATAAAAGAAAACGGTTCAGAGATTACTCTCTGAACCGATTCAAGTCGTGGTGGCGGGGAAGGGAATCGAACCCCTGACACGGGGATTTTCAGTCCCCTGCTCTACCAACTGAGCTACCCAGCCATTGGTGCTTCGAAAAGCTTATTTACTATAACAGACTCAAGCGCTTCGTCAAGCGGGCAATTTATACAATCCAGAAATTTTTTCCGCCAGTGAGGTCAAATTCAACGGTCATACCCTTTATTGCAAAAAACGCTACAATTTGCTCCTTTGTTTTCTCGAGCTCTTGACCGTCGATTTTCTCGCGCTCATCGGGTTTCTCGCTAGAGGGGAGTTCTATCCAGAGAGTTTGCTTACCACATGTGTCACGCAGGTGGATTTTGCTTAAAAGTCCCTGTTGTTCGAGCCTTTCATTGAGATGAATGAGGTCAAAGAAGTTGACAACTTTTGGCATGCTAACTCGTTTCTCTAAACGCTTACTCTTAAGCATACACGTTTGCAAATTGGTACAATAGATTGTCTAGCTTGAACTAGGTCAGCGGTCGTTGCTGCCTCCACTGAATAAACTATTCGAGGGGAAATTATGGCCTTTACGAGAAAAGAATTCTTGTCCCTTTCTGCTTTGGGAGCTGCGGGTACCTTGGCCGCATGTACACCGCAAGCAAGGACATCTGATGATACGAATCAGCCTGCATCTAACGTGGACCTTGAAGAGTTCAAGTCACTCAAGCTGGACATGACCCAGTGGAGCTATGACGAGGATAACGACTGCTACTATCAGCTGGGCATTCAGTACTGCACTAAGCCTGCAAGCAAGTTGGTAAACACTCTCTCGGTTTTTGTTCCTGGAAAGTATCTCTCGGGAAAGAAGAATGGCTCTACGTACGAGTGTGAAGTGAGCGAGAAGGCCGTTGTAGGCAGCTTCACCGCAAGTACCGCGCCAATCGTCATGCCTATTAACACAGCAACGCTCGCCCCTCAGAGCGCTCCTACAAGTTACTCATACGAAGGCCTTGCACCGTACCTTGAGGCTGGTTGTGTGTACGTATACGCAGGTTTCCGCGGCAGAAGTGCTGGTTACGATTCAACTACAGGCTCGGACGAGCTTTACGCAGGTGGATCGCCTTGGCCGGCAGTAGACCTCAAGGCTGCTATCAGGTACTTGCGCTACAACCATGAGCTGCTTCCTTGCAATACATCAAAGATTTTTGTGTTTGGCTTTGCGGCCGGCGGTGGTCTCAGCGCAGTGCTAGGCACCTCGGGAGATTCTCCACTGTATACGCCATACCTTAAGGCGGTTGGCGCTGCTACACATAGCGAGAAGGGCGAGCAGCTTTCAGACTCTATTTACGGCAGCGCTTCGTGGTGCCCTGCGACATCGTACGATCTTGCAGACGCAGCATATGAATGGTCAGCTGGTCAGTATGCAGACGCAACAGACTCTCGTGCTGAAGGTGTTTGGACACAGCCTCTCTCGCAAGATCTTGCTGGCGCATATGCTTCTTTTGTCAACAACATGGATCTTCTCGACAGCAATGACAGCAAGGTTGGTCTTGATGAGACTAACTCTGGCGTCTATACCGCTGGATCATATGCAGATCTTCTTCTCAACGAGCTTAAGACCTCTGCAAATAACTTTGTTAAGGACAACGCATTCCCTTACACCTCTACGCCTCAGCGACTGGAAGAGCCTACGTTCCCAGGTGATCCAAATCTGGCAACAGTTCGTGGTACAGACAACGCAACTCCTGCCACTCAGCAGGTTCAATCTACTATTTACGATACTGCTGAGCACTACTGTGGCTCTCTGAACTCTGAGTCTATTTGGGTTGTATATAACCTTCGCCGTCAGAGCGTTGAGCTTGAGAACTTGAGGGGTTTCTCGCGCGCTCTGAGAGGTGCTTCACTTCCTGTTGGAGCTTTTGATGCTCCTGATAGAAGCACCCGCGCTAATCAGCTATTTGGCGTTGGTGAGCAAAGTACCTTGCATTTTGATGAGCAGACAGCTGACCTCATCAAAAAGAACCTTGATACGTATATGAAGCTTGCCGATTGGAAGTCCAGCTACGCCAATGACTGGTCCTCTGATTTGAATAAGGCTGACACGCTGGAGAATGACATTCCAACTCGTGTGGATATGTTTAATCCTCTGTACTTTACCAGCGCATCTTACAAGGGTTATCAGACAGCATCGGTTGCTCCTTATTGGCGCATTAATGAGGGTGCTCAGAATACCGATACCTCAATCTGCACTTCGTTTAACCTGGGCTTGTCTTTAAAGCATTTCTCGGGCGTGAGTAATGTTGATTACACGCTTGTCTGGGATAAGGGCCACGTTCTTGCCGAGAGAACAGGTAATGCAACCGCCAATCTGGTGTCTTGGATTGTTTCGAGCGCATCCGCTTAAAGGGGAGGACAGAGCGTGTTTCAAACAAAGAATCGCCGACTGTACGGTGTTATTGTCATCGTTGTGCTTGCGGTAGGTGCAATATGCTTCTCTCTTTTCAGAGGTGCTGATAAATCTCAGTCTCAGGCAAGTTCACAATCGCAGCAATCGCAATCGCAGCAGACACAACAAACGCAGTCTCAGAGCTCGCAAAACAAGGGCTACATTGATTCTGTAGCAGCGGATGATCCCTATGCAAAAGGCATCCATCACGTTCGCATTGTGGTGAAGGATTACGGCACTATCGAGGCAACTCTTAACGCAAATGTTGCACCTATTACGGTCTCCAACTTTGCCCATCTTGCCGAGTCAGGCTTCTATAACGGCCTTACGTTCCATCGCATTATTGACGGCTTCATGATTCAGGGTGGAGATCCTAAGGGCAACGGCTCGGGCGGATCCGAGAACAAAATCAAGGGTGAGTTCACCAAAAACGGTGTCGAGAATAACATCTCGCATACACGTGGAACTATTTCCATGGCGCGCGCTCAAGATCCTAACTCGGCAAGCTCACAGTTCTTTATCATGCAGGCAGACAACTCAACTCTGAATGGAAACTATGCTGCATTTGGCACGGTAACAAGTGGAATGGATGTTGTTGACGCAATTTGTAAAGGCGTAACACCTACTGATTCAAACGGAACAATCCCTGCTTCAGAGCAGCCAGTCATTGAGTCCATCACGATGATTGATTAGATTTCTTATATAAAATATTGTTATGTTATCGAATGACCTGCGACAAGTTATAAAGTTGCAGGTAATTGGCTTAAAACACGCTTCTCATGATATACTACTGTTATCCGAGAGGAGTGGTGTTATGCGAGCTGTTGGTGAGTTTTGCGTTCACCCAGGTCAGGGCGTATGTCTTGTTGAAAATGTAGTTTCGGAGCCTACTCCGGCCTACGTTTTGTCTCCTATTGGGCAAAAACATCCTGTTCAGATTGTATTTCCTCTTGATCAAGAGTTCAGACTACGCGATCTTATGACGCGTGATGAGGCTACAAATCTTGTTGATATGTATCCTCAAATTGAACTGATTACGTTCCATATTCATAATGCGTCGCTTGAAGAATCGCACTTTAGGCGCGCGATTAGAGAAGGTTCTTGTAAAGACTCCTTCAGTATTGCTAAAACGTTTAGAGCTCGCATTGATAACGCACGTTCACTCAACAAGAAACCACCCGTTTCTCACGAGAGAATATTTAAGATGGCTAGTAATCGTGGCTTGTACGAGCTTATTACGGCACTTAATTGCACTGTTGACGAGATTCAAAAGGTGTTTAGTTCGCGCTATGGCGTAGAAATTGGAAAGGCGTAGCTTATAATTAACCCATCCGTTCAAGAGATGGGAAATTATGGCTTCAGAAACATCTGCAAATCGTGCTGTTGTTACTGTTTTGGGCAGCGATGCTCCAGGAATTGTTGCAGCAATTTCTACCACTTTGGCTGAATCAAATGCAAATATCTTAGATATTGCACAGACTATTCTATCTGGTATTTTTACCATGACCATGCTGGTTGAACTTCAGGATGCCGAGTCTTTCTTGAGCCTCAAAGAGCGTCTTGATACCGTCTCAGAAAAGCTTGGTGTACAGGTAAACATGCAGCGTGAAGAGGTCTTCACGTTTATGTATCGTCCTTAAAGGGGTAGTGTTTTGTCAGAGCTTTCAACTGAAGGACTCATTGCTCAAAAGCAGTCTTGGCTCAATCAAGATGTATCAAATCTGAAAGTAGATATTGTCTTTTCCGATATGGATGAGACGTTTTTGCATACTGATAAATCTCTTGATGCCAAAAATATGGCAATGTTGGATCGCCTGGCTGAGCTAGATATACCTTTTGTGCCTTGTTCTGGTCGAGCTTTTAACGTGCTGCCAAAAGAGGTTGTGAATCATCCTGCTTCTAAGTATGTGGTTTCTTGTGACGGTGCCGTTATCAGAGATCTTTCTACACAGACGGTACTGCACGAGTCTACTGTTACCAAGGAGCAGGCACTTGAGTTGTATCAAAAGCTTAAAGATCTTCCTGTCACTTTTGATATTTTTGCAGACGGTGGCGTTTATCTGGAGCGCTCAAGGCACAATCTTATCTCTCAGCTGGGTATTCCCGCAGATCATGCGGCATTTATGCAACGCTCGCGTACTCCCTTTGACCAAAGCGTTGAGGAGTTTATTGATAGTGTAACTACCATTGAGCGACTTGGTTCCTATTGGTCTGTTTCAGAAGGCGAGAAGTACCAGGCACTTGTAGCAGATGCTGTAGCTTCGGTAAAAGGGCTCAGTGGCACGGCTTCCATGAGTATGGGAATGGAGATCTTGGCCGACGGCACCTCAA
>CAKARX010000005.1:0-29722 GCA_916720745.1 uncultured Atopobium sp.
GTTTTGGGTCGATAAGTTCTTAGATACGCACTTATTTCCTGGAGAACACTGTGTCTATTATCGAAGTTCAATCTGTGTCCTATAGCTATCCTGATAGCTCAGTGCATGCTCTGAATGAGCTGTCACTGAGCGTTCAGGAGGGTGACTTTGTAGGTATTGTTGGTCCTTCTGGCGCAGGCAAGTCCACGCTTGCTCTTGCGCTTTCCGGCGCTATTCCTCACCACTTCAGGGGAAGTTTCTTTGGAAAGATTCTTGTTGCTGGAATGGATACCTGCACAGTTGCGCTGACTGATATCTCTAAAATTGTGGGTTCTGTAACGCAGGATATCAACGCGCAAATGGTTGCTTCAATTGTTGAGGATGAACTTCTTTTTGGTCTTGAGAACTTTGCAGTTCCTCATGCAGAGATTCCAGAGCGCATTACCTATGCTCTAGAGACAGTTGGTATTGCTAGCCTCCGCTTTAGAGAGATTGCTTCTCTTTCTGGTGGACAGAAGCAAAAGGTTGCTATAGCAGCACTTTTGGCGCTTCAGCCACAAGTTATGGTGCTTGATGAGCCAACAGCGGCCTTAGATCCAACGTCGTCCGAGTTAATCTTCCAGACCCTTTCTGAGCTCAACAAAACCAAAGGCATTACGGTTGTGGTAATTGAGCAAAAAGTGGGTCTTCTCGCTAAGTATTGCTCAAAGATTGCCGTTATGGACAAGGGCTCCATTTGTGCATACGGTAGCGGTGAGGAAGTGTTCTCTCAGGTAGATTTACTGCAAGAGGTTGGCGTTGATGTTCCTCGTTGCGTGCGCGTCTCAAAGGGCGTCCATGAGCTCTCTCATCAGTCTGAGTATGCTCACTTGTTATCTGAGGCGGACAGAGCTATCTGCGATGAAACTGCGTTATCAGTTCAGTCAGCCGCCAAGCAGCTTGCGTGCTGTGTTGGAGCTTTACAGCATCGTAGTATTTCTCTTACAGAGGGTGCTGAATCACCAGCTACTGACGCTGTTGAGCTAGCAGGGGAGACGTATCTTCCAAAAATAGATGGTCCTGTGGTTGCTGAATCGAGCGGACCATTTGACAGGATTGGTGTTCTTCAAGACGCAGAGCAGCCAAGCGTCCAATCTGTTCTTGACGTTATCGACGCCACCTTTAAATATCAGAATAGTACTGATGGTGTAGAGCGCGTTTCTCTCAGTTTGCATCCTGGTGAGCTTGTTGCCCTTGTGGGTCAAAACGGCGCCGGCAAAACAACTCTGACTAAGCTGGTAAATGGCCTCTTGCGCCCTCGATCGGGAGACATTCATATTAAGGGTGCCTCTTGCAAGGATTGGAAGACGTCGCAGATTGCTCAGCATGTCTCTACGCTGTTCCAAAATCCCGATTACCAGATTTGTAAAGAGAGTGTTCTTGAGGAGATTGCGTTTGGTCTTGAGCTCAAAGGTGCGTCTGCAGAGGATGCCCGATGCAAGGCGCTAGAAGTCATTGAACGCATGGGACTAGATGCAGATGCGTCGCCGTTCATGCTTTCTCGCGGACAGCGCCAGATGGTAGCGCTCGCGTCTGTGGTTGCCTGCGAGCCAAATATTCTTGTGCTTGATGAGCCAACATCTGGCCTGGATTACAAAGAGTGTATGCAGGTCATGAATATGGTCAAATTACTGTGCGAGAAGGGCTGTGCAGTTCTAATGGTTTGCCATGACATGGAGGTTGTGCTGGACTTTGCCACAAGAATTGTCGTTATGGCGCATGGCAGCGTGTTAGATGATGGGGAAGTTACACAGATCTTCTCGACAGATGAGGTTTTGAAGGAAGCGTATGTTGAGGCTCCTCAGATGATTCAGCTGTCAAAGATTGCTGGAGCACACGTGGATTCATCATTTACTGGGCTTAGCAGTGCTTCAGAGGTGCTTGGGGCATTGCAGCATCAGTTTGAGATTGCTCGTATTGCAGCCACGCTGAATGGTAAGGAGGCTCCTCGTGGGTAGTGTTATTGATTACACCGAAGGAACAAGCTTCCTTCATAAGGCAAATCCCGTGGCTAAGCTTGTGTTTGCGCTTGAGCTCTTTGTGGCCGCCTTTGCCGCTCAAGGAACGCTTGAGGTACTTGCGATACTTGCGCTCACTATTTGTGTGGGAGTTGTCTCACAGAATGCTCAGAAGACTTTTAAGCTGGTATTTGGCTTTGCCGTTTTAGGTCTTATCTTGTGCGTGGTGCAGACGCTTGTTGCCCCTGCTGGTCAAACGCTCTTTTTATTCATCACGGTAGGTGGTTTGGAGCGCGGCTTTAACGTTGCCCTAAAAACAATTGCGCTGGCACTGCCGCTGCTTTCTATGCTCTCGCTTATGCGTGTAGAAGACCTCATGAATGCGCTGGTAGAAGTTGCGCATGTTCCTTATCCTTATGCGTTTACCATTGCAACAGTTTTGCGCTTTGTGCCTGTCTTTGCTTCAGAGATGAACCATATTATGGAGGCTCAGATGGCTCGTGGCGTTGAGTTTGATACCAAAAATCCAATTAAGAAGCTTCAGCTCACCATGCCTTTGATTGTTCCTTTGCTGGTAAGTTCCGTTAAAAAAGCTGATGCTTCGGCACTTGCGGCTGAGCAGCGAGGTTTCTATTTAAGGAACGCTTCATCTGCATTTAAACGCTATCCTTTGGCTCCATCAGACTTTGCTTTGATGATTTTTGGTGTTGCAGTAATTGTTGTTATCCTCGTGTTCTCATAAGAACTTCTCGCGTTTTCACTGTGCTTCGCTGGTAAATGCCGTAACATTAAGGTATTAGAAGGAGGACACGTGGAAACTTTCACTGATCTTTGTCACATTAACGTTAAGGGCGGAGACGGCGGCGCTGGTTGCATGTCTTTTCGCCGAGAAGCATATGTACCAAAAGGCGGTCCAGACGGCGGAGACGGTGGTCATGGCGGCAATGTTGTCATTGTTGCAGATGCGCAGCTCTCGTCTTTGATTGATTACCGCTACAAGCATCATTTTAAGGCTGAGCGCGGTACTCATGGAAAGGGTGCTCGCCGTCATGGCTCTGACGGACAGGATTTGCTGCTCAAGGTGCCCCTGGGTACCGTTGTGCGCGAGCTTGATCCAGAAACGCAAGAGCCTCTCTACGAGATTGCTGATCTTACTTCACCTGGCGAGCAGGTAGTTGTTGCTCCTGGTGGCAATGGCGGTCGTGGCAATATTCACTTTGTCACCTCAGTGAGGCGTGCGCCTGCGTTTGCCGAGAAGGGCGAGCCAGCCCAAGACCATTGGATTGAGCTAGAGATGAAGCTCATGGCAGATGTGGCCTTAGTAGGCATGCCTTCTGTTGGTAAGAGCTCTCTGATTGCTCGTATTAGCGCTGCTCGTCCAAAGATTGCTGACTATCCTTTTACCACCCTTGTTCCAAATCTGGGCGTTGTTCGCGCGCAGAATGGACAGTCATTTGTCTGCGCAGACGTTCCCGGTCTTATCGAGGGTGCTTCTGAGGGTAAGGGTCTTGGTCATCAGTTCCTTCGTCACATTGAGCGCACGGCACTTATTGTCCACACGGTTGACGTTACGGGTGGCTATGAAGACAGAGATCCTGTAGAGGACTACCGCGCTATTAATGAGGAGCTCAAAGCCTATGCTTCAAAGTTGGCTGATCGTCCTCAGATTGTGGTTGCAAATAAATGTGACATGCCAGGCACAGAAGATGCTATTGAGGCTCTTAAAAAGGCTGCAGAGGCCGATAACAGAGCTTTCTTTGCTATCTCTACCGTAACTGGTTTAAATCTTGATGATTTTGTTACTACTTGTGCCGCTGAAGTGGCTGAACTTCGTAAAGAAATTGCCATTACTACGCCTACGGTTGATCGCAGCGAGTCTTGGGAGAACCAGCGACTTCGTCGTGACAGCAAGCTTCGCATTGAGCGAGAAGAGCGCCATGCGTGGCGTGTCTCTGGCGGCCAAATTGAGCGCATGGTCATTCAGACCGACTGGGAGAATGACGAGGCAGTTGCATATCTTCAGCGTCGTCTTGATCGTATGGGCCTTGAGCAACAGCTGGCAAAGGCTGGCGCTGTTGATGGCGATGAGATTCGTATTCTTGAGCTAATCTTCACGTATGAAGATCCAAATAAGCCACAAACCGAGGGTATTGAAATACCTGATGAGGATACATCTGATCTTGCATTTGATGACGTTGAGTTCGAGGATGGTCCGTCAGATTCCTCAGATGCAGTAGAGCCTTTGTCAGAAATTGAGTAGCACATGGCAGTTGATGTCTTAAATAATATGCATCCTGGCCTGCCACGTTTGGGACAGGATAAGAATCGCACGTATCGTTTGGGCATCATGGGTGGAACTTTTGACCCTATCCATAACGGTCACCTTGTTGCTGCAGAACAGGCTTACGATGATCTCAACCTCGATGTTGTGGTTTTCATGCCTGCTGGACGTCCTGCGTTTAAACAAAACAAAGGAGTTACCAGGGGAGAAGACCGTTATTCAATGACACTTCTGGCTACCTCAGATAATCCTCATTTTGTTGCGTCGCGCTTTGAGGTTGACTATGAGGGTATCACCTACACTGCTGACACGTTAAGAAGACTTCGTAAGGTATATCCATCTAACGTTGAATTTTTCTTTATCACTGGTGCCGATGCAATTGCTGATATTGTCACGTGGAAAGATGCACAAACGGTTGCGGATCTTGCTCATTTTGTTGCAGCTACACGCCCTGGTTATGAATTAAGTCGTGCTCAGAAGGTCATTGCTGACTCTCCCTATGACTTTAAGGTGACGTATTTAGAGGTTCCTGCCTTGGCTATCTCGTCTAGCTATTTACGCACTAGAGTTCAAAAAAGTCAGAGTCTCAGATATCTAACACCAGATTCTGTCACGGGATACATTCATAAACATGGACTTTACGGTGCTGACTCAACACCACTGAATGCATAGCAAAGAGTATCTTTTTTAGATAGATTTGCTCGCTCGCTACAGTATGCATGTATGTACACATTGAACCTTGTAGGAAGCACATGGAAAGAACGCTTATCGCAACAGATGTTACGTATTCAGCAGATCAGCAGGCTGTTATTGACCAGCTTGAAGCTGACCTGAAGAATCATATGTATGACAAAAATCCTAAGCGCTTTGCTCATTCTATCTCTGTCGGCCGCTGTGCGGAGACGCTTGCGCGCGTATATGATGCAGATGCTCTTAGTGCTCGTATTGCAGGTATTTTGCACGATTGGGAGAAGTTGCTTTCTGATGCAGAAACTCTTGAGTTGGCAGAGCAATTTCGTATTCATGTAGAAGCTCCCTATCAGAAAATTGTGGGACTCTTGCACGGTCCTCTCGCCGCAAAAACCTTACCAGCTATATACCCCTGGCTTTCTGAAGAGGTCCTCAGCGCCATTCAAAAACATACCGCGGGCGATTACCAGATGAGCACGCTGGACAAAATATTGTATGTAGCTGATCTTATTGAGCCATTGCGTCCAGATTTTGAAGCTGTTGCGACTGTTCGTGAAGTTTATCTACAGGGTGGTTCTCTTGATGAAGTTTACGAGAGCGCATTTTGTGGTGTGATGAGGTATGTAATTTCATCGAGGAGTTATTTGTATCCAAACTCAATTGCACTATACAATGAGATGATTGAAAAAACATCTGAGTAGCTTTGCTATAGGAGAAAACGGAGAAATTCATGGCTGTAACTTCACTTGAGCTTGCAAAGGTTGCTGCAATTGCTGCAGATCAAAAGAAGGCTGAAGATATTCTTGTTCTAGACCTGACTGGTTTGAGCGACGTTTGCGATTACTTTGTTATCTGCACAGGTGTAAACGCTCGTTTGGCTGATGCTATTGTTGATGAAGTTCGCGAGAAGGTCACGGCAAATTGCGGCATTCGTCCTATTTCTACTGAGGGTCGTGACGGCCTCAATTGGATTCTTGTGGACTACGGTTCAGTTGTAGTTCATGTGTTCCAGCCTGAGGTAAGAGCTTACTATCGCCTTGAGCGTCTCTGGGCAGATGCTCCTCGCGTAGAGCTTGATATTGAGGGTGCTATGACTTCTGAGATTCCTTATGCTGATCTGCCTGAAGATGCTCTGGCTCCAGCTTTTGAGCTCTCCGATGATGATCTTGTTGATAATCTTCCAGAATCTGAAGATCCAGCTGAATAAAGGCAATCTCTATATTTGCTCGTTTTTACCTGTGGGCATAGTGTCTGAAACACGATGTTCAAAGCGCAGGTCTCTGCCGTACTGCACGGCACCAGAACCATATTTATCTTTGAGCTTATCGGTTACCTCGGAGAGATGACGTAAGTCACTCCGAGGTTTCTTTTTTACTGAATCTAAACAGATTTCACCCTCAAGTGCTTTATCAAACTGATCAAAGAGAGATGCTTGAACTGGCTTTATGTTGGTTTCATCTGCAAAAGTACTCATGCCAACGCCAAGCAATCTAACTGGCTGGCCTTTTTTCCAAATAGTTGGAAGGAGGTTTACGGCAATCTCTGCAAAGACGTGCTCATCATCGGTTGGTTCTGCCATTCTTTTCTGAGCTGTGTGAGATACGGTTGCAGACTGTTTAACTTTGAGCGTAACCGTAAAACCTTGTAGGCACTTTCGGCGAAGGCGTCTTCCGACAATGCCTGAAATGTGTCTAATAGCTTCTTCTATTTCTTGTTTTTCAAATAAATCAGTTTCAAAGGTTCTCTCGTTAGAAACAGATTTAACTTCACGCTCTTGAGTTGCTTCATGTACCTCTGAAATTTCTTTTCCTTGTGCGCGGAGAATTATTTTTGAGGTTACATTGCCAACAAAAGGAGTTAGGTACGTAGCGTCTGCTCTAGAAAGCTCACCCAGAGTTCTGATTTTTTGTTGATGAAGTGTTTTAGCCATAGCAGGCCCAATACCGCTCATGGCCTCAATAGGCAGAGGTGCTAGAAAGCGGCCTTCTGTGCCAGGAAACACCGCAGTAAGACCGCGAGGCTTTTCTTGCTCAGAGGCAATCTTAGCAATTGTCTTGTTTGTTCCCAGGCCAATGGAACAGGTAACGCCTAGCGCAGCAACTTTCTTTTGTATGCGCTTACAGATCTCCAAAGGATTTTCTTTAGAGAATCTGCCTGGAGTGATGTCAAAAAATGCCTCATCAATAGAAACCTGCTCAACAAGGGGAGTCTCATCTTTGAGAAAACCCATAACAAGAGCACTCATTTCAGAGTATCTGTCATAACGCCCTGAAGTCCAAATTGCATGAGGACAAAGTCTTACCGCAGTAGCTGAAGGCATGGCAGAATGAACGCCAAACTTCCTTGCTTCATAAGAGGCGGTTGAAACAACGCCTCGTTTGTGGGGTGAGCCTCCAACAATTACTGGTTTTCCGCGCCACTCAGGATGATCAAGTTGTTCTACAGACGCAAAGAACGCATCAAGGTCAAGAAGCCCAATGGCTTTACCATGCCACTCAAAATCACATGATTTATGTGCGTTTTTATCTGATATGTCCTTTGATGTTTCCATAGAAATAGTGTATACTTTTTGTACAAATAGAACAAGTGTTTCATACATAAATTACGAGTACTTTTTGAAGAGAGCAAATTTATACTTTTCGAGGTTAATGCGTTGTTGTACACTTGTAACCCGATTTGTGGCTTTGCGGTGCAGCCCATCTAACATCCGAGGCACCGCTCGTATGGAGGAGTTTTCATTGGCAGTTAAGATTCGTCTGGCCCGTCACGGTGCCAAGAAGCGTCCGTACTATCGCGTAGTTGTCGCTGATGGTCGTATGCCTCGCGATGGTCGTTACATTGAAGAAGTCGGTCGTTATAACCCACTGACTAGCCCTAAGACGATTGATATCAACCTCGAGAAGGTTGATGAGTGGGTAGCAAAGGGCGCTCAGCCAACAAGCGCAGTTTCTCACCTCATTGAGATCGCTCGTACTGGTGCTCCAGTTGCAGAGAAGAAGACCAAGCTCTCCAAGAAGGCACAGGCAAAGGCTGCTGCAGCTGCTGAGGCTGCTGCTGAGGCTGCTGCCGCAGCTGCTGAGGAGTCCGAGGCTCCAGAGGCTGAGTAAATCGTGTCTGAATTCACAGAGCCCACTGAGGTAGACGCTGTCGATCAAGACATTCAGGAGATGCCCTCTGACAAGGTTGCTGATCTTGTCGAGTACATTGTTTGTGGTCTTGTCGATAATGAAGATGCTGTTGCACTCGACGTCACCGATCGCGAGGATGGAGCCTTGATTGAGGTTTCTTGCTCTGAGGAAGACGCTGGACGTGTCATCGGCCGCAAGGGTAGAACCATTAAGGCTATTCGTACTTTGGCTCGTGCTCTTGGCCAGCGTGTTGGCACCTCTGTTGATGTCGAGGTTGTAGGCTAATTTTGCGTAAACACTGGCGAGCAATTGCTCAAATTGTTAAAACGCATGGTAAAAGAGGGGAGGTTGTGACGGTTCCCGTTCACAGCCTTCCTTCTCTTATAGCTGAAGGCATGACAGTTGTTCCTGTTCCGCCTGCGCTTAAGGGCCCTAGGAAGTTTTCAGTTGTCTCTGTTGAGTCAGATGATAGAGAAGGTAGTCTTGTAACTTTTGAAGATGTAACTACCATCTCTGATGCAGAAGAGCTTATTGGTAAAACGCTTCTGGTAGAAGAAGATTGTCTTCCAGAAAACTTTGGTCTGGTAAATGTTTCTCTACTTGTGGGTAGAGAAGTACGTGATACAGAACATGGTTCTCTGGGTGAAATTACAGAGGTTCTTGTTGGACCTACACAAAATGTGTGGGCCATTGAGGGGCCTTTTGGACAGGTGCTGATGCCTGCCGTGGATGAATTTATCAAAGAGGCCCCAGCCGAGGGCTCCATTACCGTCTCAATTCCTCAGGGCCTTCTTAGGTTAGGTGAGTAGCATGCGTCTAGAAACGCTCTCAGTATTTCCTGAGGTCTTCTCGCCCTATTTAAATGCTTCTATTATGGGCAGGGCTCAAAAGGCACATATTTTTGAGTTCTATGCATATGACTTGCGTGACTGGACGCATGATAGGCATCGTACGGTAGATGATGCTCCTTTTGGTGGTGGACAGGGTATGCTTATGAAGCCTGCTCCCATCTTTGAGGCAGTTCGTGAGATTTCTGATCAGGCAGAACCTAAGCCCCACGTGGTGTTTTTCTCGCCAGTTGGTAGGCCGTATTCCCAGGCTATCGCCAAAGAGTTTGCTCAAAAGGAGCGCATTCTGTTTGTTTGTGGTCGCTATGAGGGCATGGACGAGCGCGTCTACGAGCTGGCAGATGACGTTATTTCTCTGGGAGATTACGTGTTGACGGGCGGAGAGCTTCCTGCGCTTACCGTGATTGACTCGGTTGTGCGCTTGCTTCCTGGTGCGCTTGGCGATGAGATGAGTTCACAGGATGAGTCATTCTCTGACGATGGCCTTCTTGAGTATGCTCAGTACACGCGTCCAGCAAATTTTGAGGGACGAGAAGTTCCGTCTGTGCTTCTTTCAGGAGACCACGGAGCGGTAGCAGTCTGGAGACGACAATCTGCACTTGCTCGCACTCGTGCGTGGCGTCCAGACCTCTTAGAGAGCGCTCAACTTACTGAGAAGGACAGAGTATATTTAGCAGAGCTTGATCAGCAATCTGGTGATGACGATGAGTAGTGGACATTCCAAAGTACTTGAAATTTTTGAATACCTGGTAATTGTTGCAGTTGCTGTTGCACTGGCGTTTTTTATTAGGACGTTTGTCGCTGAGGTATATGAGGTTCCAACAGGGTCCATGCTCAATACCATCCAGCTGGGGGATCGTTTGGTAGGAGAGAAGCTTACCTATCGATTTGGCGGTACTCCGCAAGCAGGTGATGTGGTTACCTTCACCAGTCCTCAAAATCCCGATACGCTTTTAGTTAAGCGCGTCATTGCTACAGCAGGTCAAACGGTAGATTTGCGCGACGGTGCTGTGTATGTTGACGGTCAGCTTATGGACGAGCCTTACACTGAAGGCAAGCCAACCTATTCTCTTGCGGATCGCACGGGTGCCGTAATTCAGAATTATCCGTATACTGTTCCTGCAGGTCATATTTTTGTTATGGGGGATAACAGAACAAACTCTCTGGATTCCAGATATTTTGGAGCTGTTGCGGTTTCTACTGTGACCTCTAAGGCAATGTTTATTTTCTGGCCCTTTGACCATGCTCGCGGGCTATAGTACTTACGTCGGACATTTGAGAGAAAGAACATCATGGGCGCAACACCACTTACGTTTCAAGATATGATTTTGACCCTTGAACATTATTGGGCAAAAAAAGGTTGCACGGTCATGCAACCATATGACTCTGAGGTAGGTGCCGGTACCTTCCACACCGCAACTATCCTGCGCTCACTTGGCCCCGATGCCTGGCGTACCTGCTATCCACAGCCTTGTCGTCGTCCTGCTGATGGACGCTATGGCGAGAACCCCAACCGCTTGCAGCATTACTATCAGTTCCAGGTCTTGCTTAAGCCATCTCCTGCAGACTCTCAAGACCTCTATCTTGGCTCACTTGCCGCTATTGGCCTTGATCCAAAAGACCACGACGTTCGCTTTGTTGAGGACGACTGGGAGAGTCCAACGCTTGGTGCTTGGGGTCTTGGCTGGGAGGTCTGGCTCAACGGCATGGAGGTTACTCAGTTCACGTACTTCCAGCAGGTAGGCGGTATTGAGGTAGACCCAGTTCCTGTTGAGATTACCTATGGTCTTGAGCGTATTGCTATGTATGCTCAGGGCGTTGATTCTGTCTATGACCTGGTCTGGAGCTACCTGCCAGACGGCACTCCAATGACATACGGCCAGGTATTCCTTGAGAACGAGCGTGAGTTCTCAACCTACAACTTTGAGGTAGCCAACATTGAGCTTATGCGCGAGAAGTTCGACGAGTATGAGGCAGAGTGCCACAGCTGCCTTGATCGCAAGCTTCCACTACCTGCGTATGACTGCGTTATGAAGTGCAGCCATGCATTCAACCTACTTGACTCTCGTGGTGCTCTTTCTGCTGTTGAGAGAGCTAACTATATTCTTCGCGTTCGCACCGTTGCTAAGGCATGCTGCGAATCGTATTTGGAGGAGGTTGCTTCTAAGAAAGCACCTGCAGCAACTACTCAGGAGGAGGTGGCTTAAATGGCTGAGGTTAGAGACTTCCTTTTTGAGATTGGATCTGAAGAGATGCCTTCTGCTCCATTGCAGAAAGCTATTGCTCAGTTCAATAAGCTTGTCGTTTCCGGACTTAAAGACTCTGGCTTGTCATTTGGAGAGGTTAAGATCCTCTCGACACCTCGTCGTTTAACTGCTTATGTAAAGGACGTTGCTGAGGCTACAGAAGAGATTTCCGAGGTCAAGCGTGGTCCTAAGGCAGAGATTGCTTTTGATGCAGAGGGCAATCCAACAAAGGCTGCTGAGGGATTTGCTCGTAAGTGCGGTGTAAATGCTGATGCGCTGACTCGTCGTGTAGATACTGATGGTCATGAGTACGTCTTTGCAGAGCTCAATATTCCTTCAGTTCCTGCTACAAAGATTCTTTCCGAGCTGGCAACTTCTTGGATTGCTGCTCTTGACTGGCCTCGCAGCCAGCGCTGGGGTTCTTTCCACGAGCGCTATGTTCGCCCTGTTCGTTGGCTTTGTGTCCTCTTTGGTTCAGAGATTGTTCCTGTTACTTACGCTGATGTAACTAGCTCAAACACCACCCAAGGCCACCGTGTTCTTGGACCTGGTTATCATGAGGTTGCAACTCCAGCTGATTATGAGCAGGTGCTCAAAAACGCTGGTGTTTTGCTCCAGGAGCAGCGCAAAGACGTTATTCTCGCCGGCATTAAAGAGGTTGAGGCTGCTCGTCCAGGATCTCATGTTGATATGCCAGAGAAGGTCTTTGAGGAGGTCATCAACCTTACTGAGTGGCCTCAGGTTCTTGTGGGCACCTTTGACGAGGAATTTCTTAACGTTCCTTCAGAGATTATTACTGAGTCCATGCTTTCCAACCAGCGCTATTTCCCAATCTATGATGCTGAAGGCAAGCTGACTCGCGAGTTTATTGTGGTATCTAACGCAGATCCATCTTGCGCAGAGCGCGTCATTGACGGCAACGAGCGTGTTGTTCGTGCTCGCCTCGACGACGCTAAGTTCTTCTTTGAGGAGGACTTGAAGCATACGCTTGATGAGTTTGCTCAGCGTCTAGAGACCGTTGTCTTCCAGGAGAAGCTTGGCACGGTTCTGCAGAAGACTCAGCGTATGGAGGCCCTTGCTGCAGAGATTGCGTTTGACGAGACTTCCAACAAAGAAGAAGCTGAGCTTGCTGCTCGCGCCGCTCACCTTGCCAAGGCAGACCTTGTCAGCCAGGCAGTTGTCGAGTTCACCAGCCAGCAGGGTGTTATGGGTGGCTACTACGCAGAGGCTGCTGGCGAGAAGAGCGATGTAGCTGCAGCTATTCGCGAGCACTATCGTCCTCGCTTTGCCGGCGATGAGCTCCCAAGTGGCCAGATTGGTCGCTTTGTAGCTATTGCTGACAAGCTTGATACCATTTGCGGCATCTTTGCTATCAACGAGCCACCAACCGGCTCTTCCGATCCTTATGCCGTTCGTCGTGCAGCTATTGGTGTTATTGCGCTGGTTCGCTCAACGGCACACCTTGACCTCAAGAAGCTCATTGCAAGCTCTCTGGAGCTCTATCGCCAGCAGGGTCTTGTTGTTGACGAGTCTGTTCAGTCTCAGGTTGAGCAGTACTTTATTGGCCGCCTTGCATCTATTGCAAAGGACGAGAAGATCTCTGCAGATGCTATTGAGGCTGTCAGTGCAATTGGCGTTATCAATCCTGATGAGTTCCTTCTGCGTGCTCGCGCGCTTGATGAGGCACGTCAGAACGAGCCTGAGCTCTTTGAGGATCTTGCTACTGCTTATGCACGTGCAGCTCACCTCAGCGACGCCTCTCTTGGCGTAGAAGTTGATACAGAGCTTCTCACCGAGCCAGAGATGTCATTGCTCGCTGCTTGCGAAGAGGGCCAGAAGCAAGTGGCTGCTGCTCTTGCTGGTGCAGACTATGCTGCTGCTGTTTCTGCACTGTCTCAGCTGCGTGAGCCAATTGATATTTTCTTCGACAAAGTACTTGTCATGGATGAAAATGATACCGTTCGCCGAAATCGTTTGCGTCTTTTGAACAAGTTTGCCCAGGTATTTAGTAATGTCGCCGATATTAGTGTGCTTTCTCGCAAAAAGTAGGGTACGCTTAGATTGATAAATGTTTGTATCTTTCTGAATACTTGACTGAAAGGGTTACAGCATGAGCGCACTTGACATTGATAACAACTCTCTTGGTGATGGTCTGCCTATCGTCTACGTTTTGTCAGACTCTCGTGGAGAGACCGGTGCCGCAGTAGTTAAGGCTGCTGCTGCTCAGTTTGGCGATGAATCCGTAGAGATTGTAAGGGTTCCAAACATTCATAGCGTTGATGATGTTCGTGCATACTTCAACGAGCATGAAGATGAGAATCGCCCTCGTGCAGTTTTTCACACCTTTGCAGATGGCTCTCTCAGAAGAGAGATTCGTCGTGAGCTTGATCAGCGCCTCATCCCATCAATCGATCTTCTGGGACCAGCGGTAAACGTTATTTCTACGCTTACCGGCGAAGAGCCAAGCCACGCAATTGGCGCCTTCTTTGAGGGAGTTACTCGCTAAGAGAGTGCTGACGCCTCAAAATATCAAAAAGTTAAATGAGCATCCATTTTGGGTGCTCATTTTCTTTATGGAGAATTTCACAATTTGCAACCATAAGTTTACAAATAATTCTGTGAACGGTCGATATTGACCGCTCACCGTTATTTTGTTCAGATGAATCGCGTAGGTTGGTAACATACTATGAATGTGAGGACAGAACCAACTTTGTTTGGTTTGATGTCTTTGCGTTCAATTGTGTTGGTGCACGCTTTGCGTGTGACAGTTTGAGAGTTTGGAGTGTTATGTCCGAGAAGCACGTTTACAGCTTCGGAAAGGACCACGCCGGTAACGATGTTACTGAGGTCGCTGGCGCATCCGTAGAAGAGGCAAAGTGGATTGTTGGTGGCAAGGGAGCAAACCTTGCAGAGATGTCTAAGATTGGCCTGCCTGTACCTCCAGGATTCTCAATTACTTGCCAAACTTGCGTTGCTTATTCCAACAACGGCAACGTCTGGCCTGAGGGCGTCACTGATGAGATTGACGCAGCTATGGCTACCCTTGAGGAGCGCATGGGCAAGAAGCTCGGCGATGCAGAAGATCCACTGCTTGTCTCCGTCCGTTCTGGTGCACCATTCTCTATGCCTGGCATGATGGACACTGTTCTTAACCTTGGTCTTAACGATGAGTCCGTTCAGGGTCTCATTAAGCAGACTGGTAACGAGCGCTTTGCTTGGGACTCTTACCGTCGTTTTGTTCAGATGTTCTCTGGCGTTGTTATGGGCGTCTCTGGACAGCTCTTTGAGGATGCAATTGCTGCTAAGAAGGCCGAGAAGGGCGTTAAGCTTGATACAGAGCTGGATGCAAATGACCTTCGTGACCTTGTAACTTGGTTCAAGGGCATCTTTGCTGCAAACGTTGACGTTAAGGAGCACCCAGAGGTCTCCAAGAACGGCTACGCTGTCTTCCCATCTGATCCTTATCTCCAGCTCCGCCTTGCTGAGCAGGCAGTCTTTGGTTCTTGGATGAACGACCGCGCAATCCTTTACCGCAAGCAGAACAAGATTCCTGATGAGCTTGGTACTGCAGTTAACGTTCAGGTCATGGTCTTTGGTAACAAGGGTGAGACTTCTGCAACTGGCGTTGCATTTACTCGTAACCCTGCAGATGGTACCAACGAGCGCTACGGTGACTTCTTGATCAATGCTCAGGGCGAGGACGTTGTTGCTGGTATTCGTAATACTGAGCCTATTGCAGACCTTGTTAAGGTTCCTGCACTCAAGGAGGCAGGCGAGGAGCTCTTCCACGTCTTTGAGATTCTTGAGGATCACTACGCAGACATGATGGACATCGAGTTCACCATTGAGAATGGTAAGCTCTGGATGCTTCAGACTCGTGTTGGTAAGCGTACTGCTCTCTCTGCACTTAAGGTTGCAATTCAGATGTACGAAGAGGGTCGTATTACTAAGGAGCAGGCTGTTTCTCGCGTTGCTCCTGAGCAGCTCGATCAGCTTCTGCATCCACAGTTTGATCCTAACGCTGAGTACGAGACCATTGCTAAGGGTCTTAACGCTTCTCCTGGTGCAGCTGTTGGTGCTGCAGTCTTCTCTTCTGCAGACGCTGAGGCTTTTGCAGAGGCAGGCAAGCCTTGTATTCTTGTCCGTTGGGAGACCACTCCAGATGACCTCCACGGCATGGTTGCTGCAGAGGGTATCCTAACTTCCCACGGCGGCAAGACCAGCCACGCAGCTGTTATTGCTCGTGGTATGGGCGCTCCTTGCGTCTGCGGTGTTGATACACTTCGCATTGACGCTGCTAACAAGCGCTTCACTGTTGCTGATTCCGGCCTTGTTGTTAACGAGGGCGATGTTATCTCCATCGACGGTACCACTGGTGACGTCATCCTTGGCGCTGTTGAGCTTGTCCAGCCAGAGCTTTCTGGTGACCTCCAGACCATCCTTGCATGGGCAGATGAGGTTCGCCTTGACGAGTCCCGTGGTCGCGTCATTGGCGTACGTGCAAACGCTGATAACCCAGCAGATGCTCAGACTTCCGTTGATAACGGTGCTGAGGCAATTGGTCTTGACCGTACTGAGCACATGTTCCTTGGTGAGCGTAAGCACCTCATTCAGGACTTCATCCTTGCAGACTCTGAGGACGTTAAGCAGCTTGCTATTGAGCAGCTTGGCCGTGCTCAGAAGGGTGACTTCCTTGGTATGTTCAAGGTAATGGACGGCAAAGACGTTGTTGTCCGTCTTCTTGACCCACCACTGCATGAGTTCCTTGATTCCCCACGTGAGCTTGACGTTGAGATTGCTCATGATGAGGAGCAGGGTAAGGACGCCGCTGCAAAGCGTGCTCTTCTCGCTAAGTTTGACGCCTTCCAGGAGGCAAACCCAATGCTCGGCCTCCGTGGCTGCCGCCTTGGCCTTGTCTACCCAGAGCTCAACGTTATGCAGGTTCGCGCTATCGCAAGTGCAGCTGCAGAGCTCAAGCGCGTTGGTCTTGACCCTCGCCCAGAGATCATGGTTCCTCTGGTTGGCTTCGAAGAGGAGCTCATCCAGGTCCGCGAAGAGGTTGAGGAGACCATCAAGCAGGTTGCTGATGAGTACGGTGTTGAGCTCAACATCCCAGTTGGTACTATGATTGAGCTCCCACGTGCAGCTATCATGTCTGAGGAGATTGCTAAGCACGCAGACTTCTTCTCCTTCGGTACTAACGACCTTACCCAGACCTGCCTCGGCTTCTCTCGTGATGACGTTGAGTCCGCATTCATGCCACTCTACCTTGAGCGCAAGATTGTTAAGACCAACCCATTTGCAACTCTTGATAAGGGCGTAGCAGAGCTTGTCCGCATGGGCGTTGAGGGTGGCCGTAAGGGTAATCCTAACCTCACCATTGGTGTCTGCGGTGAGACCGGTGGCGATCCAGAGTCCATCCATATGTACTACAACCTTGGTCTTGACTATGTCTCCTGCTCACCATATCGCGTGCCAATCGCACGTCTTGCTGCAGCACAGGCTAAGATTCAGGCTAACGGTGGTCCACAGAAGATTGCTACCAAGTAGGTTTTCTTCTAGACACACTGCAACAAACTCTAGAGGGCGGCTTCGGTCGCCCTCTTTTGCTAGATAGTAATATCCTGCTATTATGAGGTAAAGATGCAGGTACAAGGAGGTTTTATGTTATCCATTAGACGAGAAGATCTTGAAGCTCGCGAGCATCAAATCTTATCTCCTGAAGCGGCTTTTTCTGATCAAAGTAAAGGTCGTGCGATTGCAGAGGAACCTGACCAGTACCGTACCTGTTATCAGTGTGATAGAGACCGCATTCTGCACAGCAAGAGTTTTAGAAGACTTGCTCACAAGACACAGGTTTTTCTCGCCCCAGAAGGGGACCACTATAGAACCCGTCTTATCCATACGCTTGAGGTTTCGCAGATTGCACGCTCAATTGCACGACCTCTTGGCTTAAACGAAGACCTGACTGAGGCAATTGCGCTTGGTCATGACTTGGGCCATACGCCGTTTGGTCATATTGGCGAGAAAGCGCTTTCGCACGCTATTAGTCTGTATAGGGGAATGGATCCTGAAGCCCCAGAAAATGAGCGTATTTTTGCCCATAACCAGCAAAGTGCTCGTATTGTTGAGTATCTGGAGAAAGACGGACAGGGTCTTAATCTTTCTCATGAGGTCGTCGATGGTATTAGATGTCACTCAGGCAATCTACGTGCAGAAACAGCAGAAGGAAGAATTGTTGCCATATCGGACCGTATTGCCTATGTAACACACGATATTGATGATGCAAAACGAGCTGGCCTTCTTTCGGAGGAGTATCTTCCAACTGAAGCTCGTGAGGTGTTGGGCAATAGCTCTCCTGAGCGAATTGAAAACATGGTTCACGATATTGTCTCTGAGAGCTCTCGCGTGGGGGACATTAGAATGACTGACTCCATGTGGGGTGCCATGATGACCATGAGAGCTTTCTTGTTTGCTAATTTGTATGCATCAGGGGATGCAAAATATGAAGAGCCTAAGGCGTATGACCTCATCATCGAGCTGTTTGATTATTTTGTAAATCATTTAGATGAGGTTCCTGTAGAATATAAGTGTCATGATTTTGACCATCCAGAGATTCAAGTAGCAGATTATGTTTCTGGTATGACCGATAGATACGCTACAAGAGTGTTTGAAGATCTTCGTTTGCCTCGTTCCTGGGGTAAAAGAAGATATGTAAAGTAAGTTTTATCCAAACTAACCCTTGTACAGTGGAAAATATTCACGTATACTTTCCGTCTGTGTGTTAACTATGTGTCGTTCGCAGGGGCGTCGGCACCTCTAGAGATGAGGAAACAATGGACTACATTCGCGCTATTGAGCGTCAGCAGATCCGCGAGGACATTCCTGAGGTCCGCGTTGGTGACAACGTAAAGGTTCACTATCGTATTGTCGAGGGTGACCGTACTCGTGAGCAGGTCTTCCAGGGTGACATCATTCGTCTTTCCGGCGAGGGTTCCCGTGAGACTTTTACCGTTCGTAAGATCAGCTTCGGCATTGGTGTTGAGCGTACTTTCCCACTTCACTCACCAAAGATTGCTAAGCTTGAGGTTCTTCGCCACGGTGTTGTTCACCGCGCTAAGCTCTACTTCCTGCGCGATCGTGTTGGTAAGGCTGCTCGTCTTCGCGAGAAGCGCTAATCAATTTCATATGCTCTTTAAAGCCGCCTCCGGGCGGCTTTTTTAGTACCATAGTCATGTGGTTTGGAGAAAACATGGCTGATTCTGCTAAAGACATAATTGCTCGTTTGAGCGACGCCCCAGAGGCAGAGGTATACGAGCTCATAGCTCGTTATAGCGAGGATCCTCGTAAACAAGTTATCAAAGCGTTGGAATCAGCTAAAAAGCGTATTGAAAAAGAACACGCCGAGAAGGCCCGTGTAGAAGAAATGTATCGTTTTCAGAAGGAGCTTTCTGGAGGCGGACTTGTTGTTGGTGTTGATGAGGTTGGCAGAGGCTCTGTAGCTGGTCCTTTAACGGTTTGTGCGGTATGTTTGCCTGAAGACCCCATCATCTATGGACTAAACGACTCCAAAAAATTAACCGCAACAAAGCGAGAGATTCTAGCGGCACAAATTC
The DNA here is from genome assembly GCA_916720745.1 of uncultured Atopobium sp. GTDB lineage: Bacteria > Actinomycetota > Coriobacteriia > Coriobacteriales > Atopobiaceae > Lancefieldella. The sequence goes on from CAKARX010000005.1 coordinate 18,786, forward strand.
AAGAAATTGCTACAGCAATTGGTATTGCTCATATTGCGCCTCAAAGGATTGATGAAGTTGGTATGGCGCAGTGTCTAAGAGACGCTATGTTACAAGCTGTCAAAAACACAGGTATTGAGCCTGACTGTGTCTTGATTGATGGAAATCCTATGCACATCCATCCTAAAGAGAAGACTCTTGTTAAGGGCGACGCGCGCATTGCATCTATTGCTGCTGCTTCAATTGTGGCAAAGGTAACACGAGATGCTCTTATGGTGGCCTACGATGAGGAGTACCCAGGCTATCACCTGGCGGAATGCAAAGGATATGCTTCCGCTGAACATATCGAGGCTATTGGCGAGATGGGACTTTCTCCAATCCATCGTGCTTCGTTTTGTGGAAACTTTGTTAAGACGCAAAGACTGTTTTAATACACCTAATGTAAGTAATCAGATTAACTTGCAGATTTAAATAGACGCCCGTTCATTCCAAGAGGATTGAACGGGTTTTTTCTAGAGGCGCAAATTAATTACATCAAATTTTTTAGTTCCGACAGAATCATTACGCTGCTTGGACAGACAGTGGCCAAGTTAGTGTCAAAGTGCTCCTGCAAACTGAACTCTCCCACAATGAAAGGAGAGTTATGAGCAAGAAAGAAGCAAGTAAGCATGCAGGCGCAACAGCTAACGAGGTGGAGGAGAAGCCTGTACCACAGGAAGATCCAAAGACTCAGGATAAGAGCCCTCAAGAGGATGACGAACAAGAGAGCAGAATTCCGCTAGAAGAGATGTCTTCTCGTCAAATTGGCGAGAAAGGCGAGGAGATTGCTGCAAAATACCTCATCAAAAGAGGATACAAAATTATCCAAACTAACTGGACGTGTCAGATTGGTGAGGTTGATATTGTTGCTCAAGATGGCGATAACGTTGTGCTTGTTGAGGTAAAGACAAGACGCATCCTAAACAAAGACGATAGCATCATGCCTGAACTTGCGGTAAATAAGGCAAAGCAGGAAAAATATAGGACGCTTGCACTTATGTATGCAGCACTTCATCCGGCGCTCACCTCAATTAGATTTGATGTTGTTGCCATCAATTTGGTAGCTCCAAGTACGGCAAGCTTGAGACATTTAATTGGGGCTTTTAGCTGGGACGAGCAATGAGCCAAGCAACCATTTGCGTTCATACAGCAACTCTAAGAGGGATTGAGGCAATTCCTGTAGATGTTGAAGTGGGCATTTCAGGTGGCATACCAGGAATTACTATCGTGGGTATGCCTGACAGTTCTATTATGGAATCTCGCTCTCGTGTGAGATGCTCACTAAAAGCTGCCGGATTTACCATTCCTCGATTGCTGGTAACAATCAATCTGACACCTGCGGATATAAAGAAAACAGGCACTGGATTTGATTTGCCTATAGCAGTTGCTATTCTTGCAGCTACTGGACAGATTCCTCAAGAGATTGTGCACAATAGGTTGTTTGTTGGAGAGCTTTCATTAAACGGAAATATCTCTTCTGTCAGAGGTATGGCAGCATATGCAATGCTCGCTAAGAAGCTAGGGATGAAGCTTATTTCTTCTTCAGACTGCAATTTGTTTGGCTCTGACTGGAATCATGTTATAGGAATCCAATCGCTGCTTAATCTGAGCTTAAGAGATCAATCTTTCTGTAAGCCATTGGTTCAGCGCAAGCGTGCTGTTGAAACAACAACGCTCAGCGAGAATTTAGACTTTGAAGAGGTAATTGACCAGGAACTAGTCAAACGAGCAATCGTTATCGCAGCTACGGGAAACCTAGGCATGCTCATGATTGGTCCGCCCGGCGCAGGCAAAACTATGCTTGCTAAAAGAATTCCAACTATCCTCCCAGAACTTTCCAAAGAAGAGCGCGATGAGGTGTTGTTAATTCATTCTGTAGCAGGTTGTGAGACAGATTCTATTCAGGCAGGAGTAAGGCCCTTTAGGTCTCCACATCACTCGTCTTCTGTAGCAGGCATGATTGGTGGAGGTAGACCTGTTATTCCAGGTGAGATTTCTCTTGCTCATAAAGGCGTGCTCTTTCTAGATGAGCTGCCTGAGTTCGCTTCTAATACGTTGCAAGTGTTACGTCAGCCTATTGAAGATGGATACGTTCGTCTTGCGAGAGTTGATGGCATTTACAAGTTTCCTTCTCAGTTCCAGCTTATTGCTGCAGCTAATCCTTGTCCCTGTGGTTACTTTGGAGACAAAACACATACCTGTAAGTGCTCTCCGGGAAAGATTTCTACCTATCAGTCAAAAATTGGAGGTCCTTTGATGGATCGAATAGATATTGTGTGTGATGTAGCTCGTCCTTCTTCTGATCGAGTCATTCAAGGAGAGCTAGGACTCACATCAGCAGGTATGCGCTCTCTTGTTATCTCTGGTAGAGATTTTGCCTCTTGGCGAGAAACCCGTGAAGTAGAAAGCACTTCTCGCCAAAAATACGTAGAGAGTTTTGATGAATCAGCGTTGCAACTATTGCATAGATTTGCTCGAGGACTTCATTTAGGAGGTAGAGCAATAACCCGCACTTGCAGAGTTGCACGGACAATCGCAGATATCGCTCACCACGAGAAAGTGACAAAAGACGACGTATCTGAGGCTGTGGCTTATAGGTCTCGTTCTTTGGAGTAGCAATGGAGAGATGGGAGATTTCATCAGAAGATGAGGATTATCCAAAAGAGCTGCTACTGCTCAACCATCCACCTGAAGTGATTTATGGAATAGGGGATAGAAGCGTTTTGCAAGCACCTTGTATGTCTGTAATTGGGGCTCGTAGAGCCACTCCATACGGCATGGCAATTGCAGAAATGGCTGGCAGATGCGCTGCAGATAACAATATTGTGGTGGTATCTGGAGGAGCGCTTGGCTGCGACTACACTGCGGGCATGTCTGCGCTTAATGCTGGCGGAAAAACCGTTGTAGTAGCAGGTTGTGGCGCTGATGTGACGTATCCAACTACATCGCTAGATCTTTTTGAAGCTGCACGAGAAAGAAGAGGAGCGGTTATATCTTTAGATAGGTGGGGGACACCGCCTAGGCGCTATGCGTTTCCCAGGAGAAATGCAGTAATTGCAGCGTTAGGAAAAGTGCTTCTGGTAACGGAAGCAGGACTTTGCTCGGGCACCATGAGTACTGCCGAATTTGCTAACTCACTTGGTAAAACTATTTATGCAATACCTGGGTCTATCTTTTCTCCAGCTTCTGCTGGTACCAATAGACTAATTGCTGAAGGTGCTCAAATTATTCCTGATGAGACTTCGTTAGGCCTTGCAATTTCTTTAGATTTTGATTGCTTGGTTCAGGAACAAATAAAGCAAGACAAGAAGCTCACGCCACTTTTATCTGCACTTATCGCTTCTCCTTCAAGACCAGAAGAGCTTGCATGGAGGTTATCAGAAAACGTACTTACCGTACTAAATTCTCTAACTGATTATGAAGCTCGTGGAATGGTAAAAAGATTACCGGATGGAAGGTATACTCCTTCTAAAGACTTTTATTTGGACTCGTAGTGTGTGATAGGTGAAAAATGACGCAAAAAGTTACGGTAGTAGGCGCTGGTTTAGCTGGAAGTGAATGTGCCTTACAGCTTGCTTCTCGTGGTATTTTTGTAGAGCTCATTGAGCAGCGTCCTGTTGTTTCTTCTCCAGCACATCACACAGACATGTTTGCTGAGCTGGTCTGTTCCAACTCTTTGAAATCTACCAAAGAAGATTCTGCAGCTGGAATTTTAAAGTCTGAGCTTAAGAAGATGGGTAGTTTTCTGCTTCGTATAGCAGAGGAAAACTCCGTTCCTGCAGGTGGCGCACTTGCGGTAAATAGGGAAGAGTTTGCAAAAGCTGTAACTGAGCAGATTAAAAACCACCCCAACATTTCTGTGACTCATGCCGAGGTTACAGAGCTAACTGATGAGCCAACAGTTATCGCCGCAGGTCCTCTGTGTTCTGATAGCTTATATCAGGCCATTTCTAAGCGTGTGGGAACTGACAGAATGTCGTTTTTTGATGCGGCAGCACCTATTGTGTCTGAAGAGTCAATAGACCGCTCGATTGCATTTTCCCAGTCTCGTTATGAGGATTTAGGAATTGGCGATTACCTTAATTGCCCTATGAATAAAGAGGAATACGACACATTTGTAGAGGAGTTACTCGCAGCTAAGCGTGTTATCGGACACGATTTTGAGCAATCCGATTTGTTCCAGGCATGTCAGCCTATTGAGGAAGTGGCAAGAACAGGACATGATTCCATTAGGTTTGGAGCGCTAAAACCTGTTGGACTTATTGATCCTAGAACAGGTAAACGTCCCTGGGCGGCAGTTCAGCTTCGTGCAGAAAATACAGCTAAAACAGCATTTAACCTGGTAGGTTTTCAGACAAACCTTACCTGGGGAGAGCAAAAACGCGTATTTACGCTCATCCCAGGATTGGAGAATGCTGAGTTTGTTCGCTACGGCGTTATGCACAGAAACTCTTTTGTTGATTCCCCTCATGCGCTTGATAGATCATTTGGAATTCCTGGCACTTCTACTATTCTCGCAGGTCAAGTTACAGGTACAGAAGGCTATGTCGAGGCGATTGCCTCAGGTTTGCTTGCAGCGCTTAACATGTACGCTCGTCTGTTAGGCAAAGAGGAAGTCAAGCTTCCCTTAACAACCTCGTTTGGCTCTCTTGTGGGATATGCAACAAATCCAAACACCAAAGATTACCAGCCTATGCATGTTAACTTTGGCATTTTTGAGCCATTGGACGAGCACATTAAAAGGAAAGACGAGCGCCGACAGAAGATGGCGGAGCGCGCTCATAAAGATTTTGATGAGTATCTTGCCTCTCGCCATGAACTCTTTGATTGCGTAAAGCGTGATTAATGTGGGCATTTCTAAAGTGCAGGAAAGTCACGTTGAACAATTTATTGAGTATCTAAGTAAGGTTAGGAATCTTTCTGAGAATACTTTAAGGTCATATCAAACTGATCTTTTAGCATTTGAGCAGTGGTGCAGTAGGGAAGGCGTGGAGGTAACTAAGGTTGATCACAGAAACCTTCGCTTGTATTTAGCCTACCTCAAACAAGCTCAATATTCTGCTAAAACGCTTAACAGACACCTGTCTGCATTACGTGGTTTCTACAAGTGGATGCAGCGAGAAAAACTGATTGCAACTGACCCCGCTCTTGCACTTAGTAATCCTCGAGCGCCACGCAATCTTCCACACACCATGACTGACTCTGATGTAAATAGGCTTTTGGAATCATGTGATACCTCAACAGCAGTAGGGCTGAGAGATAGAGCATTTCTTGAGTTCTTGTATGCAACAGGTGCTCGTATTTCTGAGGTAGCAACGCTTAAGCTTGAGCAGATTGATTTACAAAATGGAACAGTACGTCTCTTTGGTAAGGGTTCTAAAGAGCGAATTGTTCCGTTATATGAGTCTGCAGTTGAGTGGCTTACGAAGTACCTTAGGTCTTCTCGTCCTACGCTCTTGTTAAAAGACAAATCAAGCCGTGCACACTCGGCTCTCTTTATTTCTGTCAGGGGAAATGACATGAGCGCAGATTCTTTGCGCAAGGTTTTCTCGTCATATTTAGTGGCTGCAGGACTAGACAGCTCACTTTCTCCACATGCAATGAGGCATACGTACGCCACGGAGCTTCTTGGTGGTGGAGCAGACTTGCGTATTGTGCAGGAGCTTTTGGGTCATGAGTCGCTCTCAACTACGCAGGTGTATACACATTTGTCAGTTGATAGGCTCAAAGAAGCGGCAAAGGCAGCCCATCCAAGATCAAAATAAGCTGTGCTTTGTTACGGAAAATCTTGCACTTTGAAGTTAGATGTATTTGCGCAGTATTTGTAGAGGTTATGGTCTAAATTCTTTATAGACGTAGCCCTTGTTTTCCTGTTATACTTTCAAAAGTTGTGTAGAAGCACAACATGCTGTTACCAAACAGCACAAAATCGCACGTACGACTACTTGTTTGCCGTGGTGCCTAACGCTAAGCCAGGTGTTGGGTGGTTTTAACAAGGCTTGAACTCGTACGGAGGAACAACCAATGGAGGTAAAAATGGCTGCAAAGATTACTATTCAGACTCTTCTGGATGCTGGTTGCCACTATGGTCACCAGACTCGTCGTTGGAACCCTAAGATGAAGCCATACATCTTTGGTGAGCGCAACGGCATTTACATTCTTGACCTTAAGCAGACCATGCTTGGCGCAGACGCTGCTTACACTTTCCTGAAGAATGTTGCATCTAAGGGTGGTCGCGTTCTCTTCGTCGGCACCAAAAAGCAGGCTCAGGAGCCAATCGCTACTGAGGCAGCTCGTGCAAACATGCCTTACATCAACCAGCGTTGGCTTGGCGGTATGCTCACCAACTTTGTCACCATGCGTTCTCGCATCAAGCGCCTTGAGGAGCTTGAGGCAATGGTAGAGGATGGCCGTATGGCAACTCTTCCTAAGAAGGAGCAGGCTCTTAAGAACAAGGAGCTTCTGAAGCTTCAGCTTAACCTCGGTGGCGTCCGTGATATGACTTCTCTTCCACAGGCTCTCTTTGTTGTTGATTCCAAGCGTGAAGAGAACGCAATCCGTGAGGCAAACCGTCTTCACATTCCAGTTGTCTCCCTGCTTGACACCAACTCTGATCCAGATGTTGTTGATTACGGCATTCCTGCAAATGACGATGCTATTCGTTCCATTTCTCTTATGTGCCAGCTTGCTGCAGACGCAATTCTTGCAGGTAGCGGCAAGGAGCAGATTTCTGCTGAAGAGATGGGCGCTGAGTCCGAGACCCCAGCTGCTGAGTAACTCTTAGCAACGGGTCAAATAATTTAGTTATTCAGTAGATTTTTGGGAGGAAAACATGGCAGAAATTACCGCAGCACTTGTTAAGCAGCTTCGTGATATGACCAGCTCTCCTATGATGGAGTGCAAGAAGGCACTCGTCGAGGCTGAGGGCGATATTGAGAAGGCAGTAGATATTCTTCGTACTATGGGCGTTGCTAAGGCAGTTAAGCGCGCTGGCCGCGACACCAACGAGGGTACCATTGCTACCTTCATCAGCCCAGACGGCAAGACTGGTGCAATCCTCGAGCTCTCCTGCGAGACTGACTTTGTTGGTACAAACCCACAGTTCACCGGCTTTGCTGGCGATCTTGCTGCAGTTGTTGTTGAGAGCAACCCAGCTGACGTTGAGGAGCTCAAGGCTGCTAAGCTTGTCGACGAGACCGTTGATGAGGCAATCACCGATAAGATTCACAACATCGGCGAGAACATGCGTGTTCTTCGTTTCCAGCGTGTTGAGGCTGCAAACGGCGCTCTTGCTAGCTACATCCACCTTGGTGGCAAGCTTGCTGACATTGTTACCTTTGAGTTCAACAAGCCAGAAACCGCTGAGTCTCAGGACTTCAAGAACTTTGCACACGATGTTGCAATGCAGGTAGCTGCAGCTGCTCCAGTTGCTGCTCGCCGTGAGGATGTTCCACAGGACATCGTTGATCACGAGCTCTCCATTTACAAGGCACAGGCAGCTGAGTCTGGCAAGCCTGAGGCTATTCAGGAGAAGATGGCTTATGGTCGTCTCGAGAAGTACTACAAGGAGTACGTCCTTACTGAGCAGGCATTTGTTAAGGACCCAGATATGACCATTTCTGAGTACGCAAAGCTGCTCTCCAAGAAGGTTGACGACGAGGTTAAGATTGTCAGCTTCGTACGTTTTGCTTTTGGTGAAGAGTAAGACTTTTTACTTCAATTATTTTGAGCCGGTTGTCTTCAACCGGCTCTTTTTTTACCGCGATTCCTGCAAAACTTACGGTGTCGTTTGTTAAAATTATTACAACTATGGCAAACGGAGAGAGCGAGGAAGCTTTGTCTTCAGCTAAATACAAAAGAGTACTTTTAAAGCTTTCTGGTGAAGCATTGATGGGTGAGCAATCCTTTGGCATTGACCCTTCAATCCCAGAAATGCTTGCTAAAGAAATTAAGCCTGTTTGGGAGTCTGGCGTTCAGGTTGCCATTGTTGTTGGCGGCGGAAACATCTTTAGAGGTGTTTCTCAGGCAGCAGCTGGCATGGATCGTGCCCAGGGTGACAACATGGGCATGCTTGCAACCGTAATTAACGCTCTCTCGCTTCAGGATTGTTTTGAGCGCAACGGCATGGACTGCCGCGTTATGAGCGCAATTTCCATGGCCCAGGTTGCAGAGCCTTATATTCGTCGTCGTGCTATTAGGCACCTTGAGAAGGGCCGTATTGTTATCTTTGCTGCAGGTACTGGTAACCCTTACTTCACCACTGATACTGCTGCAGCTCTTCGCGCCTGCGAGATTGGCGCAGAGGCTCTGATGAAGGCAACAAAGGTAGATGGCATTTACGACTGTGACCCTGTTACTCATGCAGATGCAGTTAAGTATGACACCGTCACTTACAAAGACGTTCTCGCCAAAGAACTTAAGGTTATGGACGCTGCAGCAATTGCGCTGTGCAAAGACAATAAGATGCCAATTCTTGTATTTGACATGCAGTCTGAAGGCGTTTTCATGAAGGCAATTTCCGGAGAAGAAGTCGGTACTACTGTCGTTGAGGAGGACTAATGAGCGTTCATTCTGATAAAGCTAAGCAGTCTATGGAGAAGTGCATCGAGGCGCTTAAGAATAACTTTGGTCGTGTTCGTACTGGTCGTGCAAATCCACATGCGCTTGATCACATCAAGGTAGACTACTATGGCCAGCCAACTCCAATTTCCCAGCTTGCAGCTATCAAGGTTCCTGAGGCATCTATGCTGCTTGTTGAGCCATGGGATAAGACTGCTCTAAAGAGCATCGAGAAGGCCATTGAGACTTCTGACCTTGGTATTACTCCATCTAATGATGGCTCTGCTATCAGGCTTCCTTTTCCAATGCCAACCGAGGAGCGCCGTCGTGAGCTTGCTAAAGAGTGCTCTCAGATTGCTGAGGAAGCTCGCGTAGCTGTTCGTAACGTCCGTCGTGACGTTAATGGCAAGATTGAGCGCGATGAGGAGCTGTCTGAGGACGATCAGAAGCGCGAGAAGAACGGTATTCAGAAGTTGACCGATACTTATATTGCACAGATTGAGTCTCTTCTTAAGACCAAGACTTCAGAAATCATGGAGATTTAAGTGCAGTTTAATACAGACAAGCTCGTCCAGTATTTCTCTGACGCACCAGAAGATATCAGTCTTTCTGATATCAATTTAGAAACTATTCCGTCTCACGTTTCCATCATTATGGATGGAAACGGTAGATGGGCTACGGCTCGTGGACTTGACAGAACCGAAGGTCATAAGGCCGGTGTTCTTTCTTTGCGTGAGGCTGTTACTACTAGTGTGCGCCTTGGATTGGACGTTCTGTCAGTCTATGCGTTCTCCACAGAAAACTGGAAACGTCCTCAGCGTGAGGTTGACTTGCTCATGCGTTTGTTTGCGGAGACGCTTCTTAAAGAACTCCCACTGTTCCACCAAGAAAACGTTAAGCTGCGCTTCTTTGGTGACCTTGAGGCTTTGCCTGAGAAGACCCGTAAGACCTTCCAGCGCGGACTTGATGAGACTGCACAAAACACTGGTATGACGTTTGCACTGGCTGTTAACTATGGCTCTCGTGCAGAGCTAACCAGGGCAGCTGTTCTTCTCGCTCATCAAATTGCTGAGGGCACCGTGTCCGCTGACTCGGTGACTCCAGCAGATTTTGAGAAGAACCTCTATACGGCAGGTCTTCCTGATCCAGACCTGTTGATTCGTACGTCAGGAGAGCTGAGGCTTTCTAACTATTTGCTATGGCAGCTGGCTTACTCGGAGCTGTATGTCACGCAAACTTACTGGCCTGACTTCTCTAAGTGGGATTTTTTGCGCGCCATTAAGGACTATCAGGGTCGCGAAAGGCGATTCGGAGGAGTGAAATAGTGGTGGACAATACGCGCGATTCCAGAAGGCCTACCTCAAGGATTGATGCTGATGCTCAGCCTAATCCTGAAGAAACAGGTAGCGTTGGAATTGATAGACAGATTGAAAAGTTGGAGATTCGTCGCTCACTTAAAGAACTGCAACGATCCGCTGGTAACCTTATGGGTCAGCGAGTTCGTGGCGTTACCGAGAAGCTTTTGACAAGGACTCTGTCTGGCGTAGTTTATGCAGCTATTGTGCTTGCCGCCCTCTTTGTGGGCAAAGAAGCTACTATTGTTTTGATCGCCGGTATGGCATGGCTCTGCTGCTCTGAGTTCTTCCATATCTGCCGCATGGGCGGACGTATGCCAAACGAGCCTCTTGGCCTTGTTTTCTCGCTTATTTTTCCCATAATTGCGTACTTTGGTCACGTCTTTCCGCTGGTATTTTCTCTACTTTTGATTATTCTTTGCGGACTTTGGTATGTTTTTACACCACGAGCAAACCTTGCAGACGTGGCGGTTACGGCCTTTGGACCTCTGTATACGTCGCTCTCACTTTCAACGGTAGTGCTTCTGAGGTCCACAGAGCCTAGTTTTTCTATTCCTTGGATCACGCTTGCCGTCATGCTCTCTGTGTGGGCTAACGATTCTTTTGCGTATTTGTTTGGATCTAAATTTGGCAAGCATAAACTGGCGCCGAGGATTTCTCCAAATAAGAGTTGGGAGGGCTTCTACGGTGGTCTTTTAGGTTCAATGCTAGTGTGGTTCTTGATGGCAGTTTTTGGTGCAATTAATATGAATCCACTGTTTGCGCTGCTCTTTGGTGTAACAGAAGGCATCTTCTCTGTTGTTGGAGACCTCTTTGAGTCTCGCATTAAGCGAGGAGTGGGCCTCAAGGATTCTGGTTCAATTATGCCTGGTCATGGTGGCCTACTTGATAGAACAGACTCGATGATTTTTGGAACTATGGCGGCGTTTCTTCTCTTTCAGCTTGCCGTGCTCTTTAGCCAGGTCAAGCTACCTATTGCGCTGCCGTTTGGAGCATAGGTTTTGA
>CAKARX010000006.1:0-24754 GCA_916720745.1 uncultured Atopobium sp.
GATATGGGTCAGCTTTTTGCATCATGACCTTATAGCCACGAGCCTTAAGAAGTCGGCCGAGAGATGCAGCAGTGATTCCTTTTCCAAGAGAGGAAACAACGCCACCTGTTACAAATATGTGCTTGGTCATGGATTACTCCCGTAGGTAAGATTAGCCAATTACATTTCTACGGGTCTTTATATTATTCCGCTTTGAGGCCCATAGAGACGAGAAATTTAATCTCCAAACAAATACATTGTTATGTCCATGTAGTTCTGAAAAATCTAGCGGACTTCCGACAACAGCTCGTGCGCGTGAGCCAAAGAAGCCTCAGTTATAGAGCCTGAAAGCATGCGTGCAATCTCTTCTTCTCTCTGAGCACCAGAAACCTCTGTAAGAGAAGTTATAGGGAGCGCGTTATGTTCTTCTGTCTTTGAGACTACATACTGTTTAGAGGCCATAACAGCAACTTGTGGCAGGTGAGTTACCACAATCACCTGATGTGTTTTAGCAAGCTGCGCTAAAACCTCTGCAAGAGCAACTGCAGTAGCTCCACCAACGCCAGCATCAACCTCATCAAATACAAGCGTATCGCAGTCGTCAGACTCTCCTAGAACCACTTTACATGCGAGCATAACGCGAGAAACCTCACCGCCAGAGGCAATTTTTCTAAGAGGGCGAGCTGTCATTTGAGTTGAAGGCTTATACATAAGCTCAATCTTTGTAGAACCGACTTTATTCCACTGCTCAAAAGGAAGATCTTCAAAGTTCAATTCAATCTGAGCTGAACCCATCTGCAAATGACTCATTTGCTTATTGACTGCATCACAAAGCTTTGGAGCTGCAGCTACACGGATCTTTTTAAGTGCCTGAGCCTTAAGAGTAAGGGTTTCTTTTGCAGCATCTACCGCTGCCTGAGCCTCACGAACAAGCTTTTCTGTGTCTCTGGTTACCTCGAGAAGGTTTTGAGCACTTTGGTATTTCTTAAATACGTCTTTCATACCAGGACCGTACGTTCTCATAAGACCCTGAAGACGAGCCATGCGACTCTGCATCTCTTCAAGAGCTTCTTCATCAAAATCGAGAGATCCAACATAACTTCTGAGCTCTGAAGAAACATCTTCAATCTCTATAAGAGCACTTGAAAGAGACTCTGCATAAGAACCAAGCGTAGCGTCAAACGTTGAAGCATTTTGAAGCATCTGGACCGCATCAGAGAGTGAATCAATGACGCCCTCATCACTTGAGAGTACCTCATGTGTTCCTCCTGCAGCTTGAAGAAGAGCCTCTGCGTGCTCAAAGCGAGGAAGTTGCTCCTCTAAGTCTTCTAGCTCTCCTTCTTTGGGAGAAACCTCATCAATTCTTTGGACAAGAAATGCTGCTTCATCAATTTTTGCATTGCTTGACTGGCTTACTTCAATAACTCGTTGAAGTTCAGCGACTGTAGCATGGTAAGCATGAAGAGCTTCTACATACTCTGTCTGGCAAGAGTGAATATCTGATCCAATCCATGCGTCCAGCATGCTGACATGGTTCTTTACGTCCAGCAGCCTTTGATGTTCATGCTGACCACAAAGATCAATTGATGTTCCAATACCTCCGGCCAGTTCTTTAACTGATGCCATGTGGCCATCAATCTCTACTCTGCCTCTACCATCAGCAGAGACTTTTCTAGAGACAACAATGCCTTCTTGATCTTCTGGAGAGGTAAAGAAACGCGCTTCAACCCTAAGAGCGCCTGTTCCTTCTCTTACTGCAGAAGCATCCGCACGCTCTCCTACTAAGAGCTTAATAGAAGATAAAAGAGCGGTTTTACCAGCACCTGTCTCTCCTGTTAAAACAGTTAAACCTGAGGCGGGAGCAAGAGAAGCATCTTCAATAAGTGCAACATTTTGCACACGAAGTTCATCAAGCATATATGACCTGCTTACTGACCAGTTTTACCGTAAAACACGCGAGAAACTGAACGATAGAAACTATCAGCGCTTCTATCAAGCAGAATAATGTCTCCTGGTCCACGGCTAATACGGGCTTTGGTAGCCATACCCTCCTCTGGATGCTTGATGTTTTGTCCATCAGAGAAGAAGTGGCATGGTGCAGGCCTATCTTTTGACATGGTGATTTCAACCACATCAGAAGGTGAGGTAAGAAATGCGCGAGCCAAAATAGTATGTGGTGCGATTGGCACACAAACCATTCCTGAGAACTCTGGTGTAACAATAGGACCACCAGCAGCAAGAGCATAACCAGTAGATCCAGTTGCTGTACTAACTACAAAGCCATCTCCGCGGAGCTTATCAATATGATTGCCCGATACAGAAACCGTAAACTCAACCATATCGCCCGCTCCACCTCTGGAAACAGCAAAATCATTGAGCGAGAAGGTCTTCTCGATATAAGTTTCTCCAGATGGAAGCTCATATTCTGTTTCTATAGCAAGCGTTGCTCTTCTAGAAACGTGGAGCTCTCCTGCAAGGGCGTCAGCTACCATCTCAATCATTTTGTTAGGGGTTGCGCTGGTCAAAAAGCCAAGGTGACCGTATGAAATACCCAGGATTGGAATTTCTGAATACTCAACAATTTTGGCAGCTCTCAGAAGTGTTCCATCTCCACCAAGAGAAATAACAAGCTGACAGTCAGAGCAGTCTATAACTTTATCTGGGAACAGCTTTTTATCGTGTGCCCACTGGACATCACATCCCTGCTCAAAAAGCCATTCTTCAAGTTCACGTGCACCAGAAACAGCAACTTCTCTTGAATAATTTGGAACAAGAAGTACCTTCACGCAAACCACTCTCCCGATTTTGCTTGACTGCACAACTGAAACAGTTAAACGTCTGATTCGATGTACTTAGTATACCTAAAAAACCACGAACAATACCACAAAATAGAACATTCGTTCTATTTCACTATTTCTACAGAATGATTCAAAACCACTGAAGCAAGATCTAAATCGTACGACCCTGCCCCAAGCTGCCCAAACAGCAAATATTCCACATTACCCTTAGCACCATGAATAGGACTCTCACATGCGCCCAAAGGACCCATATGAGCTTCTTTGAACGCATCGGCAATCTTTTGCAACGTATGAAGGCGCACGGACGCATCGGTCACAATACCGCCCTCGCCCACTTCTTCTCTCTTAGCTTCAAACTGCGGTTTGACCAGCGTAACAAAAACTCCTTCAGGAGCTAGAACATCTAACACAGAAGGAAGAATTGACAGGATTGAAGTGAACGATACGTCGCATACGGCTACATCAAAGACGTGAGAATAACCCAATTCCGGCAGCGAAGTTATATTTGTTCGTTCTAGCAGTTCAACCCTACTATCGTTTCTTAGCGACCAATCAAACTGCGCATAGCCAACATCAACTGAGGTAACCGAAGCAGCTCCATTTTGAAGCAGGCAATCGGTAAAACCACCAGTTGAACAGCCAATATCTAAGCATTTTTTATGTTGTGCCGTAAAATCAAAAACTTCAAAGGCGCGTTGGAGCTTAAGTCCGCCTCTACTCACGTATGGAATAGCGCCTTTTACGTGCAGAAATACTCCCTCAGGAACAAGCTCTCCTGCTGAGGTCAGTCTTCTATCGCTCGTAGAAACATCGCCCGCAAGAATTGCGCGCAGCGCAGCCTGAGTATCTTTGAAAAATCCTTGCCTAACCAGCTCTTTATCAAGCCTTTGGCGAGAAACACGTTGAGCCACTAGTGCTCATCGCTTTCTGAAACTGCGTCATCAGACGACGTTTCATCTGCGGCTGAAGCCTCAGCTTGCTCATCAGAAGCAGCTTCTTCGTTGGATGCATGTCCTGCAGCCTGAGCCTGAACCAGACGTTCTTCCTCTTCTGGCGTAAACTCTGTGGTGTCAACCATGTTGACAGCCTTTGAGCCTAGAGCAATTGCCTCATCAAAGAGGTCAAGAGAATGCTCCAGTGAGACGTTTTTATCGCGAACTTGATCAACAATTGAATCAAGTCTTGCGGTTATCTGGTCAAAGCTCTGATATTCAGACGTATCGATTTTTGCCATGACTACTCTGCATCTTCCACAGAGCTCTCTGGCTCTTCTTCAGAAACGTCTTGCTCAGCAGACTGCTTATGGCACAGAGAATAAATGTCTTCTCCAGCCTCAATATCGTCAACAATACGGCCGAGAACACCGTTAATAAAGCGAGGAGAATCATCGCCACAGTAAGCGCGAGCAAGGTCAACTACCTCGTTAATAGCAACAGCTACATCAACCTCAGGAACCTCAAGAATCTCGTAAAGAGAAATTCTTAGGAGATTGCGGTCTACGGAAGGCATGCGATCAATTGCCCAGTCTTTTGAGTAAGCAGCAATAATGTCATCAAGATCATCTCTGATGCCATCTGCTCCTACTGCCAGCGACTGCGCATACTCGTCAAGAGGTCCCTCGGAGAGCGTGTAGTCTCCGTCGAGGACCTCAAGAACGCTGCGATTAGTGGCTTCAGCCTGGAATAAAAGCTGTAGTGCTTGGCTACGGGCGCGGGTACGTCCAAAAAACTTAACGCTCAAGCCTACTCCTTAGGAAAAACAAGGCTGTCAATGTAAACATCAACGGAAGCAATGCTGACGCCAATCTGCTCATTTACAGCAGTTGCAACAGCAAGCCTTACCTCAGATGCAAGCTTTGTAAATGGGTAGCCATAGAAAACGGTAAGGTGAACTCCAAGATGGAGCTGACCGTTCTCTACACCTGCTTCTACAGCTTTCTCTGGAGCAAGGCTTCTGCTGGTAAAGACGTTAATAAGGTTGGATGCCAGGGTATCGTTTCCGCCAACGGAGGCAACACCTTCAACACTTCCAGCTGCGCCGGAGACAACCGTTGAAATTACATCTTTTGAGATGCCGATGCCTGCTATACGAAGCTCTGTTTCAGCCATGTCTACCCCCTAAAAAGACAAACTGTCTTTGAAATAATTACTCAATACTGTTGGATGCCAATGCACCCAAAGAGAATGCATTAAACGCGAGAAACAAACTTGCCGTCGCGGGTGTCAACCTTAATGCGCTCACCCTGGTTCAGATACATTGGAACCTGAAGAGTTGCACCGGTCTCAATAGTTGCTGGCTTAGTACCACCCTGAACGGTGTCACCCTTGAAACCTGGATCGGTCTCAGTGATCTCTGCCTCAATAAACATTGGAGGCTCAACGCCAAGAAGCTCAGTGTCTGCATAGAGAAGCTGTGCGTTATCGTTCTCCTTGAACCAGACGCTCTTCTCGCCAATGAAATCAGCAGGGACAGCTACCTGATCGTAAGTCTCATTGTCCATGAAGTAGAAGGACTCACCGTCGTTGTAGAGATACTGCATCTCTTTGGTGAGCAGAAGAACGTTCTCAAACTTGGTGCCAGCGTTGCAGGTCTGATCAATAACGCGGCCAGAGCGAAGGTCACGAATCTTATAGCGGACAAAAGCGCCGCCCTTACCTGGCTTTACATGCTGGAACTCAACGATGGTGTAGTACTTATCGTTAATCTTAAGGCCAAGGCCGTTCTTAAAATCTGCGGTGCTGATAGTTGCCACGTCTAACTCTTTTCACTCGATAAAGTCGCGAGAAGAACGTGAATTTTCAAACTACCCGCGACACGTATATGCATGTTGGATTTTATCAGTTTCACGCCTTCCGTGCTGGCGGCTCTTGTGAAAATGCAAAATTTGCTTACTTCTTTTTAATAAAACTCTCTTTAATAAGGCGAGGAAGCTGTGGAATTGCCATAAGTCCGTGCTTAAAGACAAACCAGAAGTTTGGAGAACGTACGAGTTTCTCCTCCCCTATATAGGCGCGAATTGCCCTCAGTGTTGCCTTGTTGTCTCGCGTAGAAAACGAATAATTACCATTGCTTTTAGTAAAAATGGCAAAGCGAGAAATGCTTTTGGTGCGTCCCATAACTGAGGCAGCCACATGATCTATCTGATCCCAGGGAATCTGAATGTAATCTTCGGGATTTTTTTGGTTGTAGAACTCAAAGGCCTTGTTGCCAATAAGGATATCGCCATACGTAGCTAGCCCATGAAATGACGTTGCCTTTGCGGTGAAGTCAACCGTACTGTTTTGAGACTGAGCCATACAATCCTTTCAAAAATGGGTCGCACCCATTATAGAGCGCGACCCATATTCGTGCGACTTTAAGTACTAGAGCGTACGCTTACTCATTACATAAAGCCAAGGAGTCGACCAATAATACCAACGGCAAAGAGAGCCAGGATGATAGCAATTGGAGAGACCTTCTTCTTAAGCAGTGAGCAGCAAAGCAGTGTCAGACCAACAGCTGCCAGTCCAGGAACAAGGGAATCAAGGTTGGACTGAAGTGTGGTTACCTTCACTGGATCAAGACCGTTTGGTCCAAGTGCAGCGTAAAGCTTTAATGCCTGGTGCATTCCCTCTACTCCTGAAGGAATGCTTGTCCAATCAATGTAGGCACCTGCCTGCTGAGGAATGGTAGAAACAACTGGGGTAAATGAAATTGAAACCCAGCGCTGTACCAGGGCGCCAATGATAAACATACCAAGAATAGAAGCACCCTCGGTAATCTTGCCCAGCATGCCGCCAGAAAGATCGGAAGAGATTGAAGCGCCTGCCTTGTAGCCAAACTCCTGGGTGTACCACAGGAAGGAAAGGCGGATGACGTTCCACAGAACAAAGAAGAGAATAGGGCCAAGTGCAGAACCACCAGCGGCAATAGATGCGCCGAGTGCTCCAAGAATTGGACGGACGGTAAACCAGAAGACTGGGTCACCAACACCGGCCAGAGGGCCCATCATGCCTACCTTAACGCCCTGAATTGCAACATCGTCAATAGGCTCACCGTTAGCACGTCCCTCTTCCAGTGCAAGGGTAACGCCCATGACTGGTGCAGAAACATAAGGGTGAGTGTTGTAGAACTCAAGGTGGCGCTTAAGAGCTGCTACCTGATCTTCTTTGTTTGGATAAAGCTTTTTGATGGCTGGAATCATTGAGAATGCCCAACCACCGTTCTGCATACGCTCGTAGTTCCAAGAACCCTGAAGGAACTGATGACGAAGAGCAACAGACATGCGGTCTTTCTTAGAAAGCTGAATCTTATTCTCCATTAGTTTCACGCTCCTTCAGAATTAGTAGTTGTCAATAATATCGCCGAGCGGATCACCAGATCCGCCACCTGCGCCGCCACCCTGCTTAGCAAGGTCTTTAAGACCAATGTAGAGAATAGCAAGGCAAACACCAATAACACCAAGAGCAATAAGAGTGAGCTGGTTAATAGCAGCAAAGACAAAGCCAAGAGCAAAGAACGGCCAAACCTCACGAGTAGCCATCATGTTAATGACCATTGCGTAACCAACAGCAGCAACCATGCCGCCGCCAACTGCCATACCGCCAGTGAGCCACTTAGGCATTGCGTTTAGAGCATCAGTGACAATAGCTGGGTCAATGAAGCAAAGAGCAGCTGCAGGAACAGCAATACGTGCGCCCTGCATGAGGATAGCTACAATGTGCCAACGCTCGATTGCAGCAAAATCGCCCTTCTCGGCAGCTGCGTCCATTGCGTGGACAATACCAGTTGCAATAGTACGAGCAATCATGGTGAGGAACAGGCCTGCTACGGACAAAGGAATTGCAAGTGCAATAGAGGTGTTAATAGCAGCGGTGGTGTCAGTGTCTCCGCCGTTAAGTGCCAAAACCATAATGATTGCAGATGCGACAGATGCCAAAGCTGCGTCTGGTGCAACTGCAGCTCCGATGTTTGCCCAACCAAGAGCAATCATCTGAAGAGAACCGCCGAGGATAATTCCCTCAGCAGGGTGACCAGTCACAAGGCCAATCAGTGAGCAAGCAACCAGGGGCTGGTGGAACTCCCACTGGTCAAGAATACCTTCCATGCCAGCGAGAAGAGCAACAATTACGACAAGCAGTATTGTGATAGGTGTCATTTCTACCTCCTTCTAGTTACTTACGGGCGCCAAGCTCGGACTTAGCTTTTTTAAGCATTGCCTCAAAGTTCTCTGCGCTGTCTGCAGGAACCTTACGAACATCAAACGTTGTACCGCACTCGCGGATAGCTTCAAGAGTCTTTACATCGTCCTCATCCATAGCAACTGCGTTGGTAACAACAACTTTGCCAACAGAGTGAGCCATAGAACCAAGGTTTGCTTCCTTGATTTCTACGCCACCCTCAATTGCGCGAAGCATATCTTGAGGAGTCTCAAACAGAAGCATTGCCTTGGTATTGCCAAAACGAGTGTCGTGAGCAATCTCAATAATCTTCTTAATAGGAACAACGTGGACATGTACTCCTGGAGGAGCTGCCTGAATAATCATGGTCTTGCGGAGCTCATCTTGAGCAACACCGTCAGAGCAGACAATAATGCGATCTGGCTTGGTCATCTTTGTCCACGTAGTTGCAACCTGACCATGCAGAAGACGGGTATCAATACGAGCAAGAACAATCTTAAGCTTGCCATCACCAATAACAGTACCCGCAGGAATTGCACCCTGAGGTGCTGCTGGAGCAGCAGGAACATCAGTAGGTGTTGCCTCTTGTGGCTCAAGCTCTTCTGGCTTAATCTTTACGCCCATACGAGCTTCAGAGTAAATCTCTTTTGCTACCTCAGCTGCAGTATCTACGCCAAGACGAGAGCCATAAGCTGCAATAAGCATTGGGAGGTTAAGGCCAGTAACAGCAACCCAATCCTCTTTACCCTCTTCCTCAAGAACGCGAGAAATCTGGTTAAAGGGGGTGCCACCCCATAGGTCAACCAAGAACAAGACATGCTCTTGATCTTCAAGCGTGGCAATTGCGTCGAGAATCTTCTGATGCAGGTCATCTGGACCCATATCAGGAGTAAGCGTTACAGCTACAACGCCTTCCTGTGGTCCAAAAATCATGCCGCCAGAATCTTTGATGCCCTCGGCAAATTTGCCATGGCTGGCTAGAACGATACTAACCACTTCTACCTCCTTCTTTTCTACCTAATAAAACAAATGAAACTGTAAACATAACAATGAAAATAACATTTACTTTTCTGATTTTATTACATATATCTGAAGCGTGTCTTCACTAACCTAACTCTTTTTAGATTATTTTGTTTTTATAAGCCAATTTTAGGGCGAGAAGACCTTCTCACCCTAGGAGATACGAAAAAATGCGGCCAGAAACATAGAGCTTCTGACCGCAAAAATTCTGTATATCGTAGCTAGTTAGCAGCCAACAGACACAAGATCGTGTGTGGACTGAGTAAAGACGTCATAGCCGTCCTCAGTAACAACACCAAAGTCCTCAAGGCGGATACCAAACTTACCAGGCAGGTAAATGCCAGGCTCATCGGTAACGACTGAACCTGCTGCAATAACCTTGTTCCAACGAGGGTTGAAGAATGGACGCTCGTGAATCTCAACGCCAACACCATGGCCAAGGCCGTGGCCAAAGTACTCACCGTAGCCAGCCTCAGAGATAACCTTAACAGCAAGGTTATGAATATCAGAACCAGTTACACCTGCATGAATAGCTGCTGCGCAAGTTTCGTTTGCCTTGCGGACAACGTCAAAGACGTGCTGCTGCTCCTCGGAAGGTGCGCCAACAACAACAGTACGGGTCATATCTGAGTGGTAATCCAGATAACCTGCGCCATAGTCCATAACGATCATGTCGCCTGTCTGAACTACGCGCTCACCTGGCTGTGCGTGAGGATTAGCACCATTAGGACCAGAAGCAATGATGGAATCAAAGGACAGGGCATCTGCGCCGTTGGAGAGCATGTAGTTCTCAAGCTCTGCGCGGATCTGCTGCTCAGTAAGACCTGGCTTAATGTACTCGCAGATGTGGAGGAACGCCTTGTCAGTAATTGACTGAGCGTGCTTCATAAGCTCAATCTCAGCTGGGTCTTTAACAATACGCAGCTCAGCAATATCGCCATGCATACGTGGAAGTAGAGCAGCAATAGAGTGATCACGCAATGCCTGCTCAAGACCATCAAAGAATGCAAGATCAACGGTGTCCTCAATAGCAACTACGCGAGCACGAGCCTCAGCAACATGAGTGGCAACCCAGTCGGTAGGAGTAGTGACTTCCTGGTCAAACTTCCATGGAGAGTCAGCACCAAGGCGCTCCAGGAATGTGTTGTAGTAACGAGAGTCAGTGTGCATGAAGAGCTCATCCTGCGTAATAAATGCAGTATGTGCCTGCTCAAAGTCAAAGACACGCTCAGCGTCAGTCAACCAACGAAGGTCTGGGTTGTGACGTAGAACAACAGCATCATAACCTCTCTGAGCCATTACCTCGCGAAAGCGCGCGACGCGCTTTGCAGCTGCCTGTAAATCTGCCATTTCAAATCCCTTCTCGAGATGTTTACAACAAAGAGTTGCACCTAGTAGAGCCGTCTCAGCAAACGGGCTCTTGATGCAGAATGCGGCACTTTAATGCGAAGCGTGAGCCTCACACCAAGCGCGGGCATGTTCGGCGAGAAGTTCCTCGTCGACCGAAGCTAATCTTACCCTTCCAATAGACATTGGAATCGGCAACATAAAACGATTAGTAGAACGGAAACATTCCTGTTTGAGCGCTTCGATGAGCTGCTCGGGAGTGATGTCACAGGTAACAAAACCAATATTTAAGCGCTCAAGAATCTCATCTTGGGCAAGCATATCGTCAAAAGAGAGCGACTCTTTAGCTACTGCAATTCTTGCCGAGAAACGCAGTGCATCTGCATAAAGTGCAGAAAGAGGCTGGTCAGCTGGGATGAGCGGACGAAGCGCCTCCACAAAAACCCAACCGTAAGGAACAGACTGCTGAATAGCAATAGCGGAAGAATCAGAGAGACGGCCACGAGTCTTAGTGGATTCTGCCAGCTGCTCTGCAACGATATCGGCAACTCCAGAGGAGAGGTTATCTGCCCTATCCCAAATACGGCCAAACTCCGCCTCGTTATCAGACATGGCTGTTGCAACCATGCACACCTGGGCAACCTTAGCGTTGTCATCGCAAAGATCCATAACCTCAAGATCTGCAAAACAGAAACGTGCGCAAGGCTTAGTGGTAACAAGGCGCTGGTGCTCAGCGTCAGTATCAAGTGCACGAGGAGTAATAGACGAGACAATAACTGCAGCTAAATCAAGTGGAACAGTGGCAAGGGAGACTCCCCCGCACCACTTGTTAGCCACGTGGTTAGCAAGAGAAATAACTCCCGCGTGACCCACGGCAACCACCAGGTCATCAGCTGTGAGATGCATTTCTGCCAAAGCGGACAATACCTGTGCCTCAGCTGCCACCGTAGTTGCCGCTTCGCCATCTTCTACATCAACGCGTGTGACGAGAAAACCAATGGTGGTGAGGTCTCTACGCAGAAGCTCAGCAAGGTCTTCGTCTGCCTGATTGCTGACAAGAAAAGCACAGCGATGAGGTCTTCCTACTGCGGTTCTGAGCTCAGTACCAAAGTTTGAAAGAACACCTGCACCAGAACGAAGTGCAATAGAGCCTCCAGGAATAGAAACCCACTGTTTAATCTGAACAGGTGGCAATTCCTCTTCAAGCTCAGCCTGAACATTGTCACTCATAGAAGACCTCTTTCCCAAAGCAGCTTGCCAGAATCAATGGCTACCTGCTCAAATGTTTTCTCACGAATATCAATAGTAATATCAGCGGCGGCCTCATAACGTGGACGCAGGCGCCTATAAAGCTGAGTAGCGTTTTCAAAGCTTCCCAAATCAGGACGCCTATCCGTGCGCTGAATTTGACGAAGCGAGTCAGAAAGATCGCCGTCGAGAAACACAATGACTCCCATCTCACGCATAAGCGCAAGATTGACGTCCTTCTCGACAATTCCACCGCCACAGCTTACGAGCAGTGACTTCTTAGACTTAAGCGTGTGCAAAACCTCAGTTTCTGCCTGCCTAAAAAGCTCTTCACCGTCATCTTCGTAGATTTCTGCCAGTGATTTACCTGCTATGCGTTCTGCCAAGCGATCGGTATCGACATAGCGGCGGTGAAACAACTCGCCCAAATTACGTGCGAGTGTGGACTTTCCGGCGCCCAGAAAGCCTACAAAAAAGATATGATCACAGCCCTCATGTACAACGTATCTTGAATCGCGAAGCTCCATACTCCTCCAGCCTTTCAAGATGATTCTATCATCGAGTTGGAGCAAGTAAACTAAAGCCGTCTTGTTATGACGTAAAAGTTACATTTTTTAAAATGCGGCGCTCTGCGTGACGAATGATATTGGTGTACCAAAGATCCTCAGTAGACTGCGGTTTTACCAAAATAGTTGCAACACCAGCCAAATTACCTGCAATAACATCAGTAAAAATCTGGTCTCCCACCATCACGGTTTGCTCTTTAGTTGCCGAGAAACGCTTCATAGCAGCAGTTAGTGCGCGAGGAAGCGGCTTGCACGCAAAACCCTCCCCTTCAATTCCCAGCTCGTGAGCGCTATGCTGGACCTCATTGAGGTGAATGTTATTGGAGATGAGACAGAGCGTTAATCCAGCCGCATGAGCCTTTTCAAACCAAGCAGAAACCTCTGGCGGCACCATCTTGGTGTCTCGAGGCACACAGGTATTATCGCGATCTAAGAGCACAAGCTTAATCCCCTGCTGAACCAAATCCTCTATTGAGATGTATTCAACAGCAGAGACGTATTGTGTTGCTTTGATCAAACTCATGCCACACCAACTATTGCTTGCTTGCGGCTTCACGCTCGCGTGCGTTTTCAATAGCCTGCTGATGCTCGTCATACGTCTCTGAGAAGACGTGCTCATCCGAAGTAATCCAGAAGTAGTAATAATTGGTTGCTGCTGGATCCATAGCTGCCTTAATGGAGGCATAACCTGGAGAGCAAATTGGTGTTGGTGTAAGTCCCTTGAATGCATAGGTGTTGTAAGGATCAGATGTCATAGTACTCAGATCATCTGCAGTTGCTTCCCTACCCAAAGAATAGGCAAGAGTTGCATCGCTTTGCAGGTACATGTCATCATACAGGCGATTATAGAAGACAGAAGCCACCTTAGGACGGTCATCATCAGTCAGAGCTTCTCGCTCAATAATTGAGGCCATGGTAATGATCTGCTCGTTAGTAAGATTTAAGTTGTAACGCTTATTGAGCGTAATGCGAGCAGCGTCAAGGTTAAGATCAGCTGTCTCTGTCTTAAACTGATCAAGCATGGCACGGATGACCGTATCGGCAGTCACATTGCTTTCTGTAAAGGTATAGGTCTTGGGGAACAAGTAGCCCTCAAGAGAATCGTTAGCGTCTACCGCGCCAGCAAGGAACGGATAGTCAGCAACATAATTGGATGCTTTTGCCTGATTCAAGAAATCATCGCGAGAAATACCAAAGTAGTCCTGAACCAAATCCGCAACCTGAGAAACGGTATAACCTTCTGGTACGACAAAGCCACTACCAGGAGCATTAGGGCCAGAAATAAGCAGGTGAACGATGTCTGCTGGCTTGGTACCAGTGGTAATAACATAGATACCGCTCTTGATTTTCTGCTCAGCATCCTGACGCTTTACCTGGTTTAAAAACTCGCTCTTAGTTGCAATAATCTTGTTCTCAAAAAGAATCTTTGCGACTTCCTGCGCACCAGCACCATCTGGAATAGTAATGGTAACTTGCTGACCAGCGGTAATTTCTTGTGTATCGGAATTAGCGCGAGAAAGCTCTGGAAGCGCTACTTTCCATACAAAGATGCCAAGGGCCGCAACCATGATAAAAGCGATAAGTGCCGCAAAAATACGAGAACGCTTTGAAGCCTTCTTATCTCTATGCTTTACCTGCTTGTTCTTTGCCATATGAGTGACTTGGGCGCTTCTTGAAGAAAGCTTGCCACCAGTAAGTGCAGGCAGCGATCCTGTAGCCTCAACTGAAGGCTGCGTAATCTGTTCCTGCTGAGCCTGCTCTTCCTGAGCCTGTCCCTCTGGAACAGGAGAAGAAAAATGTGCGCCTTGACGACGCGGAGAAGAACCATTGGATAGGGTGGGCATTTAGTCTCCCTTATTCATCTGTGCATCAAGCCATGATTGCAAAAAGAGCGAAGCTGCAACCATGTCAACTTTTCCACGCATGGCTTTCTCAGATAAACCTTGCGCTCGAAGAATCTTCTTTGCTTCCGCAGAAGAAAGTCTTTCGTCAGTAAATTCTAATGGAAGTTGGCAGTTCTTCGCAATTTGCTCAGCTTGAACGGTAATTTTTTGGGCCTGTGGTCCATCTTCGCCGGCGAGCGTTTTAGGACGACCGCACAAAAGCAGTTCTGGCTCCCAATCGTCAAGCACAGCCTTAAACGTTCGTGCATGTGAGAGCACCTCTTGCGCAGGTAGCACGCAAACAGGTGACGCAATAGCACCATCGGGGTCACTTACAGCAACCCCGATGCGAACTTCACCAATATCTAGAGCTAAAACGCGCAAACGTTACGCACCAAGCTTTGTTTTTGCAGCCTCAAGCGCTGCATCAATTCCTGCAGCATTTGAGCCGCCTGCCTGCGCCATTGCTGGCTTACCGCCACCACGGCCACCAACAAGCTCTGCAATCTCTTTTACAATGTCTCCTGCCGAGAAACCCGCTGCAACTGCAGAATCAGTGGCACCTGCAAGCAGGGAAACCTTACCGTCAGCGGTTGCGGATGCAATGACGCAAGCAACAGGCTGGCCGTCAGATGCATCGCGGATGCCGTCCCATGCGGAGCGGAGTTCTTTGCCAGAAAGGCCCTCAAGCTTAGCAATTACGCAGCTATAGCCATTAAGCTGAACAGCAGACTTAAGTGCTTCTGCTACCTGGTTGCTGCCTGCTCCAGTAAGAGCGGCTTCAAGCTTATGGTTTGCAGTGCGAAGATCTTGCTGCAGCTGCTCAACGCGGTCTGCAACAGCAGAAGGACGAACCTTCAGAACTGCGGCAACCTCATCAAGTTGAGCCAGGCGCTCATCAACGTACTCGATAGCGCCCATAGAAGTTACAGCCTCAATACGCCTTGAGTTAGAACCAACGGAGCTCTCAGAAATAATCTTGAAGAGGCCAAGGTCTGCAGTGTTACGTGCATGGGTACCACCGCAGAGCTCACGAGAGAATGGAGTGTCTTCTGCACCAGCAGAGACAACGCGTACGACATCACCGTACTTCTCGCCAAAGAGTGCAACAGCACCAGCGGCCTTTGCATCCTCAATGCTCATAATCTGAGTAACAACAGGCTTAGCAGCAAAGATTTCTGCGTTTACCATGCCCTCAATGCGATCAAGCTCATCTTTGGTAAGAGCCTCAAAGTGCGTAAAGTCAAAGCGCATACGATCTGGAGCAACAAGAGAACCAGCCTGGTTCACGTGGTCACCCAAAACCTTCTTAAGTGCAGCATCAAGCAGGTGAGTTGCCGTGTGGTTGCGACGGATAAGCTCACGACGACCAGCGTCGATAGTTGCGGTGACTGAATCACCAACGGAGATGGTGCCCTCCTCTACCACGCCAACGTGGGACTCAAGGCCGCCGTCACGGTGCTTGGTATCAGTAACGTGAACGTAGAGACCAGGAGCTGTCAGCTTGCCGGTATCACCAACCTGGCCACCCATCTCTGCATAGAAAGGTGTGCGGTCAAGTACAACCTCAACCTCAGAGCCAGCAGAAGCGGACTCAACCTCCTGTCCATCCTGAACAAGAGCAACAACACGAACGCCGGAGAGCTCGTTGTTGTCGTAGCCGTCAAAGACGGTCTCATCAAGGCGGTCAGAGAGTGCAACCCAAATGCTCTGAGCATTACCCCAGGCATCGCGGTTAGCAGACTTACGAGCACGCTCACGCTGCTCAGTCATTGCAGCATCAAACGCGTCCATGTCAACAACGTGACCTGCATTTGCAGCAATCTCACGAGTAAGATCAATGGGGAATCCGTAGGTATCGTGCAGAAGGAATGCAACCTCACCGGAAAGCTGTGCACCATCCTCTAGCTGCTCAAGCTCTGCAGTGAGTTTAGACTCGCCTGCGTCAAGCGTAGCGCCAAAGCGCTCCTCTTCTGCAGTCAGAATACCGTCGATAAGAGCGCTTTTCTCGACAAGCTCTGGATACTCTGCGCCAAGCAGAACAGCAACCTCATGTGCATACTCTGCCATGAAGGTGCCCTGAATGCCAAGTAAGCGGCCGTGGTAGACAGCGCGACGAAGCAGGCGGCGAAGGATGTAGCTTCTACCCTCGTTGCCAGGGAGAATGCCGTCGCCAATCATAAAGGTCACTGCACGAGAGTGGTCTGCAAGGATACGCAGGCTGCGGTCAATCTCATCAGTTGAGTGATACTTCTTACCAGAGAGTTTCTCACCCAAAGAGATGAGGGTACGCATGATGTCACCCTCGTAATTGGTGCCCTCATGCTGCATGATAGCTGCGATACGCTCAAGGCCCATGCCGGTATCAATGTTGCGGTGAGGAAGCTCGGGCAGAGAACCATCTTCCTGGCGGTCAAACTGAGTAAAGACGAGGTTCCAGAACTCAAGGTAACGGTCGCCATCGTCTCCAGGAGCCTCTCCCTCAAACTCAGGACCCTGGTCAAAGTAAATCTCAGAGCAAGGACCACAAGGACCAGTTGGACCAGCTGCCCAGAAGTTGTCCTCCTCGCCCAGACGGGTGATGTGATCTTCTGCTACGCCAAGAGACTTCCAGATCTCAATTGCCTCATCGTCGTCAGTAAAAACAGTAAAGTACAAGCGATCAAGAGGCAGGCCAAGGTGCTCTGGAGAAGAAATAAACTCCATTGCCCAGGTGCATGCATCGCGCTTGGTGTAACCACCAAAGGAGAAGTTACCCAGCATCTCAAAGAATGAGAGATGGCGAGAGTCGCCAATGTTGTCAATATCGTTAGTACGAAGGCACTTCTGGCAGGAAGTTGCGCCAATCTCCTTCATAGTCTTGATGCCCTGGTAATATTCCTTGAACTGGTTCATGCCAGCATTAGCAAGAAGCAGCGAAGGATCAGAAGGCACCAGAGATGAAGAAGGGTAGCGCTTGCAACCCTTGCTCTCAAAGAAGCTTAGGAAGTCCTCGCGAATCTCTGCTGTTGTCATTGTTTTATAGTCAGCCATAAAGTACTTCTCCGTATTCAAATAACTACTCTTTTGTACTGTCTGAGTCTACCGCATCTGACGATGGTTTATCTGGTTCCTTAGTAACTTCTTGAGTATTCCTAAAAAGTAACTGAGAAAAATCATGTCCAAGAATCTTGGGTGCGGGAGCTGAAGACTTGCTGCGCACATGAGCCGTAGTGTCTTGATCAACAAGACGCGATTCCTCAAAGAACTTTGGGTCATCTAGGGCATCATACTCTGGCAGAATAGCTCCAGACTCATCCACATACTGCGTCGAGTTAAAAAGCGCGCCATTTGGCGAGACGATCTGTCTGCCCGAATACTTCTCAAAGAAGTACACAAAGATGCCCCTCAGTGCTGCTGTCAAAGGTATGGCAAGAATAGTTCCAACTACTCCGCCAAGAGCGCTGCCAATGACAATACCAACGAGCGAAAGACCCGGGTGAACTTTAACGCTAGTTGCCATAACCAAAGGTGAAAGCACGTTATCAACAACGTTTTGTGCAACCATCAAGATAACGATAGTCCATACGGTCATGACAGGGTCTACCAAGATGCTCAAAATAAGAGCAATACCTGCCGAGAAAACCGGTCCAACTACAGGAATAATATGGAAGATTCCTGTAACCATGCCAATAAGAGCGGCATAAGGGTTGCCTAAAATCAGACACCCAAAGTACACAAGAATGCCATTAACCGCAGAGGTAATGATAGTGCCTCGCATATATCCACTGGTAGATCTACTTAAGATTGCAAGAATAAGTCTGAACTCATTCTCTTTTTGAGGACCAGCAATAATAGCCATCTCACGGACAATAACTGGATAATCTTTAGCCAACCAATAGGCAAGCACTAGGCCTAAGAAGAAGACCATGAGTTGGTTTGCCATAGAAGAGATGTTGCCTAAAGCAGATGTGGAAAGCCAACTCAAAATACCAGAAGCAACTGATATTCCAATACTTGATGCCTGTTCAATTGCAAGTTCTACTGTCTGTCTAACAGCAGGGTTACTTTGAGTGTCAAAGTTCTGCCAAAACTCCCTTGCCATTGCTCCTATCTGACTTGCATACGAAGGAGCGTTTCTAAGTAGCGTAGTAAGCTCAAATACCAATGGCTGCGCAATCAAAATCAAAAATACTACCAGCACAATGAGCGTAAGAACAAGCGCAATAAGAGCGGAAAGGCCACGAGGCACTCCCCTGTCTTCAAGCCAATTGGTAACAGGACTACAGACAAACGCAACAATAGCACCAATGGCTAGCAGCTCAACAGCCTGTCCCAGGATGCCAAGAACATGCAGTGCAAGCGCGAACAATGCAGCCAGACCAATAGCTGTCCACACCATTAAGCCACGCTGTTTCCATTTTTGAACTGAATCAGAAAAGTTTTGGTGCTTTTGATCCATTAACGATTCACACTTTCTGGGTCAATCTTTTCTTGAATACGCTTTAAAGTGCGACGAAGCAGCCTTGAAACCTGCACCTGAGAGATGTTGAGTTTCTCCGCAATCTCAACCTGGGTAAGGCCTTCGACAAAACGCATGCGGATAATCTCTTGCTCTCGTGGAGAGAAATCCCTGATAGCCTCTTCAAGAACAATGCGGTCATCTGAACCAGCAAGATCTTCATCTTCGGTTACATACTGATCAATGATTGAAGGAGTCTCGTCTCCATCAGCGCCAGAGCCGCCTCCCTCAAGAGGAACAGAGCTATAAGCACTGGAAGACTCCATAGCCTCAAGAACCTCTTCAACATTAGTATCAAGACGCTGGGCAATCTCTTCAATTGAAGGGCTTCTTTGCAGCTCTTTAGTCAAGTCATCAGTAACCTGATTTATCTTGGACGAAAGCTCCTGCAGACGTCGAGGAACACGTACTGACCAGCCTTTATCGCGGAAGTGACGCTTAATTTCTCCCATGATGGTTGGCGTTGCATACGTTGTAAATTCAAGACCACGATCAGGCTCAAACCTATCAATTGCTTTGATAAGTCCAATGGTTCCCACCTGAATCAAATCATCAAGGGGTTCTCCACGGTTTTTGAACTTAGAAGCCAAAAAACGCACGAGGTTTAAGTGACTCACAATGAGCTGGTCTCTTACCTCAGGATCTTTTGTTTCTTTATATTGGGCAAAGAGCTGGCGTGTTCTATCTTTATCCCAGGCCGGGGTACCTTTAGAAGCACGACGAGCAGCTCTTCTTGCGGCTTTCTGCTCTTCTGCAGATGCCTGTACTGTCTCGTTTGCTTCAGGTTTAGGCATGTGCACCGCCAGAAATCTTCACAAGATGAAGTGTGTAACCGTCGTCACTGAGCTCAAACTGGTCACAAATAGCAGAGAGCAGTAGCTCTACAAGCTCAAGTGGCTGAGAATTATCTGTCTCAGACTCAACTGGATCTTCATCACCCAAATCAAAGTCAATAGCCATAGCATTGTCTTCGAGGGTAAACGTAATATCTACGGATTCATTTTGAGTGCCACATGCAAAGACAAAGCCCTCTTCAGCGGCCATTTTGACGTCTTCGAGCTCATCAACATTCATCTTGCACAAAACGGCAAGATTAGCAGCCATCATTCTGACTGAACGAGCAAATGTTGGATCTGCTGGAGCGGAAAGCTCAACAATTTTTTGTGCCATAACAATCTACTCCTCAGTCTTCTGAGAAGACTCAGAACCATACTCAATATAGAACTGCTCAGTACGAGCGGGCTTAGAATGCTTTGTCTTATCCTGAGAAAGCAAAGGGAGCTCTTCAAGGTACTCTTGAGCACGTTGTGCACTCTGCTGAGCAGTTGCAGTTGCATCACTCAAGCGAGCCTGAGCAGCCTCTGCAAGCTTGGAAGGATTCAAAGATCCACCGAGGCCAGTTCCCAGCTTTGAAACAGACTCAACAACACCTGTGACAGCATCGCTTGCAGCTTTGCTGACAGTGGCAGTTACAGCAGATGCTGCACCAGAAACGGTTGCTACATCACCAAGAACTACGTTGAGGCTCTCAAGGGAGGTATTAGCGTTCTCTGCAGCCTCATCAACCTTCTGCATAAGTGCAGGTAGCTGCTTAACAGTTGGATCAAGCTCATCAACCATGCCATCAATCTTTGAAATAACAGGCTGAATCTGCTCAATGGTGTTGTTAGCTGAGAGCGTAATCTCAGTAATTGACTTTCTTGTTGTTCTTAGGGTCAGAGCAACCTCGACAATAGCCCAAACACCAGCTACGGCTAAGACTACAAGGGCAATCTGTAAGTAATCCATCTATGCCATCCCTCAAAGCTAACGGTTACAGTTCCTTTTATTCTACCCGAGGAGCGCCTTCTTAATGCTCCCACTTAACTAATTCAAAATCCTAAGCTTCCTCGTGACGATCACGCTCTGTAGCTGCAATTCTCCACGCTTCCCAACCTCTTGGAGATGGCGAGAAGAACGCACCGCGTTCAAGTCCTTCTGGAAGATAACGCTGCTCAATCCACCCGCCAGGATAATTGTGAGGATAGAGGTAGTTGCCGTACTCTTCAGAACCAGGGCGTGTGCGGTCTCTTAAGTAACTTGGAACTTCTCGCCTTGGACCTGTTCTGACCTCGTGAAGTGCCGCATCAATACCTGCTTCTGCAGCATTAGATTTTGGTGCCAGTGCCATATAAATAACCGCTTGCGCAAGGTTAATTCTGCACTCAGGGTAACCAATGACCTCGGCTGACCTAAACGCTGCATGTGCAATAAGCAGCGCCTGCGGATCAGCGTTGCCAATATCTTCCGAAGCCAAAATCATAATGCGGCGAGCAATAAATTTAGGATCTTCACCTGCATCAATCATGCGCGCAAGCCAATACAGCGCTGCATCAGGGTCTGAGCCTCGCATGGACTTAATAAACGCAGAGATAATGTCATAGTGCATATCCCCTGCTTTATCGTAGGGAAGTCCGCGACGAGGATTTGCCTCAAGAACGTTCTGCTTGGTAATAACAAGCGGCTCAGATGCTTTGCCATCAGCAGATTCTGGAACGTCAACCATCTGAGAAGCAAGCTCAAGAGAGGTTAAAGCTGCACGACCATCTCCGCCCGCAAGTGTCACAATCTCTTTGCGAGCATCTTCTTCTAGAACAAATGCGCCAGCCAGACCGTCTTCTGACTCAAGTGCTCGCTGAATAAGTTCATCGATTGCTGCATCTGACAATGCATGCAATTCCACTACACGAGAGCGAGAAATCAGAGCGCTATTAACCTCAAAGTAAGGGTTTTCTGTAGTAGCTCCAATAAGAACAACAATTCTGTCTTCTACCGCGTGAAGCAGAGCGTCTTGCTGAGAGCGTGTAAAGCGATGAATCTCATCGATGAACAGAATGGTTCTTCTACCTGCTGTTAAAAGCCTTGACTCTGCAGCCTCAATCTCTCTGCGAAGGTCTTTAACAGTACCCGTAATTGCGGATACTTCCACAAACTCTGCGTGCGTTGTATGAGCGATGATGCGCGCAAGCGTGGTTTTACCGGTACCGGCCGGGCCGTACAACAAGACAGACGAGAGTGTATCGTGCTCGATGGCCTTACGCAGCCATGAGCCTGGACCAACCGCATCTTCCTGACCCACGTATCCATCAAGCGTGGTAGGACGCATGCGAGCTGCAAGTGGTGCATTAGCTTTTTTAGCGGCACGTTCCATGCCAGAAAATAAAGTATCCATGCAGCTATTTTACCCCGTCTCAAACATAAAAGCTTGGCGAGAAACCCGCTCAACACAAATGCTCTTTAAGTGGCCCAACTATTGCACTTTGACCGACCCCAGTCTTACGCACGTACCCCTTCTGCAAAGTAACTTCTCTTTGGAAAGAGCTCCTGGGCTTCTGGAAAGAGTGCTTCACAGGTAGCCACAAAGTAGTCATCGGTCATTGCGGAAATAAAATCAACAACAGTGCGATGTACATCGCTCTTCCAGTCATACGTATGACCGTACCTAGAAAGGTGCCTACTCACCGGCTCAATATGATGCTTAAAGATTGCAAGGCTCTGATCTCCAGATTTAAGTACAGACAGCTCGTACTCGTACAGCTTCTCAAACAGGTGTTTAATGTCTTCAGAGAAATCGCCATTGGCTTCTGATGCGCCATAAATCTTCTGGTAATTCTCGCGCTTTGCTCGTTTCATCTCTTTAAATGCCTCTTCAGAAAGAGAAATCTGAGGCTTACCAAAGCTGTTCTGAACAATATCTGCAACAAAAGCAGAGGTGGCCCATGCGTTATAGGCGCCACCAAGGCCATCATCAAACGTTTCTTCTGTGGCAACGCCAGCACGAAGCGCATCCTGTCTATCTTTTCCAACATACGCAATAATGTCAGAGATGCGCATAACACAGCCCTCAAGCGTCATAGGACGCAGGTGAGCAATAGCCTGAGGACCTCTCTCCCAGCAATCTTCTACCACCTTGTCAAACTCATCAAAAGTTGAAAGTTCACTCATTTGAAGTATCTGCTGTTCAAACTCACCGTTATGGCAAATTACTCCATCAAGCGTCTGCAAAGAAAGGTTTCTTGCATAAAGACCATCAAGCACACGCACACTTTGTACGTTGTGGAAAAACCAACGTCCCGTTTGCTCGTGATAAATATCATTGAGGAAATACTCCCCCGCATGACCAAAAGGAGTATGGCCCACGTCATGACCAAGAGCTATTGCTTCGATCAAATCAAGGTTAAGGCCAAGTGCACGGCCAATATCTTTAGCAACTCTACAAACAAGCTGCTCATGAAGGCCGCGTCGCGTAATATCATCATGCGCACGAAACGAGAAAACCTGTGTTTTGCCGTTTAGCCTGTTATATGCAGGAGTATGCATGATTTTCTCGACATCTCGCATAAAAGCGGGACGCAAAAGCGTTGCCTGATCATGGGCGGAATCTCGGCGAATGATGTCTTCATTTTTGCACGCGTAAGGACTTAAGGTGCCCTTGGCTATTTGCTCAGCCACAAGGGCCTGAGTTTCTTCTGAAAGTTGTCCAGTCATATGAGGTGCAAAAGGATTAGTTATGTTCATGTGTATCCTCTCTAGATGTTTTTCAACTCTAGTGTAGAAGTTTCACCGGACAAAAACTCGTGTTGAATTTTGAGAGAGCTTCTGAAGAACTTTTGAGAAAGCCTAGCGTCTAAAAAAGACTATCCTGAACTGGCTGTTTTAAGGCTTCAAACAGATTTTTTGCTAAAAATGCCGCACCCTTAGAATTTGGATGCACATCGTCAGCAAAATACTTCTTTTCCTGCGGCAGCAGCTTTTCTCCAGAAATGCACTGCAAACCAAATCTACCAGCAGCTTCTTCAATTATTTGAGGAACCTCGGCAAAACAAGAATAAGGGTGTGTGGGATACGTATCCTCAAAATAAGGGGTGGGCGTCAGAACCACCACACGAGTATCCGCATACATCTGAGAGATCTGCCAGAGTGAATTTTGAATATCGTATGTTACCTGCGACTTTGCGCATTTCTCATAGCGATAATTTGCTCCAAGTGCAACAACAACTAAAGAAACATCCTCAATGAACGTATACGAGCCAGGCTGAAAAACTTGTCCACCAATTCCCTGGTTAACCACCTCAAGCTTCATGCGCTTAGCAAGACAGCGCGGCCAAGTTTTGTCTGGGCGTTCCACAACAAAACCCTGCGCAATAGAATCGCCAAACACCACTAGTTTTTTCTTAGGCTCATCGGGCGAGAAAAACGTGCCATTGCCACGGAGATTTTTAACGGAGTCGCTTTGCAAACAGGGCAAGTAAACACTCACGTGATGCGTGTCATTAAAGCCTGGAAGCCTAGCAAGGTCATCTTCAGAGGTTTCTGTTTCTAGATGAATAGAAAGTGTCTGTTCACCTGCATCATCCAGCGAGAAGTTCTTGTAAGGTTTACCGTCAACCGTCACAAATACAGAGCTGAGCTTTTTAAGATACCCAGCTTTAAGTAACTGTAAAACAGACAAGGACCCCTTAGGAAGTTCATCAATTTTTAAATCAAGAGCCACTTCTGAGCTGTCCGTGGTAAAAGCAACTTGAATATCTGAAGTGCACGCTGCCATCTGTTTAAAAAGACCGGGGTGCCAAGAAGAGCAAGAGCCAATAACTCTAAGCTGATTGGGAGAGATGCGCAGCGGATGAACCCATCCGTGAGCAAGCTTTTCTGACCATGGTGCACCAAGTAAAAACTTAGATGCTGGAGAACTAATGCTCCACTCTCCCACTTCCATACGCACCTCCAATCACAAGTTAAATTACTATAGTTATATACTACGAGGTTAATAGACAGTATTACAATCTTTAGCAACAAATAAACTGCTCTTGTTGTCCATAGGGAGGCAACAGATATGTTTGGTGAGAAGATTTTTAATTTTTCAGAACCGATTTCTAGAAAAACAGTTCGTATTGTAATATTGGTCAGTTTTCTGGCTTATCAGGGAATGCGGCTACTGTGGAAACAGGGACTTATTCCACCATTACTATTTTTTCTAGTATTAATTCTGACTGAGGTTATCGATTTTTATGTCTTTTTTAAAAGCGGTATCAAAAAAGGGGTAAGAATTTTGTTCTTAGTTTTCCTCATACTTGCGCTTATATTCGAGATAAGCCACATCATTTATTTTCTTTAACCGGTGAATAAAACCCTCTTCTGTGAACTGCCTCCCATTTCTTAGACACGAGAAATAGGAGGCAGTTCAAAACACACCTAAGTCGGATAATCTGTTAAA
>CAKARX010000007.1:0-24631 GCA_916720745.1 uncultured Atopobium sp.
CGCACTCAACATGCCAATTTGACTGACGCGCCAATGCTTTCGACGTGCCTGGGCGCAATCAGCGCGCCTGATTTCTGCAAAGAATCTGTAAATTCTGCCTGATAACAGCAAAGAATCGGTGGATTTGCCTGATTTCATCAAAGAATCGGTGGCTCAAATACAGATTCTTTGCACTTTTCAGGCAAACTTTTTGAGACATAACCAGACGTAACTTTTTGGATTCGAACGTAGTGCTATGAGGCCCTCCATGGAGCCTGATTTTCTCGCCGAGTCTGAGCTATTTGCCGGAAAAGCGCACCAAGTCTGAGTTATTTGCCTTATTTTCTCGCCAAGTCTGAGCTGTTTTACACAGACATGATGCGGTTTTCAGGCTAGCCAGACTTGATGGGCAGCGCATTTGTACTAAGTTCGCGCCTACAGAAGGGAAGTGCTCCTACATGCTGCATCGACCATTTTGTGGAGAAAAAGTTCTCGAAAATTGAGACTAGACCAAAGCCAGAAAAGTCTATAGAATATCCTCTGCACTTGATGCCGCTATAGCTCAGCTGGTAGAGCAACTGACTTGTAATCAGTAGGTCCCGGGTTCGAAGCCTGGTGGCGGCACCACTTGAATTTTCAGCCAGGCATTACCTGGCTTTTTTCATGCAAATTTTGGGGCATTCGCGACGTATCGCGTATGGCTCCTATAGACAACCGCTAAAGCCCGTGTCCGTTTGTCGAGAAAACCGCTTATAATTGTGGAAAATATTTGATAAGATACGCCCGGTTGGGTGGATTACGTTGACAAGATTTTTATTCAATCGTAATATTTTCCCGCTTGAGAGGTAATTGGAAGATCAACTAGACTTCCTGCGTACGTTAAACTGCAAGGTAAACAGCGTACACAATTGCTTCTAGAGTGCTTGAAAACGGCATTTGGGGATATGGCACAGCGGCAACTGCGGCGGACTGTAAATCCGCTCCCTCTGGGTTCCTTGGTTCGAGTCCAAGTATCCCCACCACGCCCGTGTAGCTCAGTAGGTAGAGCACTTCGTTGGTAACGAAGAGGTCACCGGTTCAAATCCGGTCGCGGGCTCCATTTTTCAAGCGGCATTTATGCCGGCGTAGCTCAGCTGGTTAGAGCACACGGCTCATACCCGTGACGTCACTGGTTCGAATCCAGTCGCCGGTACCAGACTCTTTACGGCGTACATGTCCTAGACATTTGCGCCGTTGAGTATAAACAGACGTTTTTTCACCACGGTCTAGCCCGAGGGTTAGTTCCAGAAGGAGGATTGGCAATGGCCAAGGAAAAGTTTGACCGCACAAAGCCACACGTAAACATCGGTACCATTGGTCACGTCGACCACGGTAAGACTACCCTTACCGCAGCAATCACCAAGGTTCTCTCTGAGACCGAGGGCTGCAAGGCAGACTATACCGCCTTCGAGAACATCGATAAGGCTCCAGAGGAGCGTCAGCGTGGTATTACCATTTCCGTTGCTCACGTTGAGTACGAGACTTGGGAGCGCCATTACGCTCACGTCGACTGCCCTGGCCACGCAGACTACATCAAGAACATGATTTCTGGTGCAGCTCAGATGGACGGCGCAATCCTCGTTATTGCTGCAACCGACGGTCCTATGGCTCAGACTCGTGAGCACATCCTTCTCGCACGTCAGGTCGGCGTTCCTTACATCGTCGTCTTCCTGAACAAGTGCGACATGGTCGACGATGACGAGCTCATCGACCTCGTCGAGATGGAGACCCGTGACCTTCTCTCCGAGTACGACTTCCCAGGCGATGACCTTCCAATCATCCGTGGTTCCGCTCTCGGCGCTCTTAACGGCGAGGAGAAGTGGGTTGAGTCCATCCGTGAGCTCATGCACACTGTTGACTCCTACATCCCAACACCAGCTCGTGACAACGAGAAGCCATTCCTGATGGCAATCGAGGACGTCATGACCATTTCTGGTCGTGGTACCGTTGCTACCGGCCGTGTTGAGCGTGGTGAGCTCAAGCTCAACGATCCAGTCGAGATCGTTGGTATTAAGCCAACTCAGAACTCTGTTGCTACCGGCATTGAGATGTTCCGTAAGACCATGGACTTCTGCGAGGCTGGCGACAACGTTGGTATTCTTCTTCGTGGTGTTAAGCGCGAGGACATCGAGCGCGGTCAGGTTCTCTGCAAGCCTGGTACCGTTACTCCACACAAGAAGTTCACCGGTGAGGTTTACGTTCTTACTAAGGAAGAGGGCGGCCGTCACACCCCATTCTTCTCTGGTTACCGTCCACAGTTCTACTTCCGTACAACTGACGTAACCGGCGACATCTACGAGCTCACCGATGCAAACGGTGGCAAGGTAGAGATGGCTATGCCTGGCGACCACATCACCGTTGGCTGCGAGCTCATTCACCCAATCGCTCTTGAGCAGGGTCTGAAGTTCGCTATCCGCGAGGGTGGCCACACCGTCGGCGATGGCCGTGTTTCCACCGTCATCGAGTAACTTCTTTTAAAGTTGCTAACTTGCCCGGCGTGCTTTTTGCGCGCCGGGTTTTTTGTCGAGAAAAAATATGTGAACGCCTAGAGTAATTAGAGAAAAGTATTGACATCTCTGGGTAGTGGGTGCTAACCTAAGCAACCGCGTCACATTTCGAGAATACATCTCGTGACCGTGTTCAGGAGGATCAATGCGTACACTCGTTACTCTCGCCTGCACTGAGTGCAAGCGTCGTAATTACACTACGGACAAGAATAAGTCCAACAACCCAGATCGTATGGAGTTGAAGAAGTACTGCCCATGGTGCCACAAGCACACGGTACATCGCGAGACCCGCTAGGCTAGGTGGGTTCGTTCTAGGCCAGTAGCTCCAATGGTAGAGCGGCGGTCTCCAAAACCGTTTGTTGAGGGTTCGAGTCCTTCCTGGCCTGCCAGATAACTTCACCGGCCTTCCCATAAGGGTTGGCCGGTTTGTATGTAGGTATAACATCCAAGGGAGCGTAGGATGGCAAATAAGGAGCGCAATAAGAGGAGCGCACGTAAGGCTCGCGCAGAAGAGCGCGCCCAGCGTGAGGCCCTTCAGGCTGAAGCTACTCCTGAAGCTTCTGCTAAGGCTACTAAGGCCGAGGCAAAGAAGCAGGAGAAGTCCATTCAGCGTAACGCTAACCCTGGCTTCTTTGGCCGCCTGGGTGCTTATTTTGCAGGCGTTCGTACAGAAATGCACCGCGTTGTGTGGCCTTCAAGCTCTGAGCTTGCTGGTTTCTCTGTAGCCGTAATTGCAACAATCATTTTCTTTGGCTTGGTAACTTGGCTGGTTGATACTGGCATTGTTGCTGGTCTCGTCGCCTTTACTGGACTGAGGGGATAATCAATGGCTAAGCGCTGGTATGTAGTTCACACCTATTCAGGTTATGAGAACAAGGTAAAGACAGACCTTGAGCACCGTATTGAGACCTATGGCCTTGAGCGTGCTGTTGTTGATATTCAGATTCCTACTGAGGAAGTTACTGAGGTCAAGGACGGCGGCAAGCGCGAGACCAAAGAGTCCAAGGTTTTCCCAGGTTATGTTCTTGTTCGCATGGAGCTAGATGACAATACTTGGGCTGTTGTTCGCAACACCCCAGGCGTAACTGGTTTTGTTGGCATTGACGGCAAGCCAGTTCCTCTGCGTCGTGATGAGTTCGATAAGATCATGCGTCGCGGCGGTATGAAGACGGGTAGCCCTGTACCTAAGCGTACAGCAACCAATATTGAGGTCGGTCAGGCAATTCACGTTCTTTCTGGTCCTCTCGCTGACTTCGACGGAACTGTCTCTGAGGTCAACGCAGAGTCCGGCAAGATTAAGGTTATGCTCACCATCTTTGGTCGCGAGACTCCGGTTGAGCTCACCATGGATCAGATTTCCCTGATAGACTAGTAACTAACGGCTTATCCCGCACTTCTCGTCCCTTGTGGATTGCTTCTCGGGAGTGCGCGAGAATAGACTCAAACGTATTCAAACAGGAGGCTTAACATGCCCGCAAAGAAGGTTGTTAACTTTATTAAGCTGCAGATTCCTGCAGGCCAGGCAAACCCAGCTCCTCCAGTAGGACCAGCTCTGGGTGCTGCACAGGTCAACATTATGCAGTTCTGCCAGGCATTCAACGCTGCAACTCAGGACAAGGCTGGCGACATCATCCCAGTCGAGATTTCTGTTTACGAGGATCGTTCCTTTGACTTCGTAACCAAGACTCCTCCAGCAGCTCAGCTCATCAAGAAGGAGCTTCACCTCAAGGGTGGTTCCGGTGTTCCTCAGCGCGATAAGGTTGGCCAGCTCTCCCAGGAGCAGCTCACCAAGATTGCTGAGATCAAGATGCCTGACCTCAACGCAAACGACATTGAGGCTGCAAAGAAGATCGTCGCTGGTACCGCTCGTTCCATGGGTGTAACCATCGCCGAGTAGTGTTTACTCCCGTCAGCCATTTGCGTGGCTGACGGTTGTTTTTGTCAGAGCATCCGACGTTAGTGCACGTAGTTGGGTTTCTCGCCAAGAGGGAGCAGCTGCGGACGGAAGATGCAGGAGTGGGAGGGCAGACGCCCGCTAACCACAGGAGGTACATAATGCCTAAGCACGGAAAGAACTACAAGAATGCAGTTGCCAAGGTAGACGGTGCAAACCTCTACAGCCCAAAAGAGGCAGTTACCCTGTCTAAGGAGCTTGCAACTGCTAAGTTTGACGAGACCATTGAGGTAGCAATTCGCCTTGGTGTCGATACTCGTAAGGCTGACCAGAACGTTCGCGGTTCCATTTCTCTGCCTCACGGCACTGGTAAGACCGTTCGCGTTGCAGTCTTCGCAGAGGGCGAGAAGGCCCGCGAGGCTGAGGCAGCTGGCGCTGACATCGTCGGTGGCGACGAGCTCATCGCAGAGGTCGAGAAGGGCATGCTTGACTTTGACGCAGCAATCGCAACCCCTCAGATGATGGGTAAGGTTGGCCGTCTTGGTCGTGTTCTTGGTCCTCGTGGCCTTATGCCTAACCCTAAGCTCGGCACCGTTACCATGGATGTTGCAAAGATGGTTAACGAGCTCAAGGCTGGTCGTGTTGAGTATCGTGCAGACCGTTTTGGTATCTGCCACGTTGCAATCGGCAAGGCTTCTTTTGAGGTTCAGCAGCTTGTTGAGAACTATGGCGCACTGATCTCCGAGATCATCCGCGTCAAGCCATCCAGCGCAAAGGGTAAGTACGTCAAGACCGTTGCTATTTCCTCTACTATGGGCCCTGGCATCAAGGTTGATTCAACCAAGGTTCGTAACCTCATGGAGGACTAAGCTAAACGCTTAGAAGTACCTAGCACGTTTAATCCGGTATCTGCTTACAGGTACCGGATTTTTCTTGAAGCGTGCATGCGGCTTGAAGCGCGTGGTCGGCATAGGCGGTTTGCGACTAAGGTGCGATTGTGCCGCGTTTGAGTTGGAGCTGCAGCTCGACCGCCTATCTCGTCAAATTTTTGTGAAGAGAAAGAAATTGTACGCTCAACCTTGACTCGCGTTGATTTTTGCTGCACAATATCCAACGCAAGACAGACGTCTTGTAGTTGCACGTTCGCTGCCAAAGACAGCCGGCGCCTTGAATCCAAGGCTTAATGGGAATTCCCGCCTGCCGAGGTGGTCTTGAGATTAGTACATCCAGACCCCGCTTTGGTTGCCAAAGTGGGGTCTTTTCATGTGAGGGCCGCACCTGTTGGCGCTCGTGCCTGAGACATGATAAAGGAGGTGTACTACATGCCAGCTCAGTCTAAACTTGATTTGCTCGAGAAGGTTTCCGCTTCTCTCGACAACTCCAAGGGCCTGTTCGTTATCGACTATCGTGGTCTCTCCGTAAAGGAGACTCAGGAGCTTCGCCGCGCACTTACCGCAGCAGGCGCTCACATGAAGGTCTATAAGAACAACATCGTCAAGATTGCTCTTAAGAATGCTGGTATGCCAGAGATTGACGAGATGCTCGCCGGTACCTGCGCATACGTTTTCTATGAGAATGATCCTGTCGAGGCCGCTAAGGTCATCAAGGATCAGGCCAAGAAGCTCAAGAAAGTTGAGTTCATTGGTGGTATCGCTGATGGTCAGGCACTTACTGCTGACGAGGCAAAGGCTTACGCAGATCTTCCTTCTCGCGAGGAGCTCATTGCAAAGCTTGTCTTCGTTGTTGCAAGCCCACTTACCGGTATTGCACAGGTTTGCGCTGGTCCAGCTCGTGGACTCGCAACCGCTCTTTCTGCAGTCGCAGATCAGAAGAACGCTGCATAAGCAACGTTTTGTTGTACCCGCGCATTGGCGCAAACCGCGTGAGAGTGTAGACGCACTTAAACGCACACATACAAGCCGGGCTTTTGCCCAGATGCAGTACAAAGGCTGCATCGTTTAAAAAGGAGAATTGACATGGCTGTCACTAAAGATGAGATCATTGAGGCCCTTAAAGAGATGCCAGCACTCGAGCTTTCTGAGCTCGTTCACGAGCTTGAGGACGTCTTCGGCGTTTCCGCTGCTGCTCCTGTAGCTGTCGCTGCTGCTCCTGCAGCTGGTGGCGCTGCTGAGGAGGCAGAGGAGAAGACCAACTTTGACGTTGTCCTCGAGGGCTTCGGCGACA
Source organism: uncultured Atopobium sp. (assembly GCA_916720745.1). Taxonomy (GTDB): domain Bacteria; phylum Actinomycetota; class Coriobacteriia; order Coriobacteriales; family Atopobiaceae; genus Lancefieldella. Next base: position 6,604 of record CAKARX010000007.1, read on the forward strand.
ACAAGATCGGCGTCATCAAGGTTGTCCGTGCTCTTACCAACCTTGGCCTCAAGGAGGCAAAGGAGGTCGTCGAGGGTGCTCCTAAGGCTGTCCTCGAGGGCGCTAAGAAGGAGGACGCTGAGGCTGCTAAGGCTCAGCTCGAGGAGGCTGGCGCTACCGTCACCCTTAAGTAAGTCCATCCTACATAGCTTACTGGAGAGGTCAGACTTCGGTCTGGCCTCTTTTTTGTTTGCCTGGCGAGAAACCCGGTGTGCTTGGAGTGCATGGAGCTTGGATGCGTTTGCTGCAGCCTGAAAAGTGCATCAAGTCTGAGCGCTTTAGCTGCAGCCTGAAAAGTGCATCAAGTCTGAGAGATTTGCCGGATTTTCTCGCCATGTCTGAGTGATTTGCCTGTTTTTCTCGCCTTATCTGAGTATTTTTGCTCAGACTTGGTGTGTATTTCAGGCTCATAAATCCGGTGTGATTGCTCTATCTTTCTGCGTGACTTACCCCAGCTTTCTCGCGCCTGATTTGCTCAAAGAATCTGTAACTTTTGCCTAAAATTGCAAAAGAATCTGTGGATTTGCCTGATTTTGTCAAAGAATCGGTGGCTCAAATACAGATTCTTTGCACTTTTCAGGCGCGTGCAGCAAAAGGTCGGCGCGTGTGGCGAGAAACCCGTGCGCTCGCAGCCACGCTCGCACTCGCGCCTGGTGAGAAACCCGTGCGCTCGGGGCGCATGGAGCGCCATGCGAAGCGACGTGGCGGGGGAGCGCCGCTCACCGAAAGCTATTTCTGTCTCCGTGGACCTTCTCCACAAAATCTTCATAACTAGAAAAGACGAGTTAGTTAAGGATTTATCTGCAACATAACGTTTGTGCAGTTGAAAAACATAAACGCGATAATATAGTCAAAACGTCTTAAAAAATCAAGTGTTTTTCTGTTGACGCGCATTAAAATCTTGACTAAATTACTAGGTTGCGACAATTGCCACCTTCCACCCTTTTGAAGGAGGACAACCTGGTGTCTACCGCTAAAAAGACTTCCCTCACCACGCCTCAGGCGCATACTGGACGCAGGACGTTCAGTAAGATTCCCGCAGCTATGCAGCTGCCAAATCTGATTTCTGTACAGAAGGAATCATTTGAGCGCTTTATGGGAGAGGGCCTTGCAGAGTCCTTCGCTGAGTTCTCGCCAATTGAGAACAGCGCAGGAACCATGCAGGTCACCTTTGGTGACCATCAGTTCGGCGACCCCGCCAATTCAATGGCTGAGTGTCGTGCAAAAGACATTTCATATCAAGCACCCCTTTTTGTTGACGTCCGTTTTGTCAACAAAGAGACTGGTGAGATGAAGGAGCAGCTCGTCTTCATGGGTGATTTCCCACTGATGACTGAGCGCGGTACCTTCATCATCAACGGTTCTGAGCGCGTTGTGGTTTCACAGCTCGTTCGTTCACCTGGCGTGTACTTCTCGTCAGAGATGGACAACGGTGTTCTGGTCCACAAGTCTCAGTTCATTCCTGCACGTGGTGCATGGCTTGAGTTTGAGGTTGATAAGCGCGGCCACCTGGTCGTCTCCATTGACCGCAAGCGTCGCCAGAGCGCTACTGTCTTCCTCCGTGCACTTGGCATTGCTGTTACCGATGACGAGATTCTCTCGCTCCTTGGTGATTCCGATGTTGTTCGCAACACACTTGAGCGTGATGTTGCAACCACACGTGAGGATGCTCTTATCGAGATTTATCGTCGTCAGCGTCCAGGCGAGCCACCAACTGTTGACTCTGCCCGTTCTCTGCTTGACGGCCTTTTCTTCAACGAGCAGCGCTATGACCTTGCTCGCGTTGGTCGTTACAAGATCAACAAGAAGCTTGAGGAAGAGATTCCTGCAGACGTTCGTGTCCTTACCAAAGAGGACATTGTCGCAGCTCTTCAGTACCTTCTTGCAGTGCATGCAGGTGATGAGTCTAAGCATCTTGATGACATCGACCACTTTGGTAACCGCCGCGTTCGTACCGTCGGTGAGCTGGTTCAGAACCAGTTCCGCATTGGTATGAGCCGTATGGAGCGTGTTGTTCGTGAGCGCATGGCATCTCAGGACGCAGACGACATCACTCCACAGTCTTTGATCAACATCCGTCCAATTGTTGCTGCAATCAAGGAGTTCTTCGGTTCTTCTCAGCTTTCGCAGTTCATGGACCAGGCAAACCCACTTGCTGGTTTGACCCACAAGCGTCGTCTTTCTGCTTTGGGACCTGGTGGTCTTGCAGGACACAAGTCCGGCTCCAGCCGTCGTACCAACGTTCCTACCGCAGTCCGCGACGTTCATAACTCGCACTACTCCCGTATGTGCCCAATCGAGACTCCTGAGGGACCAAACATTGGTCTTATCGGCTCCTTGGCACTGTACGCTCACGTAAATGAGTACGGCTTTATCGAGGCTCCTTATCGTAAGGTCACAGGCGGTGTTGTCTCTGACGACATTGTCTGGATGACTGCAGACGAGGAGGAGAATCACATTATTGCTCCTGCTAACACCCCAATTGACCCTAAGTCTAAGAAGTTTGTTGAGGTTGACGCAGACGGCAAGATTGTTGATGCAGACCGCGTTATTGCTCGTACCCGCGACTTCGACGGTTCCTTCGGTGCACCTGCACAGGTTCCTGTTGAGGACGTTGACTACATGGACGTTTCTCCACGTCAGCTTCTCTCCGTCGCAGCTAACCTCATTCCATTCCTTGAGCACGACGATGCAAAGCGTACCCTCATGGGTGCAAACATGCAGCGTCAGGCAGTGCCTCTGATTCAGTCCCACGCTCCATTTGTTGGAACTGGTATGGAGGGTCGCGCAGCTCAGGACTCTGGCGAGCTTATTTGCGCAGAGTTTGCAGGTGAGGTCACCGAGGTAGACGCAGCTCACGTTGTCATCTACTCCGATGAGCACGGTTCTCAGCGCTACGATCTTCCTAAGTACGAGCGCTCCAACCAGTCCACTTGCATTAACCACCGTCCAATCGTCACTGTTGGACAGCAGGTCGAGAAGGGCCAGCCAATCGCAGACGGTCCATCTGTTGACCACTCTGAGCTGGCACTTGGTGCAAACCTTACCGTTGCCTACATGCCATGGGAAGGCTACAACTACGAGGACGGTATTATCGTCTCCGAGCGCGTTGTTCAGGAAGACCTCCTGACCTCCGTTAACATTTCCCGCCACGAGATTGATGCTCGTGACACCAAGCTTGGTGCTGAGGAGATTACCCGCGAGATTCCAAACCTTGGTGAGGACATGCTTGCAAACCTCGACGATGACGGTATCATCCGCATCGGCGCTGAGGTTGGCCCTGGCGATATTCTGGTTGGTAAGGTCACTCCTAAGGGTGAGACTGCTCTGACCGCAGAAGAGCGCCTGCTTCGCGCAATCTTCGGTGCTAAGGCACACGATGTTCGTGATACTTCCCTTAAGATGCCACACGGCTCCTATGGCCGCGTTGTTGACGTTGTCCGCTTCAGCCGTGAGGCTGGAGACGACCTGCCTCCAGGAGTAAACGACCTGGTCCGCGTCTTTGTTGCTCAGCGCAGAAAGATCCAGCAGGGCGATAAGATCGCTGGTCGCCACGGTAACAAGGGTGTTATTTGTAAGGTTCTCCCTGTTGAGGACATGCCTTACATGGCAGACGGTACCCCAGTAGACGTTATTCTCGACCCACTGGGCGTTCCTTCCCGTATGAACGTTGGTCAGCTGCTTGAGTGCCACCTTGGCTGGGGCGCTGCACATGGTTGGGATGACGACGACGCAGATTCTAAGCGTTACGTTGAAGGCCCAATTCCTGTTGCAACACCACTCTTCGACGGTGCTACTGATGAGTCCGTTGCAGAGATTGTTCGCCGCACCAACATCAACATGATCAACAAGGCTCTCAAGGAGTACGGCGAGGACATGCGTGAGGAGTTTGTTCCACAGCTCAACGAGCGTGGTAAGACTACCCTCTACGATGGTCGTACCGGCGAGGCATTCAAGAGCCCAATTACCGTTGGTGTTTCTTACATTCTGAAGCTCGGCCACATGGTTGACGATAAGATTCACGCACGTTCAACTGGTCCTTACTCTCTTGTTACCCAGCAGCCTCTGGGTGGTAAGGCACAGTTCGGCGGTCAGCGCTTTGGTGAGATGGAGGTTTGGGCACTGTATGCATACGGTGCTGCTAACGTCCTCCAGGAGATTCTCACCGTTAAGTCTGACGATACCAACGGCCGTGTTAAGACCTACGAGTCCATTGTTAAGGGCGAGAACATTCCTACTGCAGGAATTCCTGAGTCCTTCAAGGTTCTGGTCAAAGAGATTCGCTCCCTGGCACTTGACATTGAGCCAATCTCCTACCGTAAGCGTGCAAATACCGCAAAGGTCACAGATCCTGAGGAGAAGAACGCTGTTGAGATCCTCAACGACCTTGGCTTCACTGAGGTAACCGCTTCCGACCTGTCCCAAGACGCTGAGGGTGCATCCGCACTTGTAGGCGACGCGACCACCGATAAGGAGTAGCGACTGTGGCAGACTTTGATTCCACTGAATTTGACGCTATTAAAATTTCTCTAGCGTCTGCTGATGATATCCGCGGTTGGTCCTATGGCGAGGTAAAGAAGCCTGAGACCATCAACTACCGTACCCTTAAGCCAGAAAAGGACGGCCTTTTCTGCGAGAAGATCTTTGGACCTGTAAGGGACTGGGAGTGCGCCTGCGGTAAGTACAAAGGCATTCGCTTCAAGGGCATTACCTGCGAGCGCTGCGGTGTTGAAGTAACCACCGCAAAGGTTCGTCGTGACCGCATGGGCCACATCGAGCTTGCTGCTCCTGTAAGCCACATCTGGTACTTCAAGAGCCCAACCAGCTTCCCTCTGGCACGTCTTCTTGACATCAAGAGCAAGGACCTCGAGAAAGTCCTCTACTTTGCATCTTACGTAATCACTAGTGTTGACACTGAGGCACGTGAGGCTGACGTAGACGATCTTCGTGAGGAGCTTGCAGCAGATATCGAAGAGCTCGACGCAGAGCGCGACGATCAGATTGCACGCCTTCGCGAGCAGGGCCAGCCACAGGATGACGAGTTTGGCGATTTTGAGCCTCTTTCTGAGGACGAGATTCGTGCAGGCGTCGCTGATCTTGAGGAAGAGTACGAGGAAGAGAAGACGCTTCGTCGTGAGGCTTTCGAGAAGTTCATGCAGCTTGAGACCAGAGAGCTCATCTCCGATGAGGGTCTGTTCTCCGAGCTTAAGCGCTACTATGGCATCTACTTCAAGGGTGGTATGGGTGCAGAGGCAGTCCGCGACCTTCTTTCCAACATTGATCTTGAGAAAGAGGCCAAGGAGCTCCGCGCTATTATCGCCAATGAGGATGCTCAGAAGCAGAAGCGCGAGAAGGCCATTAAGCGTCTTGAGATTGTTGACGCCTTCCTTAAGGGTGGCAACGATCCAGCTAACATGATTCTTGACGTTGTACCAGTTATTCCACCTGATCTTCGTCCAATGGTTCAGCTTGATGGTGGCCGTTTTGCAGCTTCCGACTTAAACGATTTGTATCGTCGTGTTATTAACCGTAACAATCGTCTTAAGCGCCTGCTTGACCTTGACGCACCTTCCATCATTGTTAACAACGAGAAGCGCATGCTTCAGGAGTCCGTTGACGCTCTGTTTGACAACGGTCGCCGTGGCCGTCCTGTTACCGGCCGTGGTGGACGTCCTCTGAAGTCTCTTGCCGAGGCTCTTAAGGGTAAGCAGGGTCGCTTCCGTCAGAACCTTCTGGGTAAGCGTGTTGACTACTCTGGCCGTTCCGTCATTGTTGTTGACCCACACCTGAAGCTGCACCAGTGCGGTCTTCCATCCGCTATGGCACTTGAGCTCTTCAAGCCATTTGTCATGCGTCGTTTGGTTGAGCTCCGCAAGGTTGAAAACATTAAGGGCGCAAAGCGCGCTATTGACCGTGGTACTCCAGTTGTTTGGGACGTTCTGGATGAGGTCATTCAGGACCGCCTCGTTCTTCTCAACCGCGCACCTACCCTTCACCGTCTGTCTATCCAGGCATTTGAGCCAGTCCTTATCGAGGGTAAGGCAATCCACCTGCACCCACTGGTCTGCGCACCATTCAACGCAGACTTCGACGGCGACCAGATGTCTGTCCACGTGCCACTTTCTACTCAGGCACAGACAGAGGCTCGCATTCTGATGCTCTCCAGCAACAACCTCAGAAGCCCTGCTTCTGGTAAGGTTCTGACCGTTCCTTCTCAGGATATGGTCTTTGGTGTCTACTATCTCACTTCCGAGAAGACCGGTGAAGACGCTAAGACTCTTACCTTCGCAAGCTTTGAGGATGCTCTTCTGGCTATTGAGGCTAACCGTGACCTTGATATCCAGGCAAAGGTTGTTGTCCGCGTAAGCTCCAAGGATGCAAACGTTGCTGATAGCGATCGCGCTATCTTCCGCGTTATGACCGGCCGCGGTCAGTATGAGGACCTGGATGTTACTGAGGGTACTAAGCGTTTTGAGACCACTGTTGGTCGCATTATCTTCAACCGTCAGTGCCTGCCAGAGGATTACCCATACATTAACTACAAGATGGTTAAGTCCGACATTGGTGTTCTGGTCAACGATTGCTGTGACCGTTACCCAATGGCTGATGTTGAGCCAATTCTGGACAACATCAAGAAGACTGGTTTCCACTACGCAACCCTTGCTGGTCTGACCGTTTCCGTTTGGGATGCTGTCATTCCTCCACACAAGCCACAGTTGCTTCAGGAGGCACAGGACCGCGTTGACCAGATCAACGAGTACTACGAGGACGGATTCCTCTCCGAGCGAGAGCGTCACGTTGAGGTTGTTAACGCATGGACCGAGTGCACCGATCTTCTCGGCTCTGAGATGCTTGCAGGCTTTGCAGAGGACAACCCAATTTACATGATGGCTGACTCTGGAGCTCGTGGTTCTAAGACACAGCTTCGCCAGCTTGCTGGTATGCGAGGCCTGATGGCGGATATGTCCGGTGAGACCATCGACCTTCCAATTAAGGCAAACTTCCGCGAGGGTCTTGAGCCTCTTGAGTACTTCATTTCTACCTACGGTGCTCGTAAGGGTCTGGTAGATACCGCTTCCCACACCTCCGACTCTGGTTACCTGACTCGTCGACTCGTTGACGTTGCACAGGACGTCATTGTTCGTGAGGAGGACTGCGGCACTGATGAGGCAGTTACCTATCCTCTGATTAAGCCTGGTCAGACTTCTGTCGATACTGACCTGATTGGTCGCTGCACCCTTGAGGATGTCTGCGATCCAAACACTGGCGAGGTTCTTATCCCTGCTGGTGGCTATGTTGAGTCCAAGCAGGATCTTGAGCGTCTTGTTGAGCACGGCCTTGCTAAGGTTCAGCTCCGTGCGCTTCTGACCTGTAAGTCTAAGTACGGCGTCTGCCAGAAGTGCTACGGCTGGGATCTTTCCACCCGTCGTCCTGTCAACATTGGTACTGCAGTTGGTATTATCGCAGCTCAGTCCATTGGTGAGCCTGGTACTCAGTTGACCATGCGTACCATTCACTCCGGTGGTGTTGCAGGCGCAGACGATATTACGCAGGGTCTTCCTACTGTTGCTCGTATGTTCGACGTCGTCGGCAACGTCAACGAGAAGATTCTTGGTCGCGAGGCTGACCTGGCTCCTGTTTCTGGTGTTCTTCACATTACCCCAGAGACCACCGAGTACCTGCTGCGTATTGTTGATGCAGACGATGCTTCCCGTGTCATCGAGGAGTGGCGTGTACCTGCATCTGTCCGCTTCATGCCTGGCATTGAGGATGGCGTTGTTGTCCGTGCTGGTGATCAGATTACCCGCGGCTTTGTCAACTTCCGTATGCTTCGCCGACTCACTGACATCGAGTCCACTATGCACACCTTCGTTGAGTCCGTTAAGGACGTCTATACCTCCCAGGGTGTAGAACTCAACGATAAGCACATCGAGGTCATCGCACGTCAGATGCTTCGTCGTGTTCAGGTTACCAACCCAGGCGACTCTTCGTATCTGCTTGGTCAGTATGTGGACCGCTACGTATTCGCAGAGACTGTCCAGAACATTGCTCTTGCTGGTGGTACTCCACCAGAGGCAGAGCCAGCAATCCTTGGTACGCTGAAGGTTGCAAGCTCTATTGATTCTTGGCTCTCCAGCGCATCGTTCATCCGTACTGCAGGCGTTCTTACCTCTGCAGCTATCGAGGGCGACGTTGACCACCTGCTTGACCTCAAGTCCAACGTTATTGTTGGTAAGCAGATTCCTGCAGGTACGGGTCTCTCCGCATACAACGATGTTGAGCTTACCTACCACGGCACCAAGATTGATGGCCCAACCTCTTCTCTTGCTAAGTCTCTTCCAGACTGGGCACCAGCAGAGCTTAAGGACATCGAGGAGCAGCTTCCTAAGCAGCTTGACTGGGTCAACGAGGATTACAACGGTGGCGTTTACTCCAAGAATGGCCGTACGCTTTCAAGCGAGGATGCAAAGCTGTACCTCTTCGACGATCTTGGCGTGTCACAGCGTTGGACCAACAAGTTCAGCGAGGTTGGCATTGAGACCGTAGGCGATCTTATCGGTAAGACTGAGGAAGACCTGCTTCGCATCGATGGTATTGGTGCAAAGGCAATCGAGGAGCTCCGCGATGGCCTTGAGGCTCGTAACCTCCTCTACATCCTTGAGCCAGAAGAGGATGAGGCAGATTCTGAGGATCTTTCTCAGCTGCTCAACATGGTCTTCTCGCCAGAAGGCGATGGCGGCTTGATGCTGGGTTCCGCAGCTCCATCCACGCACTCTGATTACACCGAGACACTCATCGGTTCTTCTTCCGACGAGGTTAGCCCTGATGTAATCAACGAGGACCTTGGTTCTCTGGATGACCTGCTTAACCAGGTTGTCCGTATGGACGCTGAGGCAGACGGCGAAGACGAGTAAGTAATCTCGCCTGATACATCAAACTTTTTCGGAGATTGACTCCGATACAGAAGAGGACTTCAGCCGTTAGCTGGAGTCCTCTTTTAGTTACGCTTACAGAAGCGAGTAACGGTATATACTAATCTTTTATGAATTACGTTTGGTAAGCCATTTATTTTGCGGCTCTTAAAGGATAGGAATAGCAAATGGATAGTCACTCCCACGATTCTGAACAGTGTGAGCACACTCATTCTACGTGCGATTATGTTTCTGATCAGAAGCTGAATGAATACCTGGTAAATGATGACATTATCTACGATGCAACCCAGATTTTTGATGCACTGTCTGATTTCACTCGATTCCAGATTTTGGGTGCTCTAGTAAATGGCGAGAAAAGCGTAACAGAGCTGCAAGAAATGCTTTCGGTATCTCAGTCAGCAACCTCTCACCAGTTGCGTCTTTTGCGCGACCGCGGTCTTGTCAATGCAAAAAGAGATGGCAGAAAAGTTATCTATTCACTTGCAGATGAGCACGTCACAACGCTAATCCGCGTTGGCCTTGCACACGCCGCACACCTGTTGGGTCATTAACATACGTATCGGAATTGTGGAGAGAACTTATGGGTGAGTATCGCATCATTGAAGTTAAGCAGAGTGTTTTTGCAGCTAACGAGAAAAGCGCCGATCAACTAAGAGGAGAAATGAAGAAAAAGGGAACTCTGCTGGTAAACCTTATGTCTTCTCCAGGTTCTGGCAAAACTACCACCCTTAAAAAGACCATTGCTGCCCTGAAAGATAAGGTTTCCATTGCTGTTATGGAAGCTGATATTGATTCAGATGTTGATGCTGCTGCTATTTCAGAAACGGGCGTGAAAGCCATTCAGCTGCATACTGGCGGCATGTGTCACCTCGATGCGCATATGTGCGCTCAGGGTCTTGAAGGTCTCAATGCGGGTGATGTGGACCTTATCTTTTTAGAGAACGTTGGAAACTTGGTATGTCCGGCAGAGTTTGACACCGGTGCCGGCGTAAACGTCACTATTCTTTCTGTTCCCGAAGGCGACGATAAGCCGCTGAAGTACCCACTGATGTACCAGGTCTGTGATGTGGTGCTTGTTAACAAAATAGACGTAGCACCGTATTTTGATTTTGACCTGGAAAAACTCAAGAAAAATGTGGCCCTTAGAAATCCAAAGGCTGTTGTTATTCCTTTCTCTGCCAAAACTGGGGAAGGATTAGACGCTTGGACTGAATGGCTTTCTCGCAAAGTTGCTGAGTGGAAAAGCAGTCAGTAACCAATGGCTAGCGCTTAAAGAATGTCTTATGCCTGATAGGAGAGGTCATGGCAGAGGAAGTACCAGCACGTAAGACCCCAAAAGGTGAAAATGCCATGCGCGGTAGTCTTACTGATGAAGAAATTGCACGCAGAAATGTATTGCCAACTACTAACCCTGCTGGCGGTTCTATTCGTATACTCGCTCAAAATCATATTACTGAAAATGACGAGGTAGTTCATTACAAAACGGTAGATCCAAATGAGCCTGGACCAGCTTCTTCTGAGCAATTTAAGCCTCTTGTAAGAGATGAAGTTCAAAAAATTACGAGTCGCCTTGGTCACAAAATTGTAAAAGATGACCCAGAATATTGGGGCATAGCAGCAATTATGACTGAGGAAGAAGCTGCGGTAACCAAATACATGAAGGTTCGCCAGCCAGTTACCTTAGAGGAGCTTTGCAAGCGTACTGGCAAAACTGCGGAGGAGCTTCAACCTATTCTAGACACCCTGTCTGTAAAGGGCATGATTGAGTACAACTGGGAAAACAAGAGCAAGCAAAAGCAGTATGTTCTTCCTATGTTTGTTCCCGGCTCTGCAGAGTTTACCGTGATGAACGAGCGTCAACTCGAAGAACATCCCGAGATGGGTTCTTTGTTTGAGCGTATGACCTATCTACCGCTCAAAAATGTCACCAAGTTAGTTCCTGAAGGTGGCGCGGGCGTTGGTATGCATGTCATTCCTGTTGAACGATCCATTGAGCAGGTAAATCACACAGTTACTGTTGAGCATATTTCGCATTGGCTCAAGAAATACGATAGATATGCTGCAACTCCCTGTTCTTGTCGCCTTGCTGAGCGAGTTCGTGGCGACGGCTGTGCTGACGATCCAGAAGATTGGTGTCTTGCCATTGGAGATATGGCTGATTACTGCGTAGAAACAGGAAAAGGCCACTACATTACCTACGATGAGGTTCTCGATATCTGTACAAAGGCCGAGAAAAACGGTTTTGTTCATCAGATTACCAACATTGACGGTGAAGATAAGATCTTTGCTATTTGCAACTGCAACGTAAATGTTTGCTATGCACTCAGAACTTCTCAGCTGTTTAATACGCCTAATTTGTCTCGTTCCGCTTTTGTGGCTCACGTTGATGAAGAAAAATGTGTTGCTTGCGGTGGGTGCGTAGAGGTTTGTCCAGCTGGAGCCCCTCAATTAGGTCAGAAACTTCCTACTAGGAAGGGCAAAATTTCCTACCCAACTCAGGATCTTCCAGATGATAAGTTCTGGGGAGAGTCTGACTGGGATTGGAATTATAAAAATAACAATCGTATTGAGTGCCACGATACCGGTACCGCTCCTTGCAAGGTTGCCTGCCCAGCGCATATTTCTGTTCAGGGTTATCTGCGTATGGCTGCTGAAGGTCGCTATCGAGATGCGCTTGAGCTCATCAAAAAAGAAAATCCATTCCCTGCTGTTTGTGGTCGCGTTTGCAATAAACGTTGCGAGGCAGCGTGTACGCGAGGAACTATTGACCAGGCAGTAGCCATTGATGACGTTAAGAAATTCATTGCTCAAAAAGATCTAGAGGCGGAACATCGCTTTATTCCAGAGCCAGTTATTCCATCAAATAGAGGCCGATTCAACCAGAAAATCGCCATTATTGGTGCAGGTCCAGCCGGCCTATCCTGTGCATATTACCTGGCAGAACGTGGTTACAATCCCGTTGTTTTTGAAAAGAACCTCCTTCCTGGTGGAATGATGGTATATGGCATCCCTTCTTACAAGCTCGAGAAAAACGTTGTTGCCGCAGAGATTGACGTTCTTAAAGAAATGGGCGTTAAGATTTGCTGTGGTGTTGAGGTAGGAAAAGACATAACCCTTGATGAGCTACGTGCTCAAGGCTTTATTGGTTTTTATGTTGCCATTGGTTGCCAGGGCGGTAGAAAGGCCAATATTGCTGGAGAAGACGCCGACGGCGTTATTTCTGCTGTTGATTTCTTGCATTTTGTAACCGAGCATCCTCTGCATGAAGTACCTGGTAAGACAGTGGTTATTGGCGGCGGTAATGTTGCCATTGATGCGGCTCGAGTCTCTGCTCGTTGTGGATCAGAGTCAGTTACCATGGTGTGCCTAGAGCAGCCAGAAGAGATGCCTGCACTACCAGAAGAAATCACAGAAGCGCAGGAAGATGGTGTGTCAATCAAGAATGGTTGGGGACCTGCTTTTATTGCCACAGATGAGCAAGGACACGTTTGCGGCATGATGTTTAAACGCTGTACTCGTGTTTTCGACAATGACAAGCGTTTCTCGCCTTGTTTTGATGACGAGCAAACAATGTATCTTGAGGCAGATGCAGTGGTCTTGTCTATTGGACAAACCGTTGAGTGGGGAAGTCTTTTGGAGAGAGAGGCGGTTGAGCTTACGCGCGGCAATCTTGCGTGCGCTGATTCCCAGACGTATCAGACTGCTCAGCCCGATGTCTTTGTGGGTGGAGACGTGTACACGGGTCCTCGCTTTGTTATCGATGCTATTGCCGCAGGTCATGAAGCTGCTGTTTCATTACATCGTTTTGTGCAGAAAGGCTCTTCTTTGACTATTGGCCGTAACCAGCGCCATTATGTTGAGCTTGATAAATCTGACGCAGCAGTTGAGTCTTGTGGATACGATCACGCAGGTCGTCAGCGTTCCGCATGCGATTCAGTTAAAAACATCAGGCATAACTGGACAGATCCTAGCCATACTTTTACGCCAGAGCAAATCAGAATCGAGACCGCACGCTGCTTGAAGTGCGGCGCTTCAATTGTTGATGCAAATAAGTGTATTGGTTGTGGTCTCTGTACTACACGCTGCGAGTTTGATGCAATTCACCTGTTCCGAGACAATCCTCACTGTTCAGATATGGTTGCCGCAGAGCATAAGGCAGGAAAGATTCTCTCGTATGTTGGAAAACGTGCGGTAAAGATTATTAAGAACCCCGCGAGAAAAACAAAGACTCCTAAGCCTCAGTCACACGTAACAACCGATGAGCTTGGTAATCCCGTTTCTGCGGGCAGCACTGGTATTTCAAGCTAACGTGCTCACTGGAGCTAACTAACATGCATGAGCTGGGAATTGCGTTTTATCTCATAGATATGGTTGAGGACCTGGGAAAACAGAATAACCTCACCTCTGTTGCGCGTGTAAAGTTGCAGCTAGGGGAGGTATCTGGAGTTGTTCCAACGTATTTGTTGGATGTATGGCGCTGGGCAGCTGATCGCACGGAGCTGCTACACGGAGCTCAGCTAGAAATTGAAGAATTACCAGCTCTAACACAGTGTTTATCGTGCAATAAAACGTACGCCACGGTAACGTATGGTCGCATATGCCCTTACTGTTCTAGCGAGAAAACCGAACTTATCCAAGGTTTAGAAATTGAGCTTGCTGAGATTGAGGCTACCTAGCATTTGTAATTTCTATGAAGTATGGATACGCCCGGCACAGTGGCTTGTTGACATGTGGCTTTCATCAGCGTAAAGTACTTCCCTGCGTAATTCCAAGGGGACAGTGCTGTGTCGCCTTTCGAATATGTAAAACTGCAGGTAGATAGGTATAAGAAGGAGAAGATCTTGCCTACTATTAACCAGCTCGTACGTAAGGGCCGCGTGAGCGTCAAGTCAAAGTCCAAGAACGCCGCTCTTCAGCACAACCCACAGAAGCGTGGTGTTTGCACCCGCGTTTTCACCACTACGCCAAAGAAGCCTAACTCAGCACTCCGTAAGGTTGCTCGTGTTCGTCTTGTTAATGGCATTGAGGTAACCGCTTACATTCCTGGTGAGGGCCACAACCTCCAGGAGCACTCCATTGTTCTGGTTCGTGGCGGCCGTGTCCGTGACCTTCCTGGTGTTCGTTACAAGGTTGTTCGCGGTGCATTCGACTGCGCAGCAGTTCAGAATCGTGCTCAGGGCCGTTCCCGTTACGGCACTAAGCGTGCTAAGTAATCACGTCCACTACTCGAACTAGTTCTTAGGAGATTAATATGCCGCGTCGCGCAGCAGCAGTACGTCGTGAGGTTATGCCTGACGCCGTCTACAACAATCGTCTGGTAACCCAGCTCATTAACAAGGTCCTTCTCGACGGTAAGAAAGCAACCGCAGAGCGCATTGTCTACGGTGCATTTGACATCGTCGCAGAGAAGACTGGCGAGGATGCCCTCACTGTCTTCAAGAAGGCTATGGATAACATTCGCCCAACACTTGAGGTTAAGCCTAAGCGTGTTGGTGGCGCTACTTACCAGGTCCCAATGGAGGTTAACTCCCGTCGTGCAACTACTCTTGCTATCCGCTGGATGGTCACTTTCAGCCGTAGCCGTAAAGAGAAGACCATGGCAGAGCGTCTTGCAAACGAGATCATCGACGCAACTAACGGCGTAGGTGCATCCGTCAAGCGTCGCGAGGACCTGTACAAGATGGCTGAGGCCAACCGCGCCTTCTCCCACTACCGCTTCTAGTCGGAATTCAGGAGTAGCAAACAAATGGCTAAGACTAAGTACAATCTTAAAGACCTCCGCAACATCGGCATCATGGCTCACATCGATGCTGGTAAGACCACCACTACGGAGCGTATTCTTTACTACACCGGTAAGACCCACAAGATTGGTGAGGTCCACGACGGTGCAGCAACTATGGACTGGATGGTTCAGGAGCAGGAGCGCGGCGTAACCATTACTTCCGCAGCTACCACTTGCTTCTGGAAAGACCACGTCATCCAGATCATCGACACCCCAGGTCACGTTGACTTTACCGCTGAGGTTGAGCGTTCTCTTCGTGTTCTGGACGGCGCAGTTGCAGTCTTCGACGCAGTTGCAGGCGTTCAGCCACAGTCCGAGACCGTTTGGCGTCAGGCAACCAAGTACGGCGTACCTCGTATTGCATTCATCAACAAGTTTGATCGCGTAGGCGCAGACTTCTTCCGTGCAATCCAGACCATGCGTGACCGCCTTGGCGCAAACGCAGTTGCAGCACAGGTCCCAATGGGCGCTGAGTCCAACTTCTGGGGTCTTATCGACCTTGTCACCAACACTGCATGGGACTTCAAAGAGGATGCTAAGGGCATGATTTACCCTGAGCCACTCGATGAGATTCCTGCAGAGTTTGTAGAGATTGCAGCAGAGAAGCGTGAAGAGCTTCTTGAGGCAGCATCTGACTTCTCCGAGGAGCTCATGATGGCTGTTCTCGAGGGCGAAGAGGTTGACGTTGAGACCCTTAAGGGCGCTCTTCGTGCTGGCGTTCTTGCTGGCGAGATTAACCCTGTCTTTGTTGGCTCTGCTTACAAGAACAAGGGTATTCAGGAGCTTCTGGACGCAGTCATCGACTTCCTCCCAAGCCCACTGGACGTTCCAGAGATTGATGGTGTCACTCCTAAGGGTGACGAGGCAGTACGTCACGCAGACATTAAGGAGCCTTTCTCCGCTCTTGCATTCAAGATTATGACTGACCCTTATGTTGGTAAGCTTACCTACATTCGTGTTTACTCTGGTCAGGCTGAGGCAGGTTCTTACGTCTATAACTCCGTCAAGGACAACCGCGAGCGCTTTGGCCGCATCCTTGAGATGAACGCAAACGACCGTGTTGATCGTGACGAGTGCTCTGCAGGCGACATCGTTGCATGCGTTGGTCTGAAGAACACCACTACTGGTGACACCCTTTGTGACGAGAAGAACCCAATCATCCTTGAGTCCATCAGCTTCGCAGATCCTGTTATTGACGTTGCTGTTGAGCCTAAGACCAAGGCTGAGCAGGAGAAGATGTCTATCGGCCTTGCTAAGCTGGCTGAAGAGGACCCAACCTTCCAGGTTCATACTGATCACGAGACCGGCCAGACCATCATTGCTGGTATGGGCGAGCTTCACCTTGAGATTATTGTTGACCGTCTCCGTCGTGAGTTTAAGGTTGACTGCAACGTTGGTAAGCCACAGGTTGCTTACCGCGAGACTGCTGGTAAGGCAGTAAGCCACGCTGAGGGCAAGTTTGTCCGTCAGTCCGGTGGTAAGGGTCAGTATGGCCACGCAGTCATCGACCTTGAGCCACAGGAAGAGGGCAAGGGTTACGAGTTTGTCAACGCTATCGTCGGTGGTGTCATTCCTAAGGAGTACATCCCATCTATCGATAAGGGCATTCGTGAGGCTCTTGAGAACGGTGTTATTGCTGGTTACCCAGTAGTCGACATCAAGGTCACCCTTGTTGACGGTTCTTACCACGAGGTCGACTCTTCTGAGGCAGCATTTAAGATTGCTGGTTCTATGGCAATTAAGGATGCTCTTAAGAAGTCCAACCCTGTCCTTCTCGAGCCAGTTGAGTCTGTTGAGGTTGAGACACCTGAGCAGTACATGGGCGACGTTATGGGCAACCTTTCTTCCCGTCGTGGCAAGATTGAGGGTATGGACGATCGTATGGACGCCAAGGTCATCCGCGCTAAGGTGCCTCTTGGTGAGATGTTCGGTTACGCAACCGACCTTCGTTCCCAGACCCAGGGCCGTGCGAGCTACACCATGCAGTTCGATTCTTACGAGCCCGTTCCTAACGCTGTACGCGAAGAGATTGTCGCCAAAAACGGCGGCTCTGCATCCTAAGTAAACGACCACGAGCTCTAGCTCATTTATGGAGGTACCCAAAGTGTCAAGCCAGAAGATCAGGATTCGCCTCAAGGGCTATGATCACGAGGTCATTGATCAGTCCGCTAAGCTGATTGTTGACACCGCACAGAAGACAGGTGCGCGTGTTTCCGGTCCTATCCCTCTGCCAACCGAGCGTAACCTTTACACCGTTATCCGCTCACCACACAAGGATAAGGATTCCCGTGATCAGTTTGAGATGCGTACTCACAAGCGTCTCATCGATATTCTCGACCCAAGCGCTTCTACCGTTGATTCGCTTATGCGTCTCGACCTTCCAGCTGGTGTCGATATCGAGATCAAGCTCTAAGCATACGGCTTAATCCAACTTGCAAACCCTCCTGCGCATCTCCGCGCGGGAGGGTTTTTGCGCGGGCGGGCTTTCCGCTTGCGCCTGATTTCTTCAAAGAATCTGTGGATTTTGCCTAAATGCATCAAAGATTCTGTGGATTTGCCTGATTTTGTTAAAGAATCTGTGCCTCAAATACAGATTCTTTGCACTTTTCAGGCAGACTTTTCTATACGTAACTCACATCTGTACTTGGCGAGAAACTCGTAGAATAGAGAAGCGAATACTTTTACAGTGCACAGGAGAAGAGATGAAGCATAGCCAGCAGAATACAAGCAGCCAGCAGAACACCGACCGCCCGGAGAACTCCCAGGTAACAAAGATCCTTTTTGTGTGTCATGGAAATATTTGCAGGTCAACTATGGCGCAATATGTCATGCAAGACCTTGTCGAGAAAAACGGTCTGGCAGAATCGTTCTTCATTGACTCAGCTGCAACCTCTACTGAGGAGATTGGCAATCCCGTAGACCCTCGCACGCGTAGAAAACTGCAGCAAGAGGGGATTCATTGCGGCAATCATCGTGCCAGGCAGATGACTCGCGCAGATTACGAGGAGTTTGATTACCTCATTGGTATGGATCACAACAACCTACGCAACATGATGCGTATGCTCAAGGATGATCCGCTTGGAAAGGTTTCGTTGCTTCTTGACTGGACAGAGAAGCCTCGCGACATTGCGGATCCGTGGTATTCGGGTAATTTTGACCTGACGTACGAGGACGTTACAGAAGGCTGCGAAGCGTTGCTCAAGAAAATTTTAGCCAGATAGCCTTCACCGCAATTTTCCCGGTAACTAGTTCCGGCAAATCATTCCAGCAAAAT
>CAKARX010000008.1:0-23926 GCA_916720745.1 uncultured Atopobium sp.
TAAGGTTTGATGTAATTTCAGATACGCATGGGTATTTGTCATCTGAGTTGCTTGAGGCTCTGCAAGGTGCCAACTACATTGTGCATGCAGGAGATATTACCTCAAATGCCGATTATCAGACGCTGCAGAAGATTGCTCCCGTCAAGCTTTGCCTGGGCAATAATGACTTCTGCTACAACTATGGTCCCATGGTAAAGAAAAAGATTATTTTCTTTGCAGCCGGTCTCAAGTGGCAGGTATGTCATTATCGCGAGAGGCTTGACCTGGTCAAATGCAATATTGCTATCTGCGGTCACACGCATAAGCCTTTTGTACAGCGTGACGAGTGGACCAATACACTTGTAATGAATCCAGGAAGCCCTACCTACCCGCGTGGTCGCGAGGGCGCAACTATGGGACGCATTATTGTCGATGATGAAACAGCCCAGGTAGTCAGCGCAGAGATTATTAGTCTGTCTTCGCTTGAGGTGCTTTCTTCTTGTAAATAAGCGATGGAATCATCAGCTTGGTAAAAAGCACTAGCCATACAAGGGCAAGCGAGAAACCACCAATGACGTCGGTAGCGTAGTGGACGCCCAGATAAATTCTACTGACGCCAATCATAATGATGACACCTGAGAACAGGCCACACCAAATCCAACGCTGTAGCTTGTCTTTCTCGTAATGCCAGACAAGCCAAATGAGTAGGCCATAAAAAGCCATCGAGAACATCGAGTGGCCCGACGGGAAGCTGTAGCCAGTTTCAACAACCAGTCTAAAGCCATCCGGGCGTGGACGTTGGACAATCGCCTTAAAGATAAGGTCTACAACAACAACGCCACCCAGATTAATAAAGGCAAGCCTGCCGACACTTGGCCCTGGTGCAAAAGCAGCAACCACAATAAGCATGACAATAACGGTGACGGGGCTTGCAAGTCCAGAGAACCCTTCCATAACCTCTGTAAGAAGGGGAGTTCTGAGGTGAACAACAAAGAGCCTGTAGGCAAAGTGATCAATGCCAATG
The DNA here is from genome assembly GCA_916720745.1 of uncultured Atopobium sp. Classification (GTDB taxonomy): domain Bacteria; phylum Actinomycetota; class Coriobacteriia; order Coriobacteriales; family Atopobiaceae; genus Lancefieldella. The sequence goes on from CAKARX010000008.1 coordinate 1,004, forward strand.
ACGTCACCTTCAGAAACGTCAATCAACAGAAAAATAAAAATTGCTGATGAGACAAGCAGAATGATGGTAGAAAGGCTAGAACGCAGACGCTGTAGGAAAAGGCGCTTGCGAACTCCTGTTAAAAGTCCTGTCTTTTGAGCATCAAGGCTTTTATCGGCCATTAGTTCTCCTTGTAACAAAAAGGCGGCACGCCGATAGACGTACCGCCGCTTAGTTCAATGATAAGCCAGCGCAAGCGCGTGACACACAAGAACTTACAGGTTAGCGTTGAGCTCAGAAACGAGGTCAGCCTTTGGAAGGTTGCCAACCATGGTGTGAACAGGCTCACCGTTCTTGAAGAGGATGAGGGTAGGGATGGAGACGATGCGGAAACGAGTTGCAAGATCTGCCTCGTCATCAACGTTTACCTTGTAAACGTCAAGCTTGTCTGCCATCTCATGGCCAACTTCCTCAACGACTGGGCCAAGAGCGCGGCAAGGACCACACCAGGATGCCCAGAAATCAACGAGGACAGGCTTGTCTGCGTTAGCAAGAACAGAATCGAACTCTGCAGTAGTAAGCTGCTGTGCCATAACGAACCTCCAGTTACATACGGCTATAAAGCCATTAACTTTTTATTGCTAGCAAACTTATCCCCAAATTAGAGAAGTGTATACACAAAACTTTGTGGACTTGCTCAAATTGTGAATTACGTGCATAGTTGGCATATAAGAAAGAGGTGCGCATGCCAAGCGAAAGATCTATGCGAAAAGAAGCCTACATGGCAAAAACAACGCATGAGTTTGGAGATTTTGCTGCTCAGGGGGTGTGTATGGCAGGCAATGCTTTTGCATCGGTTTTGTTAGTAAAAGGGCAGGAAGACTTTGAAGAGGCAGAACTCTCTGCACTTAAAGCTTCTTTAGAGCATTTAGGCTATGCGCCTGAGGCATGGGCCACCTTGCTTACCACCACAAAAACAGGAGATCCTATAAATCCCCAGCTTGTCAGACAGGCGATAAGTGCTTTTAGCCCAGACACAGTGCTCATGGTAAATGACGCAGCAGTTACATCAGTGCGTGAGGCATACGCAGATGAGCTTGGTCAGCTTACAACTGACGCCGAGAAGAACTTCTCGCCCCGTGTTCTTGTTCGTGTGTGTGGAATGCGCATGGTAAATCTTGATAACTTTGCCGGAGCGCTCGAGGACCCTCGTCAGAAGCAGTTACGCTGGGCGGCTATTAAACAAGTCCCACCTTTGGGAGAACCTTATTAGTAACGATTTGTCGTATTTTTTACGAAAAACGACATTGTGGCGTTTCATGAGCGTTGCGAAGATTATCCTTGAGATAGTCAAAAGAAGGAGACTGGTATGGCATCACCTACAGCACCACATATTTTGCCTACTGACGCAACACAGACTAAAGCTTGGCGTGCCCTTGCAGAGCATTACGCCAGCTTAAAAGATACAAAAGCTATGCTGAAGAACTGGTTTGCAGAAGACCCTCAGCGTGTCCAGAATCTTACGTTTGAGCTTGATCAGTTCTTGATTGATCTTTCCAAAAACCTTGCCACGCAAGAGACACTTGATCTTCTGTGTGACCTTGCAAAAGAGGTCAAGCTTGAAGAGCGTAGAGACGCTATGTATGCCGGCATGCATATCAACACTACTGAAGACCGAGCAGTTCTTCATACAGCGCTTCGTCGTCCTGCCTCTGAAGCAGGCACGCTTATTGTTGACGGACAAGATGTTGTCGCCGATGTTCACCAGACTTTGAACAAGATGTATGCCTTCTGTGACCGAGTTCGCTCGGGAGAGTGGAAGGGTGTTTCTGGCAAGCCTATCAAGACTGTTGTAAGCATTGGTATTGGTGGCTCTGACCTTGGTCCTGTTATGGTTTACGAGGCCCTAAAGCCTTTTGCTGACGCCGGTATTACTGCTCGCTTTGTCTCCAACATTGACCCTGTTGACCTTGGCGAGAAAACCGAGGATCTTGATCCAGAAACAACACTCTTCGTTATTGTTTCCAAGACCTTTACTACGCTTGAGACTCTTACCAATGCCCGTTGTGCTCGCACATGGCTTTTGGAAAAGCTTGCTGAGCAGGGCGTTATTGATGGCTCAGATTCTCAGAATGCAGATGCTATTCGCAAGCATTTTGTTGCTGTCTCCACTGCACTTGATCTGGTAGAAGACTTTGGCATTGACCCAAAGAATGCCTTTGGTTTCTGGAACTGGGTTGGCGGCCGTTATTCGGTTGATTCTGCAGTTGGTCTTGTGCTGGCTATCGTTTTTGGTCCACAGCGCTTTGCAGAATTCCTCAGTGGCTTTAATACAGTTGATGAATACTTCAAGAACACTCCATTGAGGCAAAATGTTGTTGCTCTCATGGGTCTCTTAAACGTTTGGTACGTTAATTTCTTTGGCGCAGCATCTCACGCCGTTCTTCCATATAGCCAGTACCTGCATAGATTCCCTGCGTATCTCCAGCAGCTCACCATGGAATCCAACGGCAAGTCTACTCGTTGGGATGGTACGGCGGTTACTTCAAAGACAGGCGAAATCTTCTGGGGAGAGGCTGGAACTAATGGTCAACATGCGTTCTACCAGCTTATCCATCAGGGAACCCAGATTATTCCTGCTGACTTTATTGCGTTTGTAAATACTGCCTTTGCCACCAAAGATGCAGACCTAGACGTCCATGAACTCTTCCTCTCCAATTTCTTTGCGCAGACTAAAGCGCTTGCTTTTGGTAAGACTGCTGATGAGGTCCGTGCTGAGGGAACTCCCGAGTGGATGGTTTCTGCACGCGTCTTTGAAGGAAATAGGCCAACTACTTCTATCTTTGGTAAAGAGCTTAATCCTCGTGCTATTGGTACGCTTATTGCACTCTACGAGCACATTACCTTTGTTGAAGGTGTTGTGTGGGGCATTGATTCCTTTGATCAGTGGGGCGTAGAGCTTGGTAAACAGCTTGCAAAGCAGATTTTCCCTGCAATTCATAACGACGAAGAGCTGGCAAAGCAAGACGCTTCAACTCAGTCTCTTGTTGATTTCTATCGCAGAAACAGAACATAACACGTTACATAACATAAAATTATTTTTTTATTTCATGTTAAGAAGGTCATCTTGTATGGCCTTCTTTCTTACTTTTAGAAATGTATTTCGAGGAGTGCTGAGCGGACATTTCTTTATCTAATATATGCAATATTGCTACTTTTATGTTCATATATGCAAAAAATTTCTGCATATTTATTTATGCTGTTAGAACACTTGTTCATTTGATTAATTAAACAATTTGAATAAAATTTAAAAAAATAATGCATCGAGAATATTAAAAATTTTAGAATGCTGGCGACCTCTGTACGACTTTGTGTTATAACGGCTACCCATGTGATGCCAAGTCTGGAATGTAGCTTTTGAAGGATAAATGATTTACATAACAGGCTAAAAATTTTGTATTGGCGTAGTACAGATACAGAGGTGTTGTCTGGAATGGAGCGGTAATGAAGTACCTTTTGCTCGTAAGTCATGGAACGTTTGCACCAGGTCTGCATAGCGTAATGGACATGCTGATGGGACCCAGAGAAAACATCTTGAGCTACAGCATGGAAGATGGCGTGGGAGCAGCTGAATATAGAGAGAATTTGTCAAAAGTTCTTGAGCCACTTACTGCTGACGACGAGGTTGTCGTTCTTGGTGACATTATCGGTGGATCTCCACTTACTAATGCGCTTGATCTTCTCGCCAAAAAAGGCCTGCTTTCTCATACCGTGGCTTTTAGTGGTGCCAATCTTCCTATGGCAATTGGTGCTTTGATGGCAATCGACGATGGTCTAAGCGGTGAAGCTCTTGTGTCATCAATTCTGAACGAAGGAAAAAATGGCGTTAATCAGATCGTCCTAGCTCTTGAAGACGATGACGAGGAAGACCTTTAGTAATTACTGCAAGTACGCGTAGCTGCTTGCGTAAGAAATATGTTAGGAGAAAACATGATTTCATTTGTTCGTGTTGATGACCGCATGATTCATGGTCAGACGGTCACCCGTTGGGCCCTTGAGGTTCCTTGTGACGGAATCATTGCAGTAAATGATGCAGCTGCATCAAATCCTGTTCTCAAGTCCGCTTACAAGTCAGCAGCACCTGACAAGAAAGTATTTGTTTGGACATTTGATCACTTCAAAGAGAGCGCTCAGAAGGTTCTAGACAGCGATTCTCGTTATTTTCTTATTACTAAAAACCCAGTTGACATGAAGAAAATTCTTGTTGACTTTGGTTTTAAGCCAGGAATTAACACTGTCATTATCGGTCCTGGTAATGATCGTCCTGGTGCGGTAAAGCTGGGCAACAACCAGTCCTTTACTCAAGAAGAGGGACAGGCATTTGAGGATATAACCAAAGCTGGTTATACCGTTCAATTTGCTCTTCTTAAAGAAAAGGCAATTGGTGAGTGGCCTAAATTCCGCGAGAAGTTTGACGTAAAGTAGTATTCGGAAGGCGATTTTTATGGCAATTAATGCGTTTCAAGCTGCCCTTTTGGGTTTGTTTGCATGCCTTGCGTCACTACCTGGCATGGCTGGTACTACCGTAGGTAACTATACCCTCGGTCGTCCACTTGTTGCAGGTCTTGTCGTTGGTGTCATTCTTGGCGACGTCCAGACTGGCATTATTGTTGGTGCAGCAATCCAGTTGGTCTACATTGCACTCGTAACACCTGGCGGAACTGTTTCTGCTGACGTTCGTGCAGTTTCCTACATTGGTATTCCTCTAGCAATTCTTGCAATCAAGGCTTATGGTCTTGATCCAAGCTCTGTTGAGGCTGCATCTCAGGCAGCTGCTATTGGTGCAGCTGTTGGTACTCTTGGTACCGTCTTGTTCTACGGCACCGCTACCATGAACCTTGTATGGCAGGGTATTGGTTGGCGTGCAATGGAGAGCAAAGAGTGGGGTCGTATTAAGAAGACCATTCCAATGGTTGACTTTGTATTCCCTTGGGTTTCTCACATTATTTTCTCGTTCATTCCAACATTCTTCATTTGCATGGCTGGCGAGAGCATGGTTGGCATCATGAAGGAATACCTCCCTATGAACGGTATCCCAATGATGACCCTCTTCACCGTTGGTACCCTTCTTCCTACCGTTGGTGTTGCAATTTTGTGCAAGCAGGTTATTACCAAGCCTCTTGATTGGGTAACTTTTGCCTTTGGCTTTATCCTTGCTGGCGCACTTGGCCTAAACCTCATTGTCTCTGCAGTCGTAGCAGTCTTCTTTGCTGTTCTTAACTATCAGCTTCAGCAGGCAAAGAATGTTCGTTTGGCTGCTGCAACATCAGGCAATGTAAGCGCAGACGATGAAGAAGAGGAGGATATTTAATCATGGCTGAAAAGAAAACCATTTCTCAGAAAGCACGCAATAAGTCTTTCTTGAGCTGGATTTACGGCAATCTTACCTGCTTCTCTCAGGAGCACATGCAGACATTTGGTTACCTTGCATCCATGCTTCCAATCGTTGACGAGCTTTACGATACTGATGACCAAAAGGTTGAGGCACTTTCTACCTATACAACCTTCTTTAATACCGAGCCACAGATTGGTTCTATGGTTGTTGGCTTGACCGCTTCTCTTGAAGAGGCTCGTGCAAACGGCGAGGCAATCGACGACGAGACCATCAATGGTCTTCGCGCTGGTCTTATGGGCCCTCTTGCTGGTCTTGGTGACTCCATTATCGTTGGTACCTTTATTCCAATTCTTCTTGGAATTGCACTTGGCCTTTCTAAGGGCGGCTCCGTTCTTGGCCCACTGTTCTATGTGGTGGTCTGGAACCTCATTATGTACTTCGGCATGAAGTTTGCTTACGATCAGGGCTATAGCCTGGGCTCTTCTGCTGTTGAGGCACTTGTTGGTCCTGAGTCCGAGGCTCTCCGTAGCTCCATTGTTATGATTGGTACTATGGTCATTGGCTCTGTTGCTGCTACATGGATTAACGTCACCACTTCTCTGAATATTGCTGGTGTTGACATTCAGACAACACTTAATGGCATCTTCCCTAAGGTATTGAACCTTCTGTTTGTATACCTTTGCTGGTGGTTGATGACTAAGAAGAAGCTCAGCCCAACGGTTGTTATGCTTATTCTTGTTGTTGTAGCACTTGTTGGCGTTGTTATTGGCGTCTTCAACCCAGGTCTGTCTTACTAATTTTTTGCGCAAAATCCTGTCTGGCGCAGAAAAGACAAACGTAATAAAGTGGCATCGTCATACGGCGATGCCACTTTTGATTGAGAGTTTTTATGAGCAAGAAAAACTATGTAGGAGCAGCTTCTCATTCACACGAGGATAACCCTTTGGTTGTCGAGGCTCGTATGCAGACAAAAGCTCTTGGAACACTAAGCGTTTATAGAAGAGCCGCTTATTCTGGTATCGCAATTGGAGCATGGCTTATATATCTCAGCGTGTACGGAAGTCTCTCTACAAGTTCTATGGCAACGGCTGTGCTCGTGGGCGGCATAGTTCTTCTCGTCATATCTATTCCCATAGCTGGAATTTTGCATGTAGGTATCTCAAGAGGAAAAAAGAACGTCGAGAAGATCATCAAAGCAATTGAAAAAAATTCGTCAAAAAATGCATAGAAGCGATACGATCTGTGCAAAGATTTCTCTAATAGGGTAGAGTATCTACAGCGCATTGAGCGGGTGCGGATGACGTGACACCTCGAACCTGGTCAGGGTCGGGAGACAGCAGCCATAAGGGGTCACTCGCGGGCATCCGTTCCCACTCAATGCGCTTTTCTTAGGCGTATAGTGTGTTTGCCGCGACATTTGTCACGACGATTGGACTTCGATGGGTTTTGTAAACTACATCATTGAGCTGCTTAGAGATCCTCGTGCATTTATTGCTTCAATGATTGCCACTGGCCCTCTTGCTGCGTACGGTTTTGTTTTTCTGATTGTTTTTATTGAGACCGGCGTAGTCTTTTTCCCATTTTTACCAGGTGATTCTCTGCTTTTTGCAGCAGGATTTTTTGCCCATAACGGTGGCTTTAATATTGTTTTGCTGCTTGTTATTACGTGGGCTGCCGCAATTCTTGGCGACCAGATGAACTTTATGATTGGCCACTTTTTTGGTCAAAAAATTATTGCTTCTGGAAAAGTCAAAGCACTTACTCCAGAGCATCTTGAGAAGACCCAGAAGTTTCTGGACAAGCATGGTCATCTGGCAATTTTCTTAGGGCGCTTCTTCCCCTTTATCCGCACGTTCGTGCCTTTTATTGCGGGTATGGGCGGTATGCACTGGCGCAACTTTGGCATCTATAACATTCTGGGCGGTCTTACCTGGTCCACGATGTTTGTACTTCTCGGCTATTTCTTTGGCGGCATTCCTGTAGTTCAGGAGCATTTTGAGCTGCTGATTGTGGGAATTGTTGCGGTCTCGATCATCCCTACAATTGTGGGAATTGTTCGTGGGCGTATGCATAAGGGCGAGAAGAACGACGAAGAAGCCACAGATAAGGAAGAAGACAAGGTGCAGTAACAAGCCGTTGTACTTCTCGTAATTTGATGATAGAAATCCCGTCAGGAAAGACTCGGCCTGACGGGATTATTTTTACTCTTTGGAGAGCTGGTAGGTATCAGTAAAGGTGACGGTCTGACCATTTTCCGTGTGGGTGGAAATAAGCTGAGCTACCACGCTGTTATCAGCAATATCAAAAGTGACTTTCAACTGTGGTTTTTGAGTTGTGATGAGGGCCGCGCTGGAAGCAGAATGAGTATCCAGACTTGCATTGGTTAAATCTACCACTCCAGAAACCTGAATTTGATCTCCGATGGTTCCAGAAGTAGTCAGAGAGACAGATGCGTTCTTGAACTCAGTGTCACCTGGATACCAACGGTACGAGGTGTTAAGCGCTCCATGGTTGTGGACAACACCCTCTGCAGTACCCGTAAGTACCAGCTGATCTCGAGAAAAACCTGCAGACGTTACGGTCAGCGTTAAAGGATTAGTTCTGCCAGCGTAACAAGGACTGCCGCTACTGGCTTCGCAGCTCACAAAGATGCCCTTCCATGTTCCTACCAGTCCACTGTAGTCATACTTTAACCCTGCCGAGGGGCTGACTGTGTCGAGCGACCAGGTGCCCGTAGAGGCATCAAACGTAAATGAAGCCGTAATATCGCAGGTGAGCGAGCCATAGAAGGTTGATGAAACACCTGACATTCTTACCCAGCAAGTCTGCTGTTCACGATCAAAACCCGCATCAAGAACAGTAAACGTTGCACCAGAGAACTGCGAGCTATAAGAAATAGCTTCGTTTGGATTTTTCTCGTCAAGCTTGGCTAGTACATCGCCGATGGCATCAAGGACTTTTGTTGTGGAAACACCTGAAGTTGCCTGGTAGGAGACAGATTGGGTCTCTTCATCACCAATAGCGTTCCAGCCCTGGGTATTTGCGTATCCTAACTTGGAAATCTTTGTGGCAGCAATTGCGTTACCCGTGTAGGTAAGGCGTACGACAGAGTTGGCGTAGCCGGTAGCGCCAAACTGAGCGGCATCGCTGGAGATTGCCGTGGTACTTCTGGTGCGAGAAACAACTTCAATGCCCGTAAGGAGTAAGGACTCATCAGCGTCATACTCACCCGGAGTCCAAGCTGGAGCTTCGGCTCGTGTACGAGCGTCAGCGATAACAGTATCTGTTGAAGGAACGTTGCTCACGCGAATAAAGAAGACGATAACCGCAGATAAAAGAGCAAGACTTAAGAGCGCAAGAATGCCAGAAAGCAGGCTGTAGCGGCGTACAAACCTAAAAAGCGCACGGCGCCTACTGCGAAGATAGCTTGAGAACGTATCAGCAACATCTTTTATAGAGGTTGTATCATCGTCAGACGTTGTATCACCTGCGCTAGCAGTGCTTTTGGAAGGAGCCTCAGCAGCTTCAGACTCTGAGTGTTCGTGGGCGCTCTCTTCAAGCTCTTTGAGGCGAGCTTCTACCGCAGAAAGATCTTGCGTTAGAGCTGCATCGTTTACGATTTTCTCCAGGTCAGTTGTGCTGTCTGCATCGTTTTCAGAAGAGTCTTCATCTGAAGCTGAGCCGTCCTCGGACTCGTCTTCGTCTAGACCAGGGAAGATGGGGCTGACAATTTCCATGATGTAGTCTTCGTCAGCGGCAGCCATGTCAGCAGCAATAGGGTCGGTGACCTCTTCAGGCTCGTCGGTTTTCTCGCCATCAGCGGCAGCTGCCTCAACAGCCTGGGCATCAAGAGTCTTCTGATCAGAAGATGCTTCCTCTGCAGCAGGCGTGTTATCTGGTTGTGAAGTTTTGTTCTTAGAAGTCATGGCGCCTCATTACCGTATGAACCTGCTGTAATTTTCTCACAATTACGTAACTTGTGTACCCTCATCCTGTGCAGATAGCGAGGTATCGGTTTAAAAACTGCCTAGTGGTGGTACACTTCTTTAGTTGAAATCTCACCTCGCAAGCAGCTTGCGCTACAGTTTGACTACAGGCTCATAAGCCAAGCGCGCACGAGGCACTTATCTTAGGAGCAGGAATGCGTGACAAGCTAGAAAAAATCGTTGAGGCCTATGCTGAGCTTGAGCAAAAGCTTGCAGACCCAGCCGTTGTCTCTGATCCAAAAGAGTATGCTCGCGTAGCAAAAGAGCACTCTAATCAGGCGGACTTGGTTGCTCACGCCAATAAGTACATCACTGCCCTTGATGACATTGAGGCTGCAAAAGAGCTTCTCAACGCCACTTCTGATCCAGAAGAAAAAGAGATGCTGCAGGAAGATATTGCTGCTAATGAAGAGATGCTTCCTCAGCTTGAGGATGAGATCAAGGTCATGCTGATCCCAGGCGATCCAAATGACGAGAAGGACACTATCGTTGAGATTCGCGCTGGTGTTGGCGGCGATGAGGCGGCAATCTTTGCAGGCGACCTCTTCAAGATGTATGAGCGCTTTGCCGAGGCTCGTGGTTGGAAGACAGAGGTTCTGTCCAGCTCACCTTCTGAGGCAGGCGGCTTTAAGACTATTGAGTTTAAGGTCACGGGCGATAAGGTCTATTCAGTTATGAAGTATGAATCCGGTGTTCACCGCGTTCAGCGCGTTCCTAAGACTGAGTCTCAGGGCCGTATCCAGACCTCAACCGCAACCGTTGCAGTTCTCCCAGAGGCTGACGAGATTGATATTCAGATCAACCAGGAGGACCTGCGTATTGATACATACTGCGCATCCGGCCCTGGCGGTCAGTGCGTTAACACCACGTATTCCGCAGTTCGTATTACTCACCTGCCAACAAATACCGTTGTTCAGTCTCAGGATCAGCGTTCTCAGATTCAGAACCGCGAGGTTTGTATGCAGATGCTCCGTGCACGCCTCTACGAGATGGAGCTGGAGCGTCAGCAAGCTGAGCAGGGTGCAGAGCGTCTTTCCCAGATTGGCCATGGTGCACGTTCCGAGAAGATCCGTACCTATAACCAGCCACAGGACCGCGTAACTGACCACCGCGTCGGCTTCAACGGCACCTACAATGGCGTTCTTCTGGGCGATACGCTGCCATCTGTTATTGAGGCTCTTGCTGCAGCGGAGCGTGCCGAGAAACTCGCTCAGGCTGTGTAAGGTGCAAACTTCATGACAGATGAAGTTTGGACAATCCAAAAAATTTTGACGTGGACTACTCAGCACCTGGAAAAGAAGGGCGATGAGCATCCACGTCTTTCTGCAGAATGGCTCCTGTCCGCGGTGACAGGCCTTTCTCGAGTTCAGCTCTATACCAACTTTGATAAGCCACTTTCTGCGGATGAGCGTGCTCGTATGCGTGAGGCAATTAAGCGCCGCGCAGAGGGCGAGCCGCTTCAGTACGTGACGGGCGAGATGCCCTTTAGGCACCTGGTACTTACGTGCGAGCCAGGCGTGCTTATTCCACGACCAGAGACAGAAGTGCTGGTAGACGTTGCGCTCGAAGGCGTTGATGCAGCAACTCCAAACGCCGACGGAGAAGTGCGTGTACTTGAGGTTGGCGTTGGAACGGGCTGCATATCGCTTTCTATTGCCACTGAGCGCCCACAGACACGCGTCTACGCCACGGACCTTTCTCCTAAGGCAATTGCGCTGGCAACTCGCAACAGAGACGCCTTGGACCTCCAGGAGCGTGTGGAGCTCATTGAGTGCGACCTGGTGGAAGGCGTACCCGCTGAGCTTGCACAGTTCTTCTCGGTATTGGTGTCTAATCCACCCTACATTCCTACAAGCGTGCTTGAGCAGGAAGTTTCTGCCGAGGTCAAGGGCTTTGAGCCCGAGCTGGCACTTGACGGGGGAGAGGACGGCTTGGACGTCTACAGGAGGTTGCTCGAGGCGGCTCCGCATATGCTTCTGCCTGGTGGAATGCTCTGCGTTGAGCTCTACGAGGGACACCTGGATAAGGCAGCGCACCTTGCTGAGCAGCAGGGAGTGTGGGAGTCCGTTGAGGTCAAAGAGGACCTGACGCACAGGCCGCGCATTCTTGTGGCGCATCTAGCAAAGTAGCACTTCAGACGCCTGGCGAGAAAATCTGTGCAACGCGTATCAGTGCGCATCAGGCAATATCGCGCAGCACACAACATCGAGCAGCACACAACATCGAGCAGCACACAAGAAAGAGTTGAGGGTTTATGGGAGAGTACATTAAAGTTGATCAGATGAATCCGGATGCATCTGTAGTTTCTTTAGCTGTTGAGGTAGCGCGTCGCGGTGGCGTGCTTATTATGCCCACCGATTCTGTCTATGGAATTGGCGCTGCTGCAACTCCTCAAAACCCAGGTCATAAGCGCATCTTTGAGATTAAACAGCGTCCTTCAACACAGACGCTTCCATGGCTGGTGGGCAGTAAATCTGACCTGCAGAAGTATGCGCACATCACACATGACTGGGCAAATAAGCTGGTAGAAGCCTATTGGCCAGGAGCTCTTACGCTGGTAGTCATCGCATCAGAGAACGTTCCCGATGAATACGTCTTACCAGATAACAGGACCATTGCGCTTCGCATGCCCAATTCGCCGCTTGTGTGTCAGATCGCTGAGCAGCTAGGGACTCCTCTGGCAACTACCAGCGCAAATACGCACGGAGCTCCTTCTGCAGTTGATGGATGTGGTCTTGAGGCAGGCCTTGTTGAGCAAGCGGATCTGACGCTTGATGGAGGTCCAGCACCTCTTGCTATTGCGTCTACCATTGTCGACTGCACAGGTGATGAGCCGCGCATTTTGCGCGAAGGCGCTATTACAACCGAGGATATTCTCGCCACTGCGGGATTTGCAAAATAGATAAAAAATCCTATCCCTTTTATGTGTTTTGGCTGCAGCTTTTGCCTGCATGCGGTACTCTCTATAGGAGTGAATTTTCTGAGGAGGATGCGTATGCGTATTGCAGTTGGTTCCGATCACGCTGGCTTTATCCAGAAAGATCCTATCATTGAGCACATTAAGTCGCTTGGTCACGAGGTTTTGGACTTTGGTCCTGCAAACGACGATCGTGTTGATTACCCTGATTTTGCAGATAAGGTTGCTCGCGCAGTCGCAGCAGGCAAGGCAGATCGCGGTGTTCTGATTTGTGGCACCGGCATTGGCATTGCCATGACCGCTGATAAAGTCCCTGGTATTCGCGCTACTCCTGTTCAGACTGTTCAGTTTGCAGAGCTTGCTCGCGAGCACAATAACGCAAACGTCATTGGTCTATCTGGCCGATTCACTGATCTTGCTGTTAACGAGGCTATTGTGGACACCTTCCTGAACACCGAGTTTGCAGGTGGCCGCCACACTGGACGTGTCGAGAAGATCATGCGTGAGGATGACCCTAACTTTAAGGGTGTTGACGCTGAGTAAGTAAACAGCACATAAACGGTGCTGTCTAAGCAATACATACACAAACCTGCACGGAATGTACGTCTAGGATATAGTTGCAGACATTCAAATAAAGCGCAGGTCAAGCTCTTGGAGGGAGCATTATGGCAGATTACGATGAGTCCAGACTTACGGTTGTTGACCACCCACTAGTTCAGCACAAGCTTCACATTCTTCGTGACAAGACAACCACCACTAAGCAGTTCCGTGAGCTTGTCAACGAGCTTGCAATTCTTGAGAGCTATGAGGCCATGCGCGACTTCCCACTTGAGGACGTCGAGGTAGAGACTCCTCTTGAGACCATGACTGCTAAGCGCATTGCTGGTAAGAAGGTTGCTATTATTCCAATTCTTCGTGCTGGCCTTGGTATGGTTGACGGCATTCTTGAGCTGGTTCCATCTGCTCGCGTTGGCCATGTTGGTATGTACCGTGATCCAGAGACCCATCTTCCTCACCAGTATTACTGCAAGTTCCCTGCAGACATTGAGAACCGTACCTGCCTGGTTGTTGACCCAATGCTGGCAACTGGCGGCTCTCTAACTGCTGCTATTCAGTTCCTGCGTGAGGCTGGCGTCAAGGATATTCGCTGCCTGACCATTGTTTCTTGCCCTGAGGGCGTCAAGGCAACTCTGGACTTTGATCCAGATGTACGCCTCTACACCTGCACCGTTGACCGTCAGCTGAGTCCAAATGCTTACATTCTCCCAGGCCTTGGCGACGCAGGTGACCGTATTTACGGCACCAAGTAAGAAGCTCATCGTTTTTCTCGCAATATAATAGAGTTGCGAATACGTACGTTAGTACATGATCCAGTGTCCGCAGAACAAGCACACTGGATCATTTTTCTTTTCAGATCAGTGTTTTACGAGAAGAAATAACTGGTGATACATATCAAAAACTTTGCGAATAACAGGGGATATTGATACAACTATTTTTACCTGGACATTAATGTTCCTGCCAATAAAATAGCGACGTAACAGCAGTTTATTAGTGTTATAGTTGAATGAATCAATAACGGCAGCTAACACGAAATGTGTCAGTAATGTGAGAGTTTGAGCATAAGTCAATTATTTGATTTTGTAATCGTGACTATGCATTCATTTAGTGCTAGTATCGCCGTTCGTCGCAAATATGCACGCCGAGTGGTAGATAATATACTCCAAGTGGCATATTCTTGGCATCTTACGTTGCGTTTCAAGTATGCTGAGCAGTGACGGGCAATCTGAAATGGTTGCAGATTGTATGGGGAGGTTGAGACAGAGTGGATGTTCTTGCGCAGTTGCCAGCAGAGATGGCCGAGCTGCTCGAAAGTTTTTTGCCACACGCATTGGTTGGTAACACCACCTTTGGTTTCACGAACTACATTTTCTATTTCTTAATCGCTGCTGTGATTTTTCTGATTGTCTGCTTTAGGTTTAAGAAGAAGCAGGCAGAGAGCATTGCTCCTCAGGGACGCTTTGTTAATGGTGTTGAGTATCTGATTGAGTACATCAGAGATGACGTCTGCAAAGCTTCTCTTGGAGAAACGTGGCGCACACACTTCCCATTCTTGATTACCATGTTTATGTTTATTCTGATCAACAACATTATTGGCCTTATTCCTGGCGCACACCCAGGTACTGGCACCATTGGTGTCACCGCCGCTCTTGGTCTTTGCTCCCTTGGATACTTTATGTATGTCGGTGCAAAAAAGATGGGCGTTATTGGCTACATTTTGAGCCTTGCACCAAAGGGTGTTAATCCTGTTATCGCAGCAGTTATCTGGGTTATTGAGGTCTTCTCAACATTCCTTCGTCTGGTTACTCTGGCTGTCCGTCTGTTCTGCAACATGTATGCAGGTCATATCGTTATGGGTACCTTTGCAATTCTTGCATCTATGTACTTTATGCCAGCACTTGAGAACTTCTCCGCATCAACAGCCGCCCAGGCAGGGTTTTCGATTTTCTGGATCTTGCTGTTGATTATCATTTATTTGGTAGAAACTATTGTTGCTTTCATTCAGGCATACGTTTTTACCCTGCTCTCCACTGTCTACATCCAGCTGGTAGAGTCTGAGCACTAAGCAAAACGCTTAGTTGGTGGCATTGCCACACTGGTGCCAAACGGCACAAAGATGAAGTCATCTGAGTCCACGCTCAGTTGATGATAGGTATGAATATTGGTCGCCTTGAGAGGGGCGAGCGAAAAAGGAGGAATCGTGGGTATTTTTGGATATGCTCTTTGCGTTATCGGAGCAGCAGTTTGTATTGGCGTCGTGGCAACGGCTGCCGCTAACAACATGGCTCGTCAACCTGAGGTTCAGGGCCGTCTCTTCACAGTCTTTATTCTTGGCTGCGCATTCATCGAGGCACTTACCCTAATTGGCTTCGTTGTTACCTTGATGGTTAAGTAAATTACTGTTTGTAACAGCGAAAACGCTACGTTGGAGGAATGCATGAATACGATTTGTAAGGGAGTTAAAAAAGCCAGCACAGTAGGCGCAACTGCTGCTCTACTTGTGGCAATGGCTCCCTCAGTCGCACTTGCTGAAGAGGGTGCAAGTGGTGCCGATATTCTTCTTCCAAAGCCCGCTGAGTTTGTTCCTGCTCTGATTGCGTTTCTGATCATCTTTGCTGTTGTAGCAAAGTTTGTATGGCCTTCCGTTCTACGTATGCTTGACAAGCGTCAAGAGAAGATCCAAGGCGATCTGGACGCTGCAGCAAAGGCTCGCGAGGAAGCCAACAAGGATCGTGAAATCGCAGCAGCTGGTATCGACGCAGCTAAGCAGCAAGCAGACGAGATTGTTTCTGCTGCTAAGCGTGAGGGCGAAGAAGAGCGTGCTCGTATTATCGAGCAGGCAAAGGCAGAAGCTGTCGAGATTATTACTAAGGGTAAGGGCGTTGTAGAGTCTGAGCGTCGTCACGCCATGGCTGAGCTTTCTGATTCCGTTGTTGATCTTGCCGTCGATATTGCCGGAAAGATTATTGGCAACGAGCTTTCAGTAGAGCAGCAGCGTGCTCTTGCCGAAAAGTACCTTGCGGAAGTAGGTACTCCAGATGAGCACTAATAAAGACGATCAAGACAGAAAAGTAGAGGGCTATACCAGGGCACTCCTGGAGGCTGGCCGCGCAGAGGGACGCGCAACTGCAGACCTCGTGCAGGTACAGCATGCAAAGAAGTTCTCTCCAGAAGTTCTTGAGACTCTTGGTGCTATGCAGGCGAGTGAGGATGTCAACCTTATCAATGATGTTGCCGCTACGTTCCAGGAGCTTCTTGAAGAAGAAGACAAGACACTTACAGTAACGGTAACTACTACAATGCCTCTTGATGATGAGTTACGTGCAAAGGTCACCGAGAAGCTCGAGAAGAACTTCAACACCCAGGTGTATCTCATTGAGCGTGTTAATCCCAAGATTTTGGGTGGCATCGTAGTAGAGGCACGTGATCATCGTTATGATGCATCGGTAAAAACACAGCTCACTCACATTAAGAGTAGGCTCTCTTCAGATCACGTTGAAAGTGAATTGTAATGACTGATAAGACCACCATACAGGAAGGAACACTAAGCTCAGATGCTGTAATGGCACAGCTTAGAGAGCGCCTTTCTAAGGTCAATTCAACCGTATCCCAGCAAGAGGTATCTGCTGTTACTGAAGTAGCAGACGGTATTGCCCGTGTTGCTGGTCTACGCAGCGCTATGGCAGGCGAGTTGCTGGAGTTTACCAGCTCCGTTACTGGCCACAGCGTATTCGGTCTTGCTCAGAACCTTGATGAAACTTCAGTCGGCGCTGTTTTGTTCGGCGAAGTTTCTGAGATTAAGGAAGGCGACGAGTGCCGTACAACCGGCCGCGTCATGGATATTCCAGCTGGTTTTGACATGCTTGGTCGTGTTGTTAATCCACTGGGTCAGCCTATTGACGGTCTAGGTGCAATCCATGCAACTCATCGTCGTCCTATCGAGTTCAAGGCACCTGGTATTATGCAGCGTCAGCCTGTCTGCGAGCCAGTTCAGACTGGTCTTCTGGCAATTGACGCCATGGTTCCTGTCGGCCGTGGTCAGCGTGAGTTGATCATTGGTGACCGTAAGACCGGTAAGACCGCTATCGCAATTGACGCAATCGTAAACCAGAAGAACACCGATATGGTTTGTATCTATGTCGCCATCGGTCAGAAGGCGTCTACAGTTGCAAACATCCGCGAGTCTCTTTCCCGCCATGGTGTTCTTGACAAGACCGTCATTGTTGCAGCTACCGCAGCCGATTCTGCTCCAATGCAGTACATTGCCCCTATGGCAGGCGCTGCTATTGGTGAGTTCTTTATGTATAACGATAAGGACGGCAAGCCTGCTGACAAAGACCATCCAGGCGGACACGTTCTTGTTGTTTACGATGACCTCTCTAAGCAGGCAGTTGCATACCGTCAGATGTCACTGACGCTTCACCGTCCACCAGGACGTGAGGCATATCCTGGTGATATTTTCTACCTGCACTCACGCTTGCTGGAGCGTGCATGTAAGCTCTCCGATGAAAACGGAGCAGGTTCTCTTACAGCGCTTCCAATTATTGAGACGCAGGAAGGCGACGTTTCTGCATACATTCCTACAAACGTCATTTCCATTACAGACGGCCAGATTTATCTGCAGTCTAACCTCTTCTTCCAGGGCCAGCGTCCAGCAGTCGACGTAGGTATTTCCGTATCCCGCGTTGGTGGCGACGCTCAGGTCAAGGCAATGAAGCAGGTTGCAGGTACACTTCGTCTGGACCTTGCAAGTTATCGTGAGAAGCAGGCATTCTCGCAGTTCGGATCCGACTTGGATGCAACTACGCAGTACCAGCTCAACCACGGTGCTCATATGATGGAGCTTCTCAAGCAGCCACGTTATTCAGCTCTGGACGTAGTAGACCAGATTTGCGCAATTTACGCTGCAAAAGAGAACTTCATTGATGACGTTGATCTTGAGAACGTTGCTCTCTTCCGTGATGGCCTTGCTCAGTACATGAGTGAGTATCACCCACAGCTCCGCAACTCTCTGCGCAACGGAAAGATTTCTGATGAGCAGGCAGAGCGCTTGAGTGATCACATTAAGCACTTCAAGGCTAAGTTCTTGGAAGAGCATCCAAACAAGGTTGTGGATGAGGCAGAAGCTAATTCAGACACACCAGGCTCTTTTGACGCAGTAACCCAGGGTTCATTGCAGGAGTAATTATCAATGGCGAACCTTCACGAAATATCGAGGCGTATGAGCTCCATCAGGAGCACCATGCAGATTACGCGTACGATGTCGATGATCTCGACAGCGCGTGTCCGCAAGGCACTTGATAGGGCCGAGGCTGCTTCGCCATATAAGGAAGCTATTACCCTTATGCTTGCAAATGTAGCAGGCGCTGGCTTTAATCCTAAGAAACAGCCTCTTCTTGCTACACATAAAGTCGAGAAGAACGTGCTGTTCTTAGTCATCGCATCTGACCGCGGACTTGCAGGCGGATTTAACATCCTGCCTCAACGCGAGGTTGAGCATGAGATGGCACGTCTTAAGGCTAAGGGTGTGTCGTCCGAGATAATTACTTGCGGACGCAAGCCAACTGAGTACTTTACGTATAGAAATATCAAGCCCACCATGTCTTATGTAGGCATTTCCTCTGAGCCTACAGCAGACCAGGCTGATCGTATTGCCTCCTATATCATGGATGGCTATATCAAGGGTAAGATTGATCGTGTCGTAATCAAGTACTGGCATGCAAAGAACCGTGTTGACCAAGAGCAGGTTACAGAGCAACTTCTTCCTATTTCGCGCGATAAACTCACGATTCCTAATAAACCACGTACCGAAGAAGCCCTCTCACAGGTGAAGACGTATAACAAGAGTGAATATCATTTCTCGCCATCTGCTTCTCAGGTACTTGATTCGTTGATGCCCGCTTATATCAAGACGGTCATCTTCCATGCACTTCTTGATTCTGCTGCAGCCGAGCATGGTGCACGCCGTCGTGCAATGCAGTCTGCAACTGATAATGCTGAGAACGTCTTAGGCGTTCTTAGCCGTACGTACAATCGCGAACGCCAGGGCGCAATCACCACTGAGCTCAATGAGATTATCGGTGGTGCTGCAGCATTGGAGGATATGTAATGTCAGATATGCAAGTAGAGACTTCTTCCTTTGAGGAAGCTATTCTCAACAAGCGCAATCAGCGCGTTGACGATGGCGTAATCGTTCGCGTAGTTGGACCAGTTGTCGACGTTAAGTTCGACGGACCTGTTCCAAGCATCTATACCGCACTGACGGTAGAGGATGACACGCCTGTTGGTCACGTCAGCACCGTTCTTGAGGTTGAGTCTCAGCTTCCCGGTGGTGTTGTTCGTACCGTCGCTATGTCGTCAACTGATGGTCTTCAGCGTAACCTTCGCGTTAAGGACACCGGCAAGCCAATGATGATGCCAGTAGGCAAATCTACGCTGGGCCGCGTCTGGAACGTTATGGGTCAGCCAGTTGATGGTGGAGAAATTCCTGAAGACGTTGAGTATTATCCAATTCACCACCCAGCACCTCTCTTTGAAGAGCTCACTACTGAGACAGAGATTTTTGAGACAGGCATCAAGGCAATCGATCTTCTCGAGCCTTATGTTCGAGGCGGAAAGACTGGCCTCTTTGGTGGCGCTGGCGTTGGTAAGACCGTTCTGATTCAGGAGCTTATTAACAACCTGGCTCAGCAGCACGGTGGTACATCCGTATTCACCGGCGTTGGAGAGCGTACTCGTGAGGGTACTGACCTCTTCCTTGAGATGACTGAGTCTGGCGTTATTAACAAGACCTGCCTCGTCTATGGTCAGATGAACGAGCCACCAGGAGCTCGTATGCGTGTTGCTCTTGCAGGTCTTACTACTGCAGAGTACTTCCGTGATCAGGGCCAGGATGTTCTGTTGTTCATCGACAACATCTTCCGCTTCTCTCAGGCAGGTTCTGAGGTTTCCGCACTTCTCGGCCGTATGCCTTCCGCAGTTGGTTACCAGCCAACCCTGGCTACAGAGATGGGCGAGCTTCAGGAGCGCATTACTTCCACCAAGGAAGGCTCTATTACTTCCGTACAGGCAGTTTACGTCCCTGCAGACGACCTTACTGACCCTGCTCCTGCTACAACCTTTACGCACTTGGATGCAACTACCGTTCTTTCTCGTGCTATTACCGAGCTTGGTATTTACCCAGCAGTTGATCCTCTGGCCAGCTCCAGCTCTGCTCTTGATCCATCCATTGTTGGTTCAGAGCACTACCGTGTTGCTATGGCAGTTCAGGAGACTCTGCAGGAGTACTCCGACCTTCAGGACATCATTGCAATTCTGGGTATGGACGAGCTTTCTGAGGAACAGCAGCAGACCGTTGCTCGCGCCCGTAAGATTCAGCAGTTCCTCTCTCAGTCATTCCACGTTGCCGAGAAGTTCACCGGTAACCCTGGCGTGTACTGCACCGTTGAGGAGACTGTCCGCTCGTTTGCAGAGATTATTGATGGTAAGTGCGATGACCTTCCTGAGCAGGCATTCCGTTTTGCAGGCACCATCGAAGATGTTCGCGAGCGCGCTGCAAAGATGTCCGCTTCGGATAGCTCACAGAACTAGGATTTCTCATGGCTGAGTTGACTTGTCAGTTTGTCAGACCAGACAAGCTCCTTTACGAAGGAACTGTTGAAAGTCTGATTCTTGCTTCAGCAGATGGAGAGTATGGTGTGTGGCCAGGCCACGCACCAGAAATCATTGCGCTTGGTGATGGTGTTGTAAGACTGCACATGTCTCATCCAGAGAATAAAGAAGAATCTATGACCAAGATAGTGATTTCTGGTGGATACGCAGAAATCGATCCAACAGGAGTCATTATCTTGGCAGATCATGCTCGTCGCGTTGACGACATTGATGCAGATGTTGTGCGTGAGACAAGAGATGACGTCATTGACCAGATGCTTTCTCTTCCAGAAGACGATAATCGTCGTGCCTACTACGAAAAAAAGATAGACTGGTGTAATCTACTTCTGAAGCAAGTGGTTGAGGAGTAAAATTCTCTCACTGTCGTTTTCGGAGGTTTATGGACGTCATAAAAGTAGTAGGTGGCCGTTCTGTCACAGGAGAGGTCACTGTAGAGGGTGCAAAAAACTCTGCCCTTAAATTGATGGCTGCAACCATCATGGCTCCTGGTGTTACTACGCTCACTAACGTTCCTAATATTGCAGACGTTCACGTCATGGGCAAGGTGCTCAAGACGCTAGGCGCTCGCATCGAAGTCGTTGGTCTTCACGAGCTTAAAATTGATACCACAGATATTACAAGCTGGGAGACTCCTTACAGTCTTGTTGCACAGATGCGTGCATCAACTGCTGTTTTGGGTCCCCTTATTTCTCGTTTTGGCAAGGCTGTTGTGGCAATGCCAGGCGGTTGTAATATCGGTGCTCGCAAAATTGACATGCACATCCTGGGCCTCGAGGCTTTGGGTGTTGAATTTAAGGTTGAGCACGGCAATATTCACGCAAGCGCTCCTCATGGCATAACCGGCGAGACTGTTTCTTTAGCCTTTGCTTCCGTTGGTGCAACAGAGAACCTGATGATGGCATCAGTTTTTGCCAAGGGTGTAACGGTTATTGATAACGCAGCTCGTGAGCCAGAAATTGTTGACCTTGCTAATATGCTCAACAAAATGGGCGCCAACATTCAGGGTGCTGGATCTCCTGTTATTGAGATTCACGGCGTCACAGAGCTGCAT
The DNA here is from genome assembly GCA_916720745.1 of uncultured Atopobium sp. GTDB lineage: Bacteria > Actinomycetota > Coriobacteriia > Coriobacteriales > Atopobiaceae > Lancefieldella. Next base: position 22,561 of record CAKARX010000008.1, read on the forward strand.
CCTGTTGAGCACGAAGTTGTTGGCGACCGCATTGAGGCCGGTACCTTCCTGGCTATTGGCGCGCTTACTGGTGAGCCTATTACCGTTCACGGTTTTGAGCCAAATCACCTTGGTCTGGTACTTAAGAAGTACGAGCAGATGGGCATTACCATCGAGACCGGAGATAGGTGGGCAAGGGCTTCTCGCCAGCAAGATCTTAAAGCTATCGATATTCAGACGCTGCCATTCCCAGGCTTCCCAACAGACATGCAGGCGCAGACTATGACGCTGCTTGCTCTGGCTAAGGGTACCTGCATCATTACAGAAAACGTCTTTGAAAACCGCTTTATGTTGGCATCCGAGCTTTCCCGTATGGGAGCAGACATCACCATCGAGGGCCATCACGCTATTGTTCGCGGCGTCTCCGGCTTTGAGGGGGCGCAGGTCAAGTCACCAGATCTTCGTGGTGGCGCCGCACTTGTTATGGCTGGTCTTGTGGCCGAGGGAGAAACAATCGTTTCTGCCATCCATCACATTGACCGCGGTTACGAGGGATTTGTCGAGAAACTCGTCGCGTTGGGAGCAGATGCTCAGCGCACCACCATTCCAGACGACGACTTTATCGAAGGATAGTTTGTGTCAACTAAACCAAAGCATGCCAAACTGCTAGACAACAGCGCCTCACAGGGCGCTTCGGCTGATGCTGCACAAAATACTGCTGCGGGTGGTAGCGCACAGGGCACTGCACCTAACGCCGTCGCTCAGACTTCGCAGGGCGCTGCAGCTCAGGGCGTCGCAGCTGGTACTTCTCCTTTCAGCCGCACGCAGGCTGAGGGCTACCACAAGCGCCGCAAGCGTGTCTTCAGAAAGCAAGTTGTAGTCAGGTCGCTTCTGGGCGTTCTTGCAACTGTGTTTGTTGCTGCCTTGGTAGGCGCGGGAATCTGGTATGCAAACGTTCAGGCGCAGCTAAATAACTCGCAGGTCATCACCGCCGAGCTTCGCCAGACGCTCCAGGAGCCTTCCGCACCAAGCGATCCCTATTATGTGCTGCTTCTAGGTACTGATGGCCGACCTGGTGAGACCGAGTATCGTGCGGATTCCATCATTTTGGCGCGCGTTGACCCCATCCACAAGCGTGTGACCATGCTTTCTATTCCACGAGACACCCGTGTTTTGTGGAAGGGCTCCTACATGAAGATTAACGCCGTTCACTTCTACGACGGCGCAAATGGCATGGTGCAAGCCGTAAATGAACTGTGCGGCGTGCATATTGCTCACTATGCAGAGGTCAATTTTGACGGTCTTGCAGGCATTACGGATGCTCTCGGTGGCGTAACCGTTAACGTTGAGCAGTACATGCGCGATACAGAGAACTTTAGCGACGTTG
>CAKARX010000009.1:0-23611 GCA_916720745.1 uncultured Atopobium sp.
AGCCCTGAGGAAGCTGCTGGATAAACTCGTGAGCCTGAGCCTTTTGAGCTGCGGCGATAATCTCCTCATCCGTGGCATCGGGTTTTGCGTAGCGGATGTTTTCTTTGATGGTTCCCTTAAAGAGCCACGTATCCTGCAACACCATGCCAAATTGCTCTCTGAGCGATGCCCTTGTGAGCTTTTGCGTGTTATGACCGTCTACATAAATTGCACCAGAATCAATGCTATAGAACCTCAGTAGCAGGTTAATAAGGGTGGTCTTACCGCATCCGGTTGGTCCAACAAGAGCAATCTTCTGACCAGGCTCTGCTTTAAATGAAATGTGACTGAGTAGCGGGTGCTTGGGATCGTAGGAGAACGCCACGTCGTCAAATTCAATGGAGCCTTGTGGGTCCTGGATGACTTCAGCGTCGGCTGGGTCAGGCTTGATTTCTTTTGCGTCGAGAAGATCAAACACGCGGCGAGCGCTTGCGTAGGCGGTCTGAACCTGCGTAACAACTGCAGAAATAGCGTTAAAAGGCTTCATGTACTGGTTTGCGTACGAGAGGAAGCTCTGCACCTGACCAATGGTAAGCGGAGAAGGAACTCCCGTTAGAACACAAATGCAACCAAGAGCAGCTACCAGTGCGTAAATGAAGTTATTGACCAGACGCGTAGAGGGATTGGAAAGCGAAGAGGCAAATTGTGCACGCTCTCCTACTACACGGAGTTTCTCGTTAATAGCTTCAAACTGCTCAATAATGGCATCCTTGTGGGCAAATGCGGTGATAAGCTCCTGGTTAGAGACCATCTCTTCTGCATATCCGCCAAGCTGGCCCTGGTAGCCCTGCTGCTTGCCAAAAGACGAGCTAGCGTACTTGGTAATGGCGGATGCAACAATAATTGAGAGCGGCGTAGCCAGAGCAACTACAAGGCCCATAGGAACCGACATATAGAACATAAAGCACAAGGTTCCAATAATGGTTACCACGCCCGTAAGGAACTGCGTGAGGCCTTGCTGGAGGCCGTCACCAAGCTGATCAACGTCGTTTACTACCCTAGAGAGCAAATCTCCCTGAGAATGAGTGTCAATGTACGAGAGAGGTAGGTTTGACACCTTGGTATGCGCCGCTTCTCTGAGGTCACGGGTTACCAGGTAGGTGAGCTTATTGGTAGACCAAGAAGCAAGCCACTGCGTTGCGCTTGCAAGTAACACTACCACCGAGAGCTGAGCAAGCGTTGGCAGAAGTGCCGCCTCGCCACCCTGCACCAGTCTAATGAGCTGATCAATGGCGGCGCCTACAATGATGGGTACCCAGAGCTGCAAAAGCACGGTTGCAATTGAAGAGGCAGCCGCTAGAACCAAAAAACCTCCGTGAGGAGAAATCCATGCAGCTAGGCGACGAGTTACTTCTGCCGCGGACATAGAAATGACGTCCGCCGAGCCGCCCTTACCGTGCTCAGGCGCGCTTGATGCAATAGCGGAGGTGCTTCCACCAGAATACATATCGGCCATTACTCCACCTCCTCAGGACGAAGCTGCGAGAGACAAATCTCTTTATAGAGTGGGCATGTGGCGAGAAGTTCTTTGTGTGTTCCCAGCCCCACTTGTTTTCCATGGTCAAGAACAAGAATCTTGTCTGCTTGCATTACCGCTGCTACACGTTGCGAAATAATGATGCTTGTAGTGGTGGCACTGAGCTTACGAAGCGCCGCGCGGAGGTGCGCGTCCGTAGCAAAATCAAGTGCGGAAGCAGCGTCGTCCAAGATGACAATGCGCGGACTTCCTACCAGGGCACGAGCGATGGTCAAGCGCTGACGTTGACCACCCGAGAAGTTCTTGCCGCCACGCTCGACAATGCTATCAAGCTGATCGCTTTTCTCGCGCACAAAGTCTGCTGCTTGAGCAACCTCAAGTGCTGCCCAGAGTTCCTCATCGGTAGCGTTAGGATTCTTCCAGCAGAGGTTGGTACGGATAGTGCCACTGACCAGCGAGGTATGCTGTGGAACGTAACCAATAAGGGCACGCAGCTGCTCAAAGGTATAGGTTTTGACGTTGTGACCAAAGACGCTAACGGAGCCAGATTCTGTGTCAAAAAGACGTGGGATGAGGGCAGCAAAACTAGACTTACCGGAGCCAGTGCCACCGATAATTCCCAACGTCTGACCAGCCTGAAGCGAGAGGTTAATGTTAGAAAGCGCCGGCTCTCCTCCACCGTCGTAGACAAGTGAGGCGTCCTTAAATGCCACGGCGGTGCCGGCGAAGTCAGATTCCGTGAGGTTGATGTGCTTGTTTCCCTTATCGGTGAGCGTCGGCTTGGTGTTCAGAACTTCCATTACGCGTGCAGCAGACGCAGTTCCGCGTGTAATGATAATAACCAGGTTAGCAACGTAGCCAATAGCTAAAAGCGCACTAGTCATATAGCTGACAAGTGCCACCACGGTTCCTTGCGATAGCGTACCCGCAGTAATCTGAGGAGCCGCAAGCCAAAGCGTTACGGCAATTCCCAGGTACATGACTAGGAAAGTTGCAGGGTTCAGTAGCGCTGAGTAATTTGCAGCATCAGTTGCTGTTTCTGTCTGAGCAAGAACTGCCTCGGAGAATTGTTCCTTCTCTTCTGATTCATGCCTAAAAGCCCTAATAACACGAATACCAGAAAGCATTTGACGCATATATAAAGAAACGGTATCAAGGCGCTTCTGCAGCTCAGTAAAGAGTGCGGTAGATTTACGTGCAACAAAAAAGAAAATAGCTGCTACCAACACTGTTGCAATCAAGAAGACCATTCCAAGCTGAGCATCAAGCATAAGGGTGGCAATAATAGATCCGGCCGCTAAGATTGGCCATCTGACCAGCTGGCGAATACCCAGAGCAACGGTTACCTGAACTTGATTGACATCGTTGATAAGACGGGTTACCAGCGTATCTGTTCCCAGTGCAGAAATATCAGTACTTGAGAGCTCTTGAATCTTCTTAAACAGCTCATTGCGCAGGTCAGTTCCCGTGCGCTGAGAAACAATAGAAGCAATTTTCTGACAGACAAGCGTAAAACTAAAGCCAACAACCGCAATTACCACTAGCAAAATACCGTAGCGAATAATGTCATACATGTTTGCCCCGTGAATTCCCAGGTCAATCATGCGCGCAATAATCAAAGGTGTAAGTAGATCTCCAACAACTTCAACACCTTTACAAAGCACGGCAACAAAACTCTTTCGGCCATATTTTGGCCATACAAATCTAGAGAGCAACTCTCCCATTTACGCTTCACCAAGTTTCTCTGCCAGCGTTAACCACTCGTCTTCCAGCTCCATCAGCGCCGCTTCTGCGTCATCAAGCTGCTGTTGCAACTCCATCAAACGCTGCGCGTCTGTGGCATCAGCAGAGCTCATCTGCTCCCTAATCTGCTCAGGCAGCTCCTGAGCTTTGCCCATGCGTCGCTCAATCGAATCAAAGCGCTTCTTGAGCTCGCGACGCTCAGCGTTACTTAGCACCGCACCCTCCTGGCGAGAAGATCCGTCTACCTGCGGCTCATTTGTATCTGAGTTTCCGCGTGTACCCGACAACTCCCCCGCTCTTCTCGCCGTTTGCTTTGCAGCATCAACAAGCTTAAGATACTCGTCAACGCCGCCAGGAACGTGGCGAATGTGGCCATCTATGAGGGCATATTGGTCGTCAGTTACGCGCTCAATCAAGAAACGATCGTGGCTGACCACCAGAAGCGTTCCTGGCCACGAGTCCAGAAGGTCTTCCAGGACAGCAAGCATATCCGTGTCCAGATCGTTGCCTGGCTCGTCTAGTACCAGCACGTTTGGCTCTTCCAGAAGGACGCACAGAAGTGCTAAGCGTCTACGCTGTCCTCCGGAGAGGTCTTGCAAGCGGTTGGTAAACTCTCGGCGATCAAAGCCCAAGCTTTCAAGCAGCTGCGTAGGGCTCTGCATTTTGCCGTTTACCAGGTAACTTGTTTTGTACTGGCCAAGCAGTTCAAGAACAGTCCACGTCTCTTTTGTGGCAAACGTATCAATCTGCTGAGAAAGCCAACCAAATTTGACGGACTTGCCTACCTTCACGAGACCAGACGTTGGCTGCAACTGCTGCGTCATCAACTCAAGAAGCGTGGACTTACCAGCGCCATTCTCGCCCAAAATACCATAGCGGTCTCCAGGACCAATGAGCCACTCGACGTGCTTAATGACATCTGCCTGCGTATTTTGAGCTGCATCCGTGCTCTGTGCAATATTTTTGTAGGCAAACGAGACGTCATGCATCTCAATAACCTGCTTGCCTAGCCTAGAGACTGCCATGCGTTTGAGCTCAAGCGTGTTTCTCAGTGGTGGATCTTCGGCTAGAAGCTCCATGGCAGCGTCAATCCTAAACTTAGGCTTTGACGTGCGAGCCTTTGCGCCATGAGCAAGCCAATTAAGCTCTTTTCTAAGCGTATTCTGACGGCGCTCTTCCATCACCGCTGCCTGTCTATCACGTTCAACTCGAGCTTGAATGTAGGCAGAATAGCCGCCGTCAAATGGGTCAATAACGCCATCGTGGACTTCCCACATGTGGTCGCAGACTTCATCCAAGAACCAACGGTCATGTGTGACTAGAATGAGGGCGCCATTTCCCTCTGACCAGCGGTTTTTAAGGTGATTTGCAAGCCACTGAATAGCGTGAAGATCAAGGTGGTTGGTAGGCTCATCAATAAGCATTAAATCCCAGGTACCCACAAGCAGTCGAGCCAAATCGCAGCGTCTCCGCTGACCTCCAGAAAGCTCTCCTACCAGGCCATTCCAGTCTAAGTCTCCAATGAGCTCATCAATAATTTTACGGATGCGAGCGTCAGATGCCCACTCGTACTCTGGCGTTTCACCCACGACAGCGCTACAAACTGTCTGTGAATCAGAGAGCGAATCACTTTGGCCCATGTAGCCAACTTGGATGCCGCTTCTCCAAATTACGTTGCCAGAATCGGGTTCAATTCTATGGGCGATAAGATCTAAGAGAGTTGATTTACCGTCACCGTTTTTACCTACAACGCCAATACGGTCACCCTCATTAACGCCAATAGTCTGGTTAGTAAGAACCTTCTTACCAGGCCATTCCATAGAAATTTGTTCGCAACCTACCAGAATTCCCACTAGTTATCACCTAAAAAAGAACGAAGTAATGCAATTTCTTCTCCCCAACCAGAAAGTTCAGAATGAGGAGTTTCCAAAATCATAGGAAGTGTGTTGACGCGCGGATTAGTCACCACAGCGCGGAACGTTTCTAAGCCAATAAAGCCTTTGCCAATCTGCTCATGTCTATCTTTACGAGCCCCAAGGGGATTCTTAGAATCATTAAGATGCAAGGCTTTAAGCTTTTCTAAACCAATTATCTGGTCAAACGTATCTAGAACCGCATCAAGATTTTCTACAATCTCATAGCCGCCATCGTGAATATGGCAGGTATCAAGACATACGCCCATAAGCTCGGGGTGGTTTACCTTATCTAGAATTGCGGCAATCTCTTCAAACGTTTTACCAACTTCTGTACCCTTACCTGCCATCGTTTCAAGAAGAACCGTAGTGTGCTGGCCCTCAAAAAGGCAATCGTTAAGCGCTTCAGAAATCTGCTCTATTGCCACGTCAGACCCTTGACCCACATGGCTACCGGGATGAAAGTTGTAATAATTACCAGGCAGATACTCCATACGCTCAAGATCTTCTGTGAGTGCTCGACGAGCAAAATCCCTGGTCTCTTCTTTAGCAGAGCACAGATTCATAGTGTAGGGAGCATGCGCAACCAAAGGTCCAAAGTGATGAGCCTCAAGAAGCTCCCTAAGCTTTGTAACGTCAGCCTCATCTAGAGCCTTAGCGTTGCCTCCACGAGGATTTCTGGTAAAGAAAGCAAAGGTAGTTGCCCCAATAGAAAGAGCATCCTTACCCATTGCCTCCCAGCCCCTAGCTGCCGAGAGATGGCATCCAATAAAAAGATCTTCTGGTTGCACGCTATGCACGCTCCTCAAGCATTTTGCCCACACGGTCCAAAAGCTCTGAAGCTACGTCAGCAAGTGGCAAAGTCTCAAGCTGTTCTATACCTTGAGGAGTTACAAAAGCCACACGGTCTGTATCTGAACCAAAGGTTGAATCTGGCCTAGACACATCATTTGCCACAATCATGGAGCAGCCTTTACGCTCAAGTTTAGCCTGAGCATGCTCCAAAAGGTTATTTGTCTCTGCTGCAAAACCTACGACAACCTGGTCTTTCTTGGTCTTTGACAGGCTGGCGAGAATATCGGTGGTTTCTTTAAGGTCAATAGACTCAAGATACTCTAATGATTTCTTGAGCTTATGATCTGCTGGATGAGCAGGCGTGTAGTCGGCAACAGCTGCCGTCAAAATAGCAACGTCAACGCTGTCAAAGACGCTTGTACAAGCCTTATACATATCTTCAGCAGATACTACTCTTTGCACATTGACACCTTGAGGAGCCTCAAGGTGTGTGGGTCCAGAGATAAGGGTGACATCCGCTCCACGACTAGCTGCAATTTTAGCCACGGTATAGCCAAGTTTTCCTGTTGAACAGTTGGCAATAAAGCGAATTGGATCGATCTTCTCGTGAGTTGGTCCTGCGGTGATAAGAATCTTTTTACCCGCAAGATCTTGCTTGGTCGGCACAGACTCTTTGCCAGAAAGAACCTTTAGTGCAGCGTCAACAATCTGCTGAACCGGAGCAAGCTTTCCATCTCCGGTATAACCGCAGGCAAGACGGCCTGAATCGGGCATAACCATCTGGATGCCGCGCTGACGCAGCAGTGCCACGTTTGCCTGAGTGGCTGGATTTTCCCACATGTGTGTATTCATCGCAGGAGCCACAAGAACTGGCGTATGAGCAGCTAGAAGCGTTGCGCTTGCGGCATTATCAGCAATACCGTGAGTCATCTTAGCCATGATATTAGCCGTAGCTGGTACAACTACCATGCAATCTGCCCAATCAGCAAGGTCAACGTGAGCAACTGGAGTCTCGGCATTGTTGTAGAGCGACTGTACTACCTCATGATGTGTAAGAGCCTCAAAAGTAGTCTTTCCCACAAACTGGGCTGCATCTTCTGTCATAACAACACGAACGTCGCAGCCTGCTTTCTGAAGGCCTCTGAGTACTTCACAGGCTTTATATGCAGCAATACCTCCGCATACCACAAGGCATACAGAGGACTGAGCGGTTTTATCAAACATAGCGATAAATTCCTTTATTCTTCAAACGCTGTAGAAGTAATAAGCATTCTGTGGCAATAAGGGCATTCAGCAATCTCAGAGCTGTGCTGAAGATCGTGGAATGAACTTGGCTGTAACTTAACACGACAGACGCTTGGAACATTACCTACAAGGTGCTCAACTGCCAGGCCCTTAAAGCGTTTACGTGCACCTTCATAGCGCTCAAGCGTATCAGAAGAAATCTGAGCTGCAAGCTCTTCTCGAGACTTAGAAAGCTCAACAATCTCTGCGCGAAGAGCCGCAGAATCAATCTCAAGGGACTGAGAAAGGCTCTCACGCTCTTTCATAAGCTTTACCTGCAAGTCTTGAGCTGTCTGATAAGCCTTCTTGCACTTCTCAAGCTCTTCTGTTTTTGCTGCAAGTTTAAAATCGCACTTCTCGATATTCTTTGCCAAAGAAGAAAGCTGCTGGTCAAAGTCTCTAAGAGCACGATGATTAGTTGCAGTTTCTACTGCAGCAGAAACCTCATCTGTCTTAAGAACATAATGGGCGCGCTGCTCATTGAGGTCAGAAATATCAATTTCTACGTCTTTTTTAACGCCAAGAACCTGCTTAAGCTGAGAAGCAATCTTTTTCTCTGCAAGTTGGGCATTTTTAATCTTTTGAACCTGGGGCATTGAGGCCAAGTTGGATGCGAGTTTTAGCAGCTGCAAATCAATATCCTGGAGCTGCATCAGATTAACAGACTCACTCATGGGGCCTCCTCATATACGGTTACTCATCTAGTCTACCGTAAATAAGGACGTATCAGACGCAGAACATAACTAATGCAGAGATTAGTATGTGAAAAATTTATCTAACAATATGGAGCAAGGTTGTACAGAAAGCATCAAGATCAGCTTCAGAAACGCGCTCGTCAAAGGTTATACGTAAGCTTCCCAGAGCCTCGTTTTTAGAGATGCCCATAGCCGAGAGAACGTGGCTTGCATCAAGAGAGCTTGAAGAACAAGCAGACCCAGCTGAAACTTCATAGCCTGCCTGGTCAAGCTTTAAGATAAGCGTCTCTGAGTCCATTGAAGGAACCATAATACTGACCGTACCAGGCATGTGGTCTTTGCCAGCGTAAGCCTCTGTAGTTGGTTTAATCTTGGAAGAAGCACAAAGAGTCTCATACACCTTATTAGCGCGCGCAGAAACGCTCTCCTGCGTTTGAGTAAGGTTCTCCAGGCACCACTGAGCTGCGGCAGCAAAGGCAAGGGCGCTACGAACGTCCTGGGTACCATGACGCCTACCAGCCTCTTGTCCCCCGCCGTAACTCTGTGCCTTAAACGGAACTTTGGAGCGCATAAGAACCGCAGCAATACCAAGAGGTCCACCAATTTTATGAGCAGCAATGGTCAGGGCGTCTACGTCTGACACCTCAAGAGGAATACGACCAAACGCCTGAACCGCGTCAGTGTGGAAAAGTGCACCCACTTTATGAGCAGCTCGCGCAAGGTCTACAACTGGCTGAATAACGCCCGTCTCATTATTGGCATACATGACGGAAACAAGGGCCACTGACTGGTCTAAAAGACCCTCAAGGGCAGAAGCCTCAATCTTTCCCTGACGGTTAGGCTGAACAATTCTTACCTCAAAGCCCTTCTCGCGAAGAACAGGTGCAAGATCCAAAATAGAATCGTGTTCAATTGCCGAGAAAACCACCGTGTTGCGCTTGTGGTCTTTGTTGCGAATACCTTCCGCCATTCCAAGAACAGAGAGGTTATTGCCCTCAGTTCCGCCAGAGCAAAAGACCACGTCAGGAGCCCTAAACTTGCCGCCCACCGCACGCGCGATAACGCCACGAGCGCCATCAAGCTCTCGCGCTGCCTGACGACCAAGCGAGTGCAAAGAGTTTGGGTTCACCCCAGCAATAGGTGAAGCCTCATAGGTTTTCTCGGCATCTAGCGCTTCTGGGCGCATTGGTGCTGAAGCTGCATAGTCTAAGTAAACGTAATCCATAACGTGTTTCTGTAGATTCAATCTTGGTGATCTGGCGAAAATAATGCTTGAGAGCGTAGTTTAGCCCTGAACGGTAAGAGCAGACTCGCCAGCAGAGCGGATAGCCTCAATAGTTGCACCGCGGTCTTCCTGGCCAAACACAGCGATACCTGCAACAAGCATATCAGCGCCAGCAGCTACAACATCAGCTGCATTAGCTGCACTAATACCACCATCAACCTCAATCAGAGGGTTAACGTTGTGCTTACGACAGAGCTCTTTGAGTGCCTTGAGCTTCTCAAGTGAGTGAGGAATAAACTTCTGTCCACCAAAACCAGGGTTAACCGTCATGATAAGCACCAGGTCAAGGTCTTCAATAAGATCCTCAAGAACGCTTACAGGAGTACCTGGGCAAAGAGAAATGCCAGCCTTAGCACCAGAGTCCTTGATAAGGTGGACAAGACGATGAGCGTGAACCTCAGCCTCGTAGTGGAAGGTAACAACGTCAGCACCGCGATCCAGGAACAGAGGTGCAATCTCAGCTGGATTGGTAACCATCAGATGGACATCAATAGGCAGCTCAGAAGACTTTTTGCAGTATGAAAAAATATCTGGACCAAAAGAAATATTAGGAACAAAGTGACCGTCCATCACGTCGTAATGGATGTAGTCAGCGTTTGCAATTGAATCAAGCTCGCTCTTAAGCTTGGAGAAATCTGCGGATAGAACAGATGGTGCTACCAGGACGTTATTCATTAAACTCTCCTATCGAGTCATTCCATAAAATTCTTCATTAGGCAGGCGGTTAGTAAGGCGAGAAGTAATGTCTTCAGGCGTAGCGCCTTCGTAAAGCACAGCGTGAACAGCTGAAGTGATAGGCATCTCAACGTCCATTTGCTGACCAAGCTCATAAAGACCAATGACGGCCTGAGCACCCTCAACAACCATGCCTGTTTCTTCCTGGTATGACTGAAGCGTCTTGCCCTTGACCAGGGCTTCTCCAAACGTTCTATTTCTAGAATGCTCGGAGGTGCAGGTAGCAACCAAGTCACCCATACCAGCAAGACCCATACAGGTAAGTGGGTCTCCGCCAATAGCGCATACTACGCGACCAAGTTCTGCCAAGCCGCGTGTCATAAGAGCAGCAAGGGCGTTATCGCCATTACCCAAACCAACAGCAATACCACAAGCAATAGCAACAACGTTTTTAGCTGCAGCACAAGCCTCAACACCGCGTACATCAGAACTAACGTAGGTTCTGAAGTAAGGTCGAGAAAGCAACGTCTGGAAACGCTTAGCAACCTCGGCATCTTCAGACGCTACAACTGCTGCAGAAATTCCCTGTTTAATAACCTCTTCTGCATGGTTTGGACCAGAAAGCACAGCAATTCTGGCAGGATTTCCTAGCTCGTCAGCAGCAACCTCATGCATAAGCTTATGAGAACCTGCTTCCATACCCTTGGAGAGAATCAAGACATCAACCTCAGGGTCAAGATACGGTGCACAAGCAGAGCAAACTGAACGTAAAAACGCAGAAGGAGCCGCCATAACAACAGCATCTACACCGGTGAGAGCCTCAGCCTCACTAGTGGTAGACACAATATTGTGTGGGAGCTCAGAATCAGAGAGATGTCTGCAGTTGACGTGCTCTTTATTGATTGACTCGGTAACATCGGCCTCTCTAGACCAGATAATTACCTCATCACAGGTAGAAGCAAGTAGTGTTGAAAGTGCGGTACCCCACGATCCCGAACCAATAACAGCAACTTTTTTCATGATTACTTATCCTTTTTCTTATCGCCAAAAGAGAATTTAGACTCACTACCGGCATTAAGACGATTGATATTCTCGCGATGTGCCCAAATTACTGCAGCTGCCACAACAAATACCGGAATAGTTGCCACGGGGTCCATACCAAATAAAAGGCAGAAAAGCGGAATAGCAACCGCTGCACCAATGGAACCAAGCGATACGTATTTAGTTGGTACGGCAAGCGTAATAAACACCGCAAGAGCTACGAGTGCTGCAAGCGGATTTACCGCAAGGCCACCACCAAATCCAACAGCAATTCCTTTGCCGCCGTGGAAATGAAGCCATGGCGAGAAAATATGACCAAGAACACAGCAGGCATACACAAAAGAAATGATGAGTTCCGCCTCTGCGTGATCATTTCCCGAGACCAGAGGAGTAAATCCCTGCGTTCCCAAAAACCAACGGACTAGCATGACACTGATAATGCCCTTACCTGCATCGCACAAAAGCGTAAGAATACCTGCGGCTTTACCAGCATTTCTAGCAACGTTGGTAGTGCCAATGTTTCCTGATCCAAGCTTGCGAATGTCTTCATGAGCCATAACGCTTGCAATAATCAGGCCAAATGGAATGCCACCAAGGCCAAACGCAATAAGTCCAAAAATCAGAGCAACAACAATTCCAGACATTAGTTAGATTCAATCTTCTTACGGAATTTCAAACGAATAGGTGTACCAACCAGAGGGAACTTCTCGCGAAGTCTGTTCTCAATAAAGCGCTCGTAGTTATCGTCAACAAGGTCTGGAGCGTTGCACCAGAACGAGATAACAGGAGGCTTGGAGCCCGTCTGAGTGGCGTACTGAATCTTAAGACGGCGACCGCGGTCAGAAACCGTGTGACCGCCTTCTCTAATCTGGGCGAGAAGCTCGTTGAGCTCGGAAGTCTTGAGTTGAAGTGCGCGGGATTCTGCAGCCGAAAGAGCAGCGGCAAGTACCTTATCAATAGCGCGGCCAGTAAGTGCAGAAACGTTGATAGATGCAATCCAAGGTGCAAAGGCCAGGCGCTTTGCTACAGAGACTGCTACCTCATCGCGCTTTGCCTCAGAATCAATAAGATCCCACTTGTTAAGCAGGAGCACCAGAGCGCATCCACGCTCTACGGCCATGTTGGCAAGCTTTTGGTCCTGCTCGGTTACACCAACAGAAGCGTCAACCACAAGAAGACAGACGTCTGCGCGATCCATTGCCTGCAGGCCTCTGACCAGACTGTAGTACTCAACGTCTTCATGTACCTGGCTCTTCTTGCGAATACCTGCAGTATCAACAAGACGAATGGGAGTTCCCTTCCATTCAATCATGGTATCAATAGCATCGCGCGTAGTACCCGCAACGTCAGAAACAATGGAGCGTTTCTTGTTAGCTAGGCGGTTTGCCAGTGAAGACTTACCAACGTTTGGACGACCAATAATTGCAAGGTTAAGGATGCCATCATCCTCTGGTTCTTCATCAGCCTCGGGGAAAGCGTTGACAATATCGTCCAGCAAGTCACCAGTGCCGTGGCCATGTGAAGCAGACAGAGGCAGAGGCTCGCCGCAGCCAAGTGCATAGAAGTCCCAAAGACCGTCCTGCTCAGTTGCAGGGTTATCTTTTTTGTTGACAACCAAAAACACAGGCTTGGTGCTCTTGCGAACAATGCGAGCAACCTCTTCGTCTTCATCGGTAACACCAGTGGTACCGTCTACGACAAAAACGATAACGTCGGCCTCTTCGCATGCAAGAAGTGCCTGCTCACGAATGTGTGGAGCAAAACGATCCTGCGACTTAATTGACTCAATGCCGCCGGTGTCAATAAGCTTAAACTCACGACCATTCCAGTCAGCATCGTGATACGAACGGTCACGGGTTACTCCCCTAGACTCGTGCACAATTGCATCGCGTTTCTCGGCAATTCTATTTACCAGCGTGGACTTACCAACATTAGGGCGTCCAACAATAGCAACAATGGGCTTAGCCATGTCTCACCTTTCATTCAGTTAGTTTAATGATACCAGCAATATGTGGCTAATCCCACTCTTTGAGCGCTTTAATACACGACTCAGCAATGTTTGTGGGACCAGGAATTGACATGATTACTTTTGCGCCACGAGCCTCTAACTGCGCAGTTAAATCGGCCAGCGACATGCCATCAAGGGTGACCTTATCAAAGTTAAACATAACCTCAGGAAGCACTACTAGGACATCAGTTAAGTCCTCTGGCACCTGGGCGAGAAGATCAACGGCGCAGATAAGTCCTGTGACATTAACGTCTCCACCAAAGAAATCGTTGCGCACGGCAAAGGTAGAAACGTCGCCGTTGGCAGACCAGTTGTCGCAGAAGGTCTGGATGGTTTGCTGAGCCGCCTCGCCTACAATCAGCACAATCTTGCGAGAGTGAGCAGAAAGATAGGTATCTGCCTCATCAAGGGCAGTACGCATAGAGGCGCAAACCTCTTCAGCCTCGTCAAGGAAGCTTCTGAGCATACCAATACCGTCATAGAACTGAGGATAGCCGTCGTAGGTATATGCAGGTGGAATAGGTAGCTGGGCGTCTACATAGAACTCATCAGAGAGCTGGAAACGTGTAATGCCCAAAGAGGCACGTGCGCGCTCCTGATAGGGCTCAACAATTTTGACAACGGAACGAGAGAGCTCAACGTCATCAGAATAGGAATGCGTAAAGCGCTTAGAGTCTTTGGTATAGCCAAGCGGAACAATGGCCAGAGAGGTAATCTGCTGGTGAGCCTCTACCCAATCAAGCGTTTTATCAAGCTCTTCGCCATCGTTGATATTAGGACACAGAACAATCTGGCCATGGATTTCAATGCCGGCGTCCATAAGCTTTTCAAGCACTTCAATGCCCCTGGCTGCGCGAGCGCCAATCAGATTGCGACGCACATCAGGTGAGATTGCATGCAGCGAGACGTTCATAGGCTCTAGCTTGTGAGAGATGATGCGATCAACATCTTCGTCTGTGAGATTAGTGAGCGTGACAAAATTGCCCTGCAAGAAACTCAGGCGATAATCGTCATCTCTAATAGAAAGTGAAGGGCGCATATCTTCTGGCAACATAGCCATAAAGCAGAACTGACAAGCGTTTACGCACGTCTTGATGCCGTCAAAGAGCACGTCAACAAAGTCAACGCCCCAGTCTTCTCCGGACTCACGCTCAAGCACGCACTCGTAAAGCTCATCGTCACCAGGCACAGAAACCTCAAGCTCACAGAGGGAGCCGTCGGCTTCCCAGCGCCAATCAATCAGGTCTTTTGGCACTACACCATTGACCTTCTCGATAATCATGCCTGGCTCAAGGCCAGCCTTCCACGCGGGACTACCCTCTTCAACGGACTCAATCAGTGCGCCAAGTCCACCAGATTTTGTGTTTCCGTAGTCTGCGCGCTGTTCCATATTAAGCGCCTACGATTTCCTCGATGGCTGATTTAACTGCGTTGATGTGAGCTTCTGGTGTAGAAGCTCCTGCGGTAATACCAATATGCTCCGCACCTTCAAACCAAGAAGCCTCTAGCTCATCAGCGCCTTCAATGTGGTAGGTTGCGGGGCAATAGAGCTTAGAAATCTCTGCCAAGCGAGTAGTATTTGCAGAAATCCTGCCGCCAATAATAATCATGACGTCAGACTCTTTTGCAAGCCTCATGCAAGAGTCCTGGTGGCCTGCAGTAGCCTCGCAGATGGTATTCATGACGCGAAGCTCGTCAACAAGCGGAAGTACCGCGTTTACCACCTCAGAAAGCTTTGCAGCGCTCATGGTGGTCTGAACCACCAGACCAACCTTTTTTGCAGCTCTCATAGCATCTGCCTGAGCTGCAACTTCTTCCACGGAGTCTATGGCCAAAGAACCTGGAACGTGTGCCAGCGTGGCCTCTACCTCAGGATGTCCGGACTCTCCTACCACGTACACGGCATAACCCTGCTTGGCGAGAAGTTCTGCGGCTCCGTGAGCCTTCTTTACAAACGGACAGGTTGCATCTAACACGTCAACACAGCCGTCCTTGGCAATCTGTTCCTCTTGAGGAGTTACGCCATGAGTGCGCAGCAGCAGCGCACTTCCTGCAGCTTCAGAAGCGGAATCAACAACCTCTACGCCCTGGTCTTTAAGTGACGTGACAACGCGAGGGTTATGGATAAGTGGACCAAGGGTGCGCACGGGCGCATGAGTATCTTTGACGGCCTGCTGGACCATCTGAAGCGCTCTTTCTACGCCGTAACAAGCACCTGCTTCATCAGCAATTCTAATAGTAGGCACGAACTAATTCCTTCCGGGATGCTCTTTTAGCATTGCATCTCTTAGTTCGTATACCCGCTCCATGGCCATCTCTTCCATCTCTTTTGCCTGATCTTTGCGCTTTGTAGAAGTTAGATCACTAAAAGAGACCTTCTGACCTGCGCGAAGATAAACTTTAACAGGCTTAACCAGAGGAGAACCTTTTTTCTTAATATCAAGTGCACCAATGATTGCCAGGGGCTGCACATCTACCTTAGCAAGCTGGGCAATAAGTGCAAAACCACCATGAGTTTCTCCGCGCTCAGTATTGCTTCTGACTCTTGTGCCCTCAGGGTAAATAAGAAGCATTTCTCCCCTAGAAAGCGCTGTAGTGGCACGACGAATTGCCTTCATATCGGCAGTTCCACGGTCTACCGGAATGCCACCAAGTCTAGAGAGTGCCCACTGAAGTGGTTTGAATTTGTTGAACTCGCTCTTGTAGATGGTTCTAACGGGAATGCCATGAACAAACAGGTGGACAACAGTAACAATAGGGTCCAAGAACGTTGGGTGGTTCATGATAAGAACGCGAGGGGTCTTATCGCCAACAAAGAGCTGGTCATTGTCCCAACGCCATCTAAACCAGATTTTTGTAATCAGCCCAAGCACGCTGACTGCCAGCCACTTAAAGAACTTGGCTGGAGCTGGAAAATCAGCAAGCGCGGTATCGTAATAATCGTCAAATGAGTTTCCGCCAAAAGGACGCAAACGCTTAGATGTCGCTGCTATAGAAGATTTTTTCTCGGAGCGCTTAGGCTTTTCTGTGTGAGACTTCCCGTCATCAGAAGAGCTGCTCTCTGATCCATTTCCCTGGTGAGAAGCCCTGTGATTGCGGATATCTCTTTTGCCGAGCCCAGGATGCAGGGCAATAATAGCTGCAATAACCTCTTCAACAGAAAGCGCAGAAGAGTCAATGTGGTGGGCATCTTCTGCAGCACGAAGTGGTGCTGCCTTACGCTCAGAATCAGCCTTATCGCGAGCCTTGATGTCTTCGAGGATCTTCTCCTCACTCTTGGCGTCTACCTGGGCATCGTTTCCGGTGGCTGCATCTCCACCCTGGCGCTGAACAGCGCGGCGGTGAGCACGAGCAGCAGGGTCTGCGGTCAAGAAAACCTTTACATCAGCTTCGGGGAATACCACGGTTCCAATGTCACGACCTTCTGCGACTACATCGCCATTCTCGCCAGCGCGACGCTGAAGCGTGACCATAGCCTCACGTACTTCAGGGATGGCTGCAACAGCACTGACGTTTCTGTCTACCTCTGGGGTACGAATCTCTGCGGTAACGTTTGCACCGTTAGCGAAGACGGTTTGACCATTAACAGAGTTTCCAAACGAGATACTAATGCTACGTGCTACCTGAATGATTTTCTCGGTATCTGTCATATCGATGCCTTGACGCAGGCATTCTACGGTTACCGAGCGATACATTGCGCCCGTATCAAGGAAAATCAAATCCAGGCGATCAGAAAGGGCGCGAGCTACCGTAGACTTTCCGGAGCCTGCTGGGCCATCAATAGCAACAATCATTACTTATCCCCCTTGGTGACACCCCAAATGTCACGAAAATCGTAAAAACTTGGCTCAGTGGAACGACGAATAACTTCTTCTGGATCAAGATTAAATCCACCAAGCTTGAAATCAGAACTGCCTGTACTAGTAAAGAAGATTGAAGAGACATTTGCAAGATGCACATTCCAGCTTGAACTTCCTGGGATGCCAAAAATCTCTGCCATCATAGAGCGCAGATAACCACCATGAGAAATACAAACCGTGCGTCCAGAAAGGCTGGAGAACTCGTTAAGAATGTTGCGACACCTGCTTCTTACCTGCTCATATGACTCTGCTTCTGGAGCAGGAATGGAATGACCGTTTTCATCTGAAGCCCAGGGAAACGTGAGACCGTAGGGCTTTAAAATCTCTTCTGCATCAGCAAAACGCTTGCTCTCCAGAATGCCAAAATCCATCTCTGCAAGATCGTCTTTTACCTCGCAGGAAATACCAAGCTCGTCTGCAGCCATCTGGGCCATGTCTTTGCAGCGAGACAAAGGAGAGGTCCAAATTCTATCTGGATGAAATGCAACAAGCGCGCGAACGGCGCGCTCTCGCTGTTCAACGCCATGCTCGGTGAGCTCAACGTCTCTTCTGCCGCTAAAAAAGCGCTGCGTATTAGCCACGCTTTCTGGGTGGCGCATAAACAAAATGCGATGAGCCTGAGCTGGAACTTCAAATGGCTGCATTATGTCTCCTCTCTGGGCGGTTGTAGGTATGTAACGTACGCTCTGTAATCGTGCGGCGAGTAGTTACTTGTTGACGTTTAAAGGCATGATAGGAGAAGCACCCGGCTCTCTGCCAATAGTGTGCTCCAGGGCAGCAACTTCCTCTTCTGTAAGAAGTCTCCACTCGCCTTCTTTAACGCCTGTTAAGTGCAGCGGACCAAACGTATCTCTGTGAAGTGCAAGAACTCTATGGTGAATAGCTAGAAGCATCTTTTTAACCTGGTGCTTTCTGCCTTCTCTAATAGTGACGCTTACCAGAGCATTTGGCTCTCCTCCACCGGTTTTTCCTAAACCCTGTGGGGCGAGAAGTGCCTTCATCTTGGCATCGTTGGAAACAATCTCAACCTCAGCAGGAGCTGCAGGGCCGTCTTCAAGCTCAATACCTTTGCGCAGGCGATTGAGCTGCTCTTCTGTAGGTGTACCTACTACATGAGCAACGTAGTGTTTCCATACGTGTTTTGAAGGATGTAGAAGTTCTTGAGCCATCTGACCATCGGTAGTAAAGAACAAAAGACCTGTGGTATCCATATCAAGACGTCCAACAGGGAAAAGTCCCGGATATCTGTCAGTGGGAACCATGTCCACAATGGTTGGTCTACCCTGAGGGTCTTTCATAGTAGTCAGATACCCTGCAGGTTTGTTGAGCATCAAGTAGACGGGTTTCTCGGCAATTGAGCAGACAATGCCATCAACCGTTACAACATCAACCAGCGGATCAACCTTACTGCCAAGCTCGGTGACTACCTGGCCGTTTACCGTGACGCGACCAGAGGTCATGAGGCGCTCGGAGCCACGGCGACTAGCCACTCCTGCGCGCGCCAAAAAGCGCTGTAGGCGCATGGGGACAATACGCTCTTCTGCCACGGCCTATGCATCCTCTTGCGTATCGTAGCTGTCTCCCAAAAGGGAGCGCTCATCGTCAATGTCTTCTGCGGCTTCTTCAAGCGTTGAAGTGAAGCTTCTGCCGGAGAGTCTCTCGCGAATAAACTGCTTGGATTCCTCGTCAGGGGCAAAGTCTTCCAGCGGCGGCAACTCTCGCAAAGACTTGAGGCCAAAGCGCTCTAAGAAAAGGGCTGTTGTGCCATAGAGAATGGCTTGTCCCCTATCCGCCTCTTTGCCCACTTCACGCACAAGGTTTTTCTCGCGAAGTGAAGAGATAACACCATCAGAGTTAACGCCACGAATAGCACGGACGCCTTCACGAGTAACGGGCTGGTGATAAGCAATAACCGCCAGCGTCTCAAGCGCTGCCTGAGAAAGGCGGCGCGTATCCCAGGAGAGCACAAAATCGCTGACCAACTGATGGTGAGCTGGGTGCGTAAAGAGACGCCAACCGCCAGCTACCTCTCTGAGCTGAAATCCCCTGTTGCAGCGCGTATACTCTTCTGAAAGCTCTTTAAGAGCCGTGGAGACCTCAGCAGGAGCAGCATTGGTAACCTTGGCAAAGTCGGCCGTGGTGATTGCATCTGTTGCAACCAAAAGCAGTGATTCTAGTGCGCCTTTGAGCGACTCGGAATCTAAATAGGTAAGCTCTTCTGCCATAAGTTATTCCGCCTCTTTCTGTGCTTCATCGGGCGTTTGAGTTAACGATAAGAGCGTCTGCTGGACGTCTTGGAGCGCATTTTGAGACAAGTTAAATCCTTCAAGGTCTGGTTCATCACCAGATAGTTCTTCTAGTTCCAAAAGAACTGACTCATCAAGCTGGTATGAATCTGCACCCTCTATGTGCTCAATCTCAATCTCGCCAAAGATGACATCCTGCTGAACACGAACAAGACCGCGCTTAAAGAGCTCAAGCACTGCCAAAAAGTTTGCAACCACAATTTCTGGCGTGTCTTGTCCGTCTAAGAGCTCAGAGAACGTCACCTTGCCCTTAGAGCGCGTGAGTCGGTCCACAGAAGCTACCGTCAGGGCCACTGGGAGCCTTTTTGGTGCCACATGTTCTGCTTCAAGCAAGAATGTCTCACGTTTTGAGTCAATGTCCGCACAGATGACGGCAAGGCTTCTGAGGGTAATGCCCTCAAGATAGTCTGCCATGAGGTTCAAGAAATCAGGATCTGGGCCCACTGAGCGTGGGAACATGTACGACTCTGCCTCCATGCGACTACCCAGCGCAGCACCCGCATTTCTAAACTGCTTATAGGCAATAAGGCGAGCAATAAGAACTTCTCGCGCCTCATCAGGAGAAAGACCGTCCAGCTCGTCATCATACTCATCTTCATCGTATGAATTTTTGAGCGAAACGTCTTGAGGCACCAGTGCATGGGCCTTCATGTCCAAAAGCGTTGACGCAACTAACACGAAGTCGCTGGCAACGTCTAGGTCAAGCTCTTCCATGGCGTCAACTTCTGCCAGGTACTGATCAGCAACCTCAGAGATAGAAATAGAGCCGATGGCAACTTTTTGCCTACTTACCAGCTGAAGGAGCAGGTCAAACGGGCCAGAATATGTTGCAGTGTTTACTTTGTACGACATTAGATGATTCTCGCAAGCAGGCTCAAAATGACGTTAGAAATGCCACCGATAATGGACGAGAAAAAGCCAGGCGCAAAGAACATGAGTCCCACTACAGCAATCATACAGTAAGGCTCAATGGCGTAGAACTTTTGACGGTTTTTCTCGCCAAGAAAATATAACAGCAGCTTAGAGCCGTCCAAAGGTGGAATTGGCAGCATGTTAAAGACTGCCAGGCTTACGTTAATCTGAATGTAGAAGATTACCAGCGAAGAAACGTAGTACATTACCAGCGGATTTAGTACCGCACCAAATGCAACAGCTAATGCGTTGAGCAAACGCAACAACAGCGCGCCGAGAAACGCCTGCAAAATGTTAGACGCTGGACCTGCGAGTGCTACAAGAATCTCGTCACGACGACGATCTTTGAGGTAGTTGGGGTTATAGGGAACAGGCTTTGCGTAACCAAAGCTAGGACCACCCATCAATACCAACATAAATGGCAAAAGAATCGTACCAAAGAGGTCAATGTGTGCGAGCGGATTGAGCGTCAAACGGCCAGACATTTTAGCGGTAGGGTCTCCGCATTTGTAAGCCACAAAGCCATGCGCAACCTCGTGAACCACAATGGCAAAGATTACCAGTGCAAATTCAGCAAGCGTTGTCAAAAGCGATGGAACTGATGTTAAAGCAGTTGGCACAATAATCCTTATCTCAACATCTGCAAAAACTATGCAGACAGGCACGTATAAACAAAGACTCTCAAGAACATGACGTTAGTTACAAGACAGTAGGTACAAGACAATTTTACCCAAGATTGGCAAAACTACCTACTCATCAATGTCTGCTTCCATTTTTTCTGAAAGCTCCAACCATTCAGCCTCAAGCGCAGGAATCTTCTTAGAAAGCGCCTGGTATTCAGCCATACACTCATCAAACTTTTGAGGATCATTATAGAGAGCCTCGTCAGCCATAAGCGTCATGAGTTCATCGTATCGTTTATGCGCAGGAGTCAGCGCTGCCTCAACCTCGTCCAGACGTTTCTTGGTCTCTCTCAGCGCACGACTTCTACGATTGCGCTCCTCTGCCTCAGCTCTCCTCTGCTCCTTAGTCTTCACATTGCGAGAAGATCCTGCAGCTTGACCTGCCTCTGGGCCAGAACTCTTAACCGCTCTTGCACCCGATGTTCCATACGAGGACATCGTCTTGCTCGACGTCTCTCCCTGCGCTGCTGCTTGAAGCTCTGCCAGCTTAAAGAGGAAGTAATCGTAGTTACCGTCATAGACCGTAACCTTGTGGTCACGAACGTCCACAACCTTGTTTGCTACAGCTCTGACCAGGTGTTCATCATGGCTGATCAAGATGATGGTTCCTGGGAAGTCAACAAGAGCCTTCTCTAGAACGTCAACAGAGTCAATATCAAGGTGGTTAGTAGGCTCATCCAGAAGCAACAGCGGATCTGGAGAAACCAGCATCTTAGCAAGTGCGAGACGAGCGCGCTCGCCACCAGAAAGTACATTTACGCGCTTCTCAACGTCATCGCCATGGAAAAGGAAGGCTCCAAGCAATCTACGCTCTTCAGAGGTAGTCCAGCCAGCAGCAACGGTATCAAGCTCTGCAAGTACCGTATTTGCAGGATTGAGTTCTTCAAGCTGGTGCTGTGCATAATAGGCTTCAGTGACGTTTTGACCCAGGCTAATCTGTCCCGCATCTGGCTTAAGTTTGCCAGCAATAAGCTTCATAAGAGTAGATTTACCAGCACCGTTAGGGCCAACAAGCGCAACGTGATCTCCGCGATACAGCTTAAGGTCAACGTTGTCATAGACAAAGTTATCCTCGTACGATTTGGCCACGCCCTCAAGAGAAATGACGGTATCTCCGGTACGAGGAGGTTCTGGGAACCTAAAATGCATGTGATGAGATTGCTCTGGAAGAACTACCAGTTCTTCACGGATCTTCTCGACCTTTGCTACACGCTCTTGAACCTGTTTAGCCTTAGTGGGCTTATACCTAAAGCGCTCAATGAAGGTCTCCATATGAGCAATATCACGCTCTTGAGCTGCACGTTTAGCGCGAAGCTGCTCAAGATTTTCTTCTCGCTGATGAAGATAGCCGGAATAATTGCCGGTATACGTGACAAGCATACGATTCTCAAGTGCCGCAACATGCGTTACGCAAGCATCCATGAACGAGCGGTCGTGACTTACCAGCAAAACCGTACCGTCATATGACGATAAGAACCTCTCAAGCCACTGGACAGATTCCAAGTCCAAGTGGTTAGTAGGCTCGTCCAGAAGAAGAACATCAGGACGACGCAAAAGCAGCTTTGACAAAGAGATACGCATCTGCCAGCCGCCCGAGAACTCTTTAGCGGGCTTGTCAAAATCTTCTACCGGGAATCCAAGACCAGCAAGAATCTGACGAGCTCTACTTTCAAGCTCATAGCCACCAAGGCGCTCAAAACGCTCCATGGCATGAGCATAGTCTTCCAAGTATTTGTTAAGCGTAGCGCCTTCAGGGGTTTCAGCAATCTTGAGTGAGAGGTCATTTACTTTTCTCTCCCACTGTTTGATCTCATGCGCGGACTCAATTACCTCGTTGAGGGCGGTCCTGTCTCCCATAAGCTCTGTCTCTTGCTCAAGGTATCCAAGGGTAGCGTCTTTTGCAAAGGTAACGGTTCCCTCATCAGCAGACTCTAGACCCATGATGATCTTTAGGAGCGTAGTCTTACCAGCACCATTAGGGCCAACCAAAGCCCAACGCTCTCCTGCATTGAGCTGAAGTGTTGCGTTTGAATAAAGGACCCTACCGCCAAATGACTTAGAAATCTTATCCGCAAGAGCAATCAAGTGAACTCCTCATACATATCTGAACTGGATAAGTATAAGTCATTCACTTGATATACGTGGTGAATTATGTAAATGAAACCAGGCTTATGAAGATTTATTTATGAAATCTTTTAGAATCAAAAATACGACCGACAATAAGAATTGCAGTACCTGTAACCGATGACATCAAGGGCACTATATAGGAATAATCGCCAGTATTTGGAAGTACTTCTTGTTTATGTTCTTTCATGTT
This sequence comes from uncultured Atopobium sp., assembly GCA_916720745.1. Lineage (GTDB taxonomy): Bacteria > Actinomycetota > Coriobacteriia > Coriobacteriales > Atopobiaceae > Lancefieldella. The sequence continues at coordinate 23,034 of CAKARX010000009.1, forward strand.
TAGAGTTGGTTGAGACTCATTGACTGACTGGGTCTGTGGCTCAGTTGTAGCTGTTGGAGTAGTAGGAGTGTCTGGAACAGGGGTTGGAGATGGAGTAGGTGTGACTGGGTTGATAAACACAACTTCAGTCTCAGTATTTGAACCAATAATCTCACCAACTTGAGTTCGTTCGTCAATTGAGTGACCATCAATGGTAGTTAGCTGTCGAATAGTGGTCGAAGTATCACCAAAAAGATTTGGAATAACAACAGTACCGTCAGCTCCTGTTGTTAAAGAATAACTTCCATCAGCCTCAACAGAAAAAATACCAGTCTGAACAAAAGCTGGGGTCGGAATGTTAGATCCAGCAAGGTCTGCTGCAGTAGCCTTAAGAGTTGCACCAACAATTGGATTACCGTCTGTATCAACTACTTTAACGATAACATTACCAAGTCGAGGTTTGTCATAAATACCTGCTGGAACGATTTCACTTAATCCAAAAAAACTTCCATCAAAATTTACACTTACTGAACCCTCGCCAGTATATTCAGGTCTAAAAGTTGTTTGGGTAACTGTATATCTTCCTATGGGTAAATCAG
>CAKARX010000010.1:0-23121 GCA_916720745.1 uncultured Atopobium sp.
CTTACGTTCTCAAAGATTGTTCGATCAAAGAGGAAATTGTCTTGAGTCACAAAGCTTACAAGACCAGCTAGCTGGTCAAGTGGCATATCGCGCACGTCAGTTTCTCCGATGCGGATTGTTCCTGACCCCGCGTCCCAGAACCGAGCAATGAGCTTGGCCATCGTTGATTTTCCAGAACCGCTTGGTCCCACCAGAGCACATGAGCTACCTTCAGGCACTTCAAGAGAGATGCCGTGAAGCACTTCTTCGTCGCAATAAGAGAATTTAACGTTCTCGAATGAGACATCGTGTGATGTGATACGTGCAGGAGAGGAGACTTCGGGTAGGGGTTTCATCTCTAACAGCTTACTAACGCTGTCCATTACCTTCTCGATCTCCTTGAACATGTTTGTGTACTGGGTAATTTTGGTGAGAGGACCAATGACGCCGATAGACAACATGCATGCAAGAGCCATTTGGGCTACGTCGATGCTGCCTGAGGCTACAAGAATGCATCCGACTGGTACAACTCCTAAAAGGAGCGTTGGCAGTATTGCAAACATGGCGTTCATGGGGACACGAGCAGACCTATACCAGGCAAGTGTTAGTTTCTCAAATTCAGAGATGTCGTTACGAAAACGAGCGTACGAGGAGTCAGCTTGGTTGAAGGTCTTGATGACTTCGATGCCATCGATGTATTCGACAAGCGTTGAGTTAACGCGCTCACTTGCCTCCCAGTACGCTGCATAGTCTCGCTCAAAGTTTTTAAAAAGCAGCGAGAGGGGCACAATTGACAAGGCTGGTGCGGTGAGCATAGAGAGTGCAAGTCGAATATCAATTGAGCACACGATTGCAAAACATGAGACGAGAAGAAGCACATTACTTGTGAACTCTGGGATAACGTGGGCAATGGGCATCTCCATTTGCTCAATGTCATCAATAATTGTTTTCTTGAGTGCTCCGGAGGGTGCTGATTGAACATCACCTAGAGAACATGCAGCAAGATGCTCGCACGCGGCGTTTCGCAGGTTTTCAAGCGTATGGTAGGCAACGCTGTGTGATGTTGAAGTTGAGGCTAGATAGCCTACCGCCTGAACTGCCACTCCGAGAAGGGCAATGAGTGCCCAGTATTCAACTTCACTGATAGTAAGAGTGCTTGCTATTGAGAGCGCAATCAACTTGTAGGCAGCAAAAAAGGGAACAATGCCTCCGGCAACACCTGCCACAGCAAATAGTAGTGAGGCTCCGAGTTTTAGGCGCTGTCCGCGTGTAAATAAAGCAAGCTGCCGTATCCAACTGCTCTTTTTATTATTGCTAGAGTCCATGGGTCCTCCCAAACGACGAGTATGAGCAAATTGTATTCACGGCTCGTAGAATGAGAAAAGCCCGATTGTCGCGGTACGCTCCAAGCGTATCGAAGCGTGTCCAAGCGTATCGAAGTGCGCCTATCTTTCTAGACCAGCGTTTTCGCGGTAATCTGCGGGTGACATACCAACAACGCTGCGGAATGTGGAAGCAAATTTTGAGGCGTTCGTATACCCAACTTCAAACGCAACTTCTCCAATAGGTTTGGAGGTTGTTCGGAGGAGAGTGGCAGCTTGTGCCATACGGTAACGCGTGAGGTATGCGTGCACACTGGTGCCATAGACTTCTTTAAAGCATCGCTGCATGCTGGCATAGGGGAATTCAAACTCTTGAGAAAGCTCTTTGAGCGTCTTGCGAGAAGAGAGATCGGAGGTTAAGGCCCGTTCTATATCCTTTATCTTGTCAACCTTGGCGCGCGTGAGACCGTACTGTCCAATGCGTCCGCCTTCAGGAATGCTGCTCCCGAGAAATAACAGGAGCTCCATAATCTTGAGTTTTAGGTAGGCGTCCCTAAAGCAATCCTGAGCGCTGTACATTTCGCAGAAGATATGCTCGATGGACGCTCCACCGCGAAGCACGCTTGGTTTGTCACCTGAACAGAACTTCTCGTAAAGTAGTCCAACTTTTACCGGAAATCCTTCGGGAAAAATAGATTGCAGCGATTTGTCTGCCGTGTCCAGGTCAAGGCAGACAGTAACACCTCGGTAGTGCCCAAAGGGGAATCGGAAGAGGCTTTCATGTCTTGAGTGGTCATCGATGCCTAAATCACCTGTGTCCAGGTATAGGCATGAGCTGGTTCCGGACTCCCACTCAATTCTTCCCTCACGGCAGTAGTTCAGGCAGAGCATGCGCGATCCTGGGATGAGTGTAAAGCCCGACTCCAAGTTCCACACGTTTGTAAAGTCGTTGAACATAAGGGTGATTCCAGGCATGACGTCGTGCATTGTCATGATGCCCTGACCATCAGTTCCCTCTGCCCGCCAGACGGAACTTCTCGCGTCATGCGTCACACGACGGACGTTGCCACCCATGTTGGCATAATCAGCAATGTCCATTGTGTCTCCAGTTCCCTTAGCTTCTTTGAAGAGCGTTTTCAAAGAATGACAGTACCTTTGACCAGCCAGCATTGTCGAGCACGCCTTGGTCTACAAACAATCCGTCTTCCATGCGGGCAAAGTCGGTGCAACATGCTCTGATGAACTCAGGATCGTGTGTTACAACCACAACAGCTCGGCCTTCTGCCGCTGCGGCGGTAACGCTTGCGGCAACCTGCTCCATATGAGCAAGGTCGAGTCCGCTTGTGGGTTCGTCAAGCACAAGTAGATCACGCTCTGATGCAAGCGCCGCAGCAAGCGCAACGCGTTGCATCTGCCCGCCTGAAAGTGAGAGCGGATGGCGTTGTGCCAGTTCAGTTAAGTCTAACGATGCAAGTATAGTACGGGTAAGGTGCTCGTCAGCACGTCTCATGGAGTCGAGTACCTCATCAAATACGCTCTCTCGGAAGAGCTGATGGCTCACGTCTTGCATAACCAAGTAGCCGTTTCTTGATCTGCTTGAGAGTGGAGCAGGACCTTCTCCGACGTCTATGGTTCCCTTGCAATTGCGAACAAGACCGCAGAGACAGCGTGCGAAGGTGGATTTTCCGGCACCATTGCTTCCGATGATAGCGGTGACGCCACCTCGTCTAAAAGAGATACGAGAAACGCTGCTGCCACGGTTTGATTGTGGATAGTGATAGTTCATATCCCGTATTTCTACAAACTCGTTTTTCTCGCCCCGTGTGCAGCACTGTTCAGCTGCAATAGCTGCAAAAGTTGGTGCACGCAGGCCAAGTGCTCGCGCCTCGGCAGCTGTTGCCGCGTAGAATTGTTTGGAGGTAAGTTCGCGTTCCACGTTGCCTGAACGCATCACAATAATGCGATCGGCGATGCCCTCCAACCAATGGAGTCGATGCTCGGAGATGAGCACGGCGCGACCCTCGGCTTTCCATTTTGCAACAATCTTTCGGAGAAGCCCAATGGAGGCGAAGTCAAGGTTGGAGGATGGCTCGTCAAGGACAAGAACATCTGGGTCAAGCATAGTGGCCGAACCACATGCGACTCGTTGCTTTTCTCCACCAGAAAGAGAAAGGCAGCTGCGGTCGATAAGATCTGAGAGCTCAAGCTCGTTGGTGACGTTCTTTAGTCGTGCGCGTATCTTGTCAGGTATTATTCCTTGGTTCTCACACGCAAATGCGAGTTCACCAGTTGTGTCCAGACAGAAGAACTGGGTTTTAGGGTTCTGGAAGACCGATCCGACCTTTGGCGCTAGTTCCCAAAGCTCGTGGTTGGAAGGTGTAAGACCACAAACCTTAATCTTCCCCGAGAGCTTCCCCTCATAATAATGGGGGATGAGGCCATTGACGAGCCTTGTTAGGGTTGTTTTTCCAGATCCTGAGGCACCCGTCAGGCAGACTACTTCACCAGGGGCTACGTTAAGGTTGACCTCGGAGAGGTTGTTTTTCTCGCTTGCCTGATATTGGTAGCACGCATTTTTTATCTCTATCATTTTGATCCTAGTAGTAGAGCAACGGCGTGACCACCGCGCAGATAGCGGCTATGGCGAGAAGGACGATTACTATCCAGTCTCGTACGCGCATACGCGCTTCATGTATGTTTGTGCGAGCTGTTGGTCCACCAAGCCCTCGTACCAACGCTGAGGCAGAGAGGTCTTCTCCGCCTCGCACTGCCGAGACAAGCAGCGGTACCAGGCAATTCTCGATGGCAGAGATAGGGTTTCTGGTTGTCTTGCTGCTGCGCATGCGTATAGCAGCAGCTATCTGTCGGTAGTTGTCGGCTATTGCTGGGAAGTATCGAAGCATTACGACAAGGGGAATTTCTACGGCCTGAGGCATGTGCATGCGGTCGCATGCTGCCATGAACTCACTCACTGACGTGGTTGTGACTAGCCAGGTTCCCATGGCAATACCAGGGGCGAACTGCCTTACGATTCCCGAGATGCCGAGCGTGACAAAGAGAGCAACTCCAGTGAGGCACGACTCCGCGATTGCTGCCACAGCGCTTGCAGCCACGTATAACGTGAGGTAGGTGATTGCTGAGCGAAAACGGTGAGAGAGGGCTAGCATGATGAAAGGTGTTGCAATAAGCAGCGGCTTAACCACAAGGAGAGGCCCCACGCTATAAGACCCAAGCATAATTGTTGAGACGACGAGTGTGGCAAGCACTTTAGTGCGGGGATCAAGCACGAGCTCTCGGTTATTGGCAGTTGAGAGGAACAGCCCCTTTTTCATTATGCGATGCCGGCTCGCTCAAAGTGCTTGTGGAGGAGTTTCTTGCCGATGACAGCTCCGATACACCCTGCGATAAATGCAGCAAGAGCAAGAGGTAGAAGGCTCCAGTCAGGAATGTAGCTGGAGAGCGCGTTGGCATATTCCTGTCCGTAGCCAGAGGCGATACCTGCGAAGTAGCTCGCGCGATTCATGACGATGGGAATATAGTTGCCTATCAACCAAACGCTCAGTACTCCGTGTGAAATTATGGCACGCCCTGCGCTGTTATAGTTACCGCTTCTGAGGACAAGGTCGGCGAGAAGACCACATACTGGTCCGGTGATAAAGGCATATATGCCCATACCGCCAAGACCCATAAGGATGCCGAGGATGGTTCCCATGATAAAGACCATTCCGAAATGCCTTACTTTTGTAATGTAGAGCATGTACGGAATACCACCGATAAGTGGGCAGATAAAGGAGAGCAATGGAATGAATATAGGAACGTAGCCCAGCATTGCCACAGCCATGATGATTATGAAGTAGAGAGCAGTGAAGATACCGATGTTTATAAGGTCTTTTGGTTGCAGTCCTTTTTTCTCGGTTGAAGATGATCCGGGCATAATACGTCTCCCTTCGGTTAGCTGTATCTAACTTATAAAGGATAGACACAGAGAAACGCAGTCAATAGCCCATTTGTATCATTATGTCCCGTTTGAATCGCACGGTTGTTTCTTGTTATCGAGAGTCTTTCAAGCTACTATAAGTTCAATTGAATTGCCGGAGCCTTTGGCAAGCGCTGGTGCGAGAAGGGATTAGGTGCATGAAGAACTAGCGATACTCATAAAACCCGAATTCACGTAACGTCGCCGACGACACTACCGCGGGTGTAGTATTGCTTAATCATGTCATAATTTACCGCTATTTACCTGTGCATAATTGCATACTACTCCGCGTGGTCTTCGGCAGAACCGAGGTATCATGCAGCTTAATCTTTCAAATATTGAATATACCTATCCATCAGCGGTAGAGCCTACCTTACATGATGTGACTATTACACTCCCACAGGGATGGACCGGCTTTGTTGGTAATAACGGATCTGGTAAAACAACCCTTGCACGTATCGTATGTGGTCTCTTGCAACCTGACAGGGGAGTTGTAAGTCCGCCGTTTTTCTCGGCATATTGTGCTCAAAATGCAACAGAGGTCCCACATAATCTTTTTGATTTTGCTGTTGCCTATGATGATTTGGCAATTAAGTTAAGGCGAGAGCTTTCGTTAGAAGAAGATTGGTCCTGGCGTTTTGAGACGCTTTCGTGTGGTCAGCAGAAACGACTCCAGGTAGCGTGTGCTTTATGGGCATCACCTGACGTTCTTGTGCTCGATGAGCCCACTAATCATGTGGATGTATCAACAAAACATGCTCTTTTTGCGGCTTTGTCGCAGTTCAAGGGTATCGGGGTGCTTATTTCACATGATAGAGAGCTGTTGGATAAACTCTGCACTCAATGTTTGTTTGTAGCTAATGGTACGGCAAACATGAAATCTGGTAATTATTCTCAGGCATCATCACAGGTAGAGCTTGAACGTTCTAGCGCATTACACGCAAAGGAAGCGGCACAAAAAGAAATGGCTCGCCTTGAGCGAGAAACCCAGCGACGCAGAGAAGAGGCTTCTAGAGTTCAGGCGCGCAAAAGCGGAAGAACTATTGACAAGCATGACAGTGATGCGCGTGCAAAAAAGCGGGGCTATATAGTTTCAGGCCAAGATGGTAAAGCGGGAAAATTGGCTGTACGCATGTGGGATAGACTTGAGAAGGCAACAGGTAAAGCCACAGGTATTAGGGTTGAGAAACAATACGATTCCAATATCTGGTTGGATAGTGAGGCAAGTAAGAGAAAAGTTCTGTTGAGGATGGAACCTAATAACATGCTCATGGGAGAGAGCTACCTACAAACCCCACCGCTGTTTATTGGCAACACAGATCATATTGGTGTTGTCGGCGATAACGGCTGTGGTAAAACAACACTGGTAAAGAAAATTATTTCAAGTATTTCTGACGATGTGCGGATGTTATATATTCCTCAGGAGCCAACCGAACTGCAAAAAACAGAGACAGTAAGAAAAATCAAAGGGCTATCAAACTCCCAACGCGGAAGAGTGTTGTCTATTGTGGCACAACTCAATTCCGACCCTGATTATGTTCTTGCTGGTGAGTCAACCAGTCCAGGTGAAATGAGAAAGCTTATGCTTGCACTGGGAATACTCGAATCACCAGAGCTTATCGTAGTGGACGAGCCAACTAACTATTTGGACCTTGGTTCAACCGTAGCACTTGAACGTTTGCTGTCTGAATATCCAGGAGCTTTATTGTTGGTCTCACATGATCTCTCGCTGGTTGATTCCGCTACATCGATAAAATGGAGCATGCAGCGATCAAATGACAACTTTGAGCTTGTGGTGCAGTAGGGGCGAGAAACACGTTGGACAGTTACGGTGGTTGCGCGTTTGTGTTTGAGTAGCTCGCTGACACAGACCGCTGCTTTTATACCGCTCGCCGTAGTTGTTTAAGCAAACTAACTTTTGCTGAAAAATTTTATATAAACTGAAAGGTCAAACTGATTTCTTCTGGGATTGCTCGTGTGTTTAAGCATGGATTTCGGAGGGACCTATGCTTCACTTCAACCACGGTTCAAAACAAGAAACCAACGAGGGAAATGCAAGCGCTACGGGTGCTGCAGGCACGGGCGCTGCTGGCGCGAGTTCCGCTGGCGCTGTGGATGCTGCTGGTGCGGGTGCCGGAATCCCTAACATTCCCACGCCACCCGAAGGATATCAGCAGGCAACCTTTGCGTCTACGCTTCCAACGGTTGCTGATCAGACGGCTAACTTAGGCTCGCAGATTGGTGTCATTTCTCCAGGTGAAAGTGAAGAAGACGCTGAAGCTCGTGAGGCGTACGAGAGTCTTGCGCGTCACCGCAAAGCTCGTCGTAAAAAGAAGCTTATTAAGGCAGGAATAGCTGCTGGAGTCTTTGTTCTTCTCGTCATATTGTTTATTTTGCCTATGTGCCAGGGCGGCCAGAACCAGAACACTACCGTGATGCCAAGCACCACGTTTGTCACGCGCGGCGAGTTCAGCGATTCTGTTTCCGCGTCTGGATCCATTAAGCCCGTGTCGTCAACCGTGGTAACTCCCGAGGTAGATGGCATTATTCAGGACGTTCAGGTTTCCGAGGGCACATACGTCCATAAAGGCGACAAGCTCTTTACTATCAAGAACGATGAGCTGGATAAGGCTGTTCGTAAGGCATCTCAGCAGGTAAAAGCAGCCGAGAACGAGGTCAGTAAGGCTCGCTCAGCCCTAGCGTCCGCACGCAACGGTGTCCCCGAGGCGGGCGAGGACGGACAAGAAGCAAACGCAGCGTCCGTTGCTGCGGCTGTTGAAGCGGCAGAGGCAAATCTGGAGAGCGCCCAGATTGCTCTTGAGGAGGCTCGTTCTGCTTATAACGACGCAATTGCCCAGGCAGATAAGCGCGTAGTCACCGCTCCTTGTGACGGAACGGTTATTGTGATGAACGCGGTGAACGGCGCTTCGGTTGGCTCGTCCGCGCCAGGTGCTGGCAACGCCGGTCCTCTGATTACAATCGCGGACCTTTCCCAGATGAAAGTGAACGTCCAGATCAACGAGGTGGACATTTCTCGCATCGCCGTTGACCAGAAGGCGCAGGTCAGCTTTACAGCTCTGCGAGACCTGTATTGTGACGCAGTGGTGACTCACGTTTCTGCTGTTTCTTCCAACGGTGCCGACGCAGGTGCAAGTTACGATAACCCTGGTCGCTCCATTGTTTCCTACACCGTTGACCTGCTTATTAGTAGTCCCGACGCTTCCATCAAGCCGGGCATGACTGCCAACGTGGACATCATGATCCAGCACATGGATAACGTTCTGACCGTGCCTCTTGTTGCTGTCATGGACGATGGCGATGGTGCTTACGTCAATGTTGTTACTTCTCGTGACGAGAAAGGCTATCCTCAGGTAAAGCGCGTATCGGTGACCGTAAAGGCACAAAGTTCTACGACGGCCGTCATCGAAGGTGCTGGTATTGAGGACGGCACTGAGGTGATGATTGGCGGTGGCGCTGGCGGTCTATCTCAGGGCGCGGCTATGGACGCTCCAGCAGGCGCAACTTCTGGCTCATCGACTGACGCAACGTCCGGTGCGACAGGCTCCAAAGACTCCAAGTAGGCGACGCGTATGTCCAAGGTAATTGAGGTACATAAGCTGCATCGCATTTACGAGACGGCTGCAGGTTTGACGCACGCTTTACGAGGCGTTTCTCTGACTGTGGAGAAGGGCGAGTTTCTCTGCATCATGGGTCCGTCAGGCTCGGGCAAATCAACCCTGATGAACATTTTGGGTTGCCTGGATACGCCCACTGCTGGTTCATACAAGCTCGAGGGGCTAGAGGTTGCAGATCTTTCCGACGACGACTTGGCGGAGATTCGCGCCACGCGTCTGGGCTTTGTCTTCCAGTCGTTTAACCTGCTACCGCGCACTACGGTGCTGCGAAACGTTATGTTGCCGCTCATCTACTCGGATATTCCCGCAAAAGAGCGAGAGTTGCGTGCTTGGAAAGCGCTGCGTTCTGTTGGCCTGCCCGAGGAGTACTACGAGCACAAGTCCAACGAGCTTTCCGGCGGTCAGGTGCAGCGTGTAGCTATTGCTCGTGCGCTGGTAAACGACCCGGCGGTCATTTTTGCCGACGAGCCAACAGGCAACCTGGACTCTGCAACAAGTGAGATGGTACTCAACACGTTCAAGTCCATGCAGGAGCGCGGCAAGACAATTGTGCTGATTACGCACGACCCCGAGACTGCCTTTTGGGCTGACCGCGTGGTGCATATTCGTGACGGCCGCCTGCTCACAGACGAGCAAGAAAAGGAGTTTGTGAGGCAACACGCCGCGCAGTCTTCGACGGGCGCGGATACGAAGCTGGGCGCACACGCCGCGACTGGCGCACATGCTGCGACGGGTGCACATGCCGCGACGGGAGGTGGCGCACAATGAGGTTGATGGATCTGCTGCGAGAAACCTTGTCCGCGCTCAACGCTAACCGCGGCCGAAGCCTGTTGACGGTGCTGGGTATTGTTATTGGCATCAGCGCGGTAATTGCTATGACGGCGCTTATCGACGGCATCAAGTATTCGCTGGTCAGTTCTCTGGGCCTCAACCAGTCGCGTATGGTCATGATATACGCGTGGCCAGACCGCGAGGTCACGCAACAAGATCTTGATATGCTGCAGCTCAGCGTACCAGGGTATGAGCTTGTCACTGGCATTGATTCCACCATGGCCCGCGTCAACTCGGCCGAGAAGCAGTTTGACGCGCGAATCATTGGCTGCACACCCGACTACTTCACCGTCATGGGCCTCAAGGCATCCGCGGGCTCGCTCTTCACAAAGTCCGACGTAGATGACACGTCTAGAAACGTTCTTCTCGACAAGTTGTCTGCCGAGAAGCTCTTTGGCAGTGCGGATGCTTCCATTGGACAGGTTGTTCGCATCAACAACGATAGCTACACCATTGTGGGCGTGGTTGACAGTGGCCCAAATGGAGGTGGGCAAGGCGATACACTGCTGGCCTATATACCGTACTCCACGTATTCCGCGCGCCTGACGGGCACCAAAACTATCAGCCAGGTCTTTGGTTACGCTCGCGAAAACGTTGACATGAAGGCGCTTGCAGATGAAACAAAGTCCTGGTTGCTAGACTGGTTCAACATTCCTTCTGCGCAGGCAGAAGATCGCGTGACAGTTATGACGCTCTCGTCCATTATTGAGCAGATGAATGCCACACTTATGTCGTTCCAGGTTCTGGTTACCGCCACGGCAAGTATCTCGCTGCTGGTTGGCGGTATTGGCATTATGAACATGATGCTTACCAACGTGACGGAGCGCATTAGGGAGATTGGCCTGCGTAAGGCCTTGGGCGCTCGCGCGTCCGACATCACCAAGCAGTTCTTGTGCGAGTCCATTTTGATTTGCATTATGGGCGGCGTGATTGGTATTGCCCTGGGTTACGCTGGAGCGTGGGGGTTGGCTGGCTCGTTTGGCAGCATGATACAGCTTGAGACGGGTATTACGCCCATCATCACCCCAAACATCGTGATGATTACCTCGGGAATCTGCATTGGCATCGGACTCATCTTTGGCTACTGGCCTGCTCGTCGAGCCTCAAAGCTTAATCCTGTGGAATCGCTCCGCTACCAGTAAACGACTTGCGTGCGTAAACGGCTTGCGTTCACAGACCGCTTGCTGAGAGTAAATGACGTGCTACAAGTAGGGTTTCTCGCCAGGCGAGAAACCCTTTGGAGCGCGTTTGATTATCTGGGCTACAGCAGATCGTCCGGTGGTAGCAGCTCGATGTCCCATGAGGTGCTGACGAAGCAATTAACATCAATATCTGACGGAAAAAATGCAGGTACTTGGCTTCTACGGTCAGATTCATCAAAAGCACTACAAGCGCAAGACGAGTATGTTAAACATCCTCTTTCGAAGTCATAATCTGCATGTTTAAGTCCAATTACCTTTGCACCAGCGGCTTTAGCAAGAAGATTCGCTTTTTGACGGCAGGCAACAATAGCATCTACAGATAGGTTGCCTTTAATGACATCATCATGCGCTTTTAAAAATTCGACTGAAAAAGTTACTTCATTGCCACATGAACTGAGTGCTTTCCAGATTTTCTCGACAAGGTCTTCTTCAAAGTGCTGTTTGATGGATAGTTTGGCGCGGAAAATATATCCTTTAATTTTTTTCTCAGCAATATAGTAGTTGCCGTCAATATCTTTTTTGTACTGATTAACCTCGTGCCCAGAAACTGAGTATTTGTTGTTCTTTAGAATTGAAGCAGACAACCCGTTTTTCTCTAGTGCATCCTTGATTGTTTGAAGTAGCACATTATATTTTGCTGTGCAGGCCTCTCGAGTCTTAGAAGCTCCTTGAATAGTGATATCAACGTCAATGGTGTCAGGTGGGACTTGCGTGCCTGTGTATGAAGAAACGTCAATTGTTCGCTCCATGGTGTATTCCTTTCAGAGATGTTAGAAAAAAATCATCCGTTTGCGCAGGTAATTCATTTCTTATTGTTGAATAATCATAGGCTTAAAAAGGATTATGAGTGTCCAGTGTAATGGACACTTAGACAGGTATTTTTTCAATACCTTGATAAGCGATTACTTTGAAAATTCGAAGAAACAAAATCAATGAAGTCAAACTAAAAATCCCATGTAAAAGTGCAGTTTTAAGTGTAAACTTTATATCGCAGTTAGTTAAAGCTAACAAACTTCCAACTGAACGGAGTTTAACGAATGCCTGCTCAGAACGAGAAGAAGGATCATCTTCCGGTACTTGGTGTTGGTCCCGCTTACGTGATTGCCATCACGGCGCTGACAGTTGCGTGCATCACCCTGTCCAAGCTGGGTTTTCTTCCGTATCTTCGCATTCGAGCAACGGTTGGCGTAATGCATGCCGTAGGCACGGCTTTTCTGATTGTAGGTATCTGGCTGTGGGTTTCCGCTGCCATCAAAGAAAAACTTCGCGAGAAAATCATCGCAAATCAGCTGGTTACCACTGGTGTTTATGCGCTGGTCAGAAACCCAATCTACTCCGCATTTGCGTTTGTTATGTCGGGCGCAGCTTTGCTTTCAAGCAACCTTTATCTACTGCCGCTGCCGCTTGTGTTTTGGGCGCTTTTAACTGTGATGATGCAGGCAACGGAGGAGAAGTGGCTTCTCGAGCAGTTTGGCGATGAGTACAGAGAGTACTGCAAACGAGTTAATCGCTGTATTCCGTGGTTTCCTAAGCGCTAACGTTTAACGTGAACATTTACGTGGTTATTCACGTGGATATTCACGTGACCATTTACTTTTATTCGAGCCCAGTTCCATAGGTAAGCTGGGGCTTATTTGATTTTCTCGCTATATAAATACTTTTACGAAGCGGTTATGATATACATACGTCCGCGAGGCATGCTTGTGTCGTGTCTGCTCTATATACGTCACGCTAGTTTGTCAGTGCTTGTACCTGCTGCTTCATGAGAAACGAGAGATGCGATGCTGGATATTCGTCGTGTTTTGGCAAGCGCGCCCAAAAAGCATACGGAGGAGACGCTTAATTCTCTTACGACTGTTTGGGGAGAGTCGCTTGATACATCGAACGTGTTGCCTGAGCATCCGCGTCCTCGTATGCAGCACGACGAGTATGCGACGCTGAACGGCGTGTGGGAGTATGCGATTGCGCCGGTAAATGGCGAGGTGGACGCAGAGACCCTCGCACAACAGGAGATTCCTTCTCGTTGGGACGGACAGATTGTGGTGCCATTCTCGCCAGAAGCTCTGCTTTCTGGGGTTGGGCGAACGGTGCGTCCAAATGAGCTTTTGTGGTACAAGCGCAAAATTGACTTGCCAAAACTGGCCGATGACCAGCGATTTATTCTGCACTTTGATGCGGTCGACTGGATGTGCGCGTGTTTTGTAAACGACAAGCTTGTCGGTACGCATACTGGCGGTTACCTGCCGTTTTCCTTTGATATTACGGACCTGCTCGGCTCGGCCGCGGTGGGGGAAAGCGCGGGCGAGGTGGCGACCGCGGAGGACGCGGTACCGGGCACAAGCACTGCTGAGCTTGTGCTTTGCGTTTGGGATCCAAGCGATACCGGCTCTCAACTGCGCGGCAAGCAGCGACTGTTGCGTGGCGACATTTGGTACACCGCTCAGAGTGGCATTTGGCAGAGCGTTTGGTACGAGGTTGTTTCTGCAGCTCACCTTGAGTCGCTGACGTTAAAGGGCGACATGTTCGGCGTGCTTGAAGTTAAGGCGAACGTGCAGGTAAGCGGACCAAAAAGTGCGCAGTCAAGCGCGTTTGAGCTGGAACTTGCGCTCAAGGATGAGCTTGGACAAGACGTTCTTCTCGCCAGGCTTCCGGTGGGTGAAGCAGAGAAAATTTGTACGAAGATGCAGGTAGATGACCCGCAGTTGTGGTCGCCGGAGAGACCGTACCTCTATTCCGTGGATGCAACACTTTGGCAGGATGGTGCGACGGTCGATTTTGTTCGGAGTTATTGCGCGTTTCGTATTGTTGAGGTGAAGCCTGACGAGGCGGGTGTGCCAAGGGTGCATTTGAATGGAGCGCCGTATTTTGTGCGTGGCGTGCTGGATCAGGGCTATTGGCCTGACGGATTGCTGACGGCGCCATCCGACGATGCGCTGGTAAATGACATAGAGGCTATGAAGTCGGCTGGTTTTAATACGCTGCGAAAGCATATCAAGATTGAAAGCGAGCGTTGGTATTACCACTGCGATCGTATTGGCATGCTGGTTTGGCAGGATTGTGTTTCGGGAGGTAGCGCATATAGTCCCTGGCACACGAGTCAGAAGCCGACGCTGTTCAGCTTTACCTGGGGACGATTTGACGACACAACACCAAGTCATCACGAGGCTTTATCCGCAGGTGACGAAGGCTATCGCAAGGAGTGGACAGAAACTTGTCAGGAAATGGTCAAGCTCTTGGAAGGGCATCCTTCGATTGGATTTTGGACGCTCTTTAACGAGGGTTGGGGACAGTTTGATGCTTGCGCAGCTACTGAGGTTGTTCGCGCCTTGGATGCAACACGTCCAATCGATGCAACAAGTGGCTGGTATGATCAGGGCTGTGGCGATTTTCTGAGTATTCACAATTACTTCCGACCACTTCGCGCAGGTTGGCATGGGAAGCAACGTGGGAATCGAGCGGCAATAATCTCTGAGTTTGGTGGTCTAGCGCAGATGACACCAGGTCATACGTCACTTGACCATTCGTATGGATATGGGGATTTTGTCACAGTTGAGGATTGGCGAGGAGCTGTCCAAAAGCTGCTCTCAGAGGCGGAATCGCTGCAGGTCGAAGGTCTTGCAGGATACGTTTACACCCAGGTGTCTGACGTCGAGGAAGAGGTAAACGGCCTGCTCACTTACGATCGAAAGATCAACAAGTTTGAAGGGTAGTAGCTGCCGAATGATGTGGGATGTCGTTGGACAACGTTAGATGGCCTCGGTAGTGCTCGATGGTGTCCGTTAGTCAAGCGATGAACAGTTGAGTGAAAGATGCCCAGTTGATTGAGTGGTGTCCAGTAATACCGAACGCTGATTTTTGCCAAAGTGGTAAAAAATGCGTTTAGTTGGGGTTTCATTTTTCTGCATATTGTGTTTTCGCAGATAAAAAATTGCAACGGTGGTAAAAAATCGTCTTAGTTGGGGATAAAAATCACTTTTTGAAGATTTGATCCCCAACTAAACGGGTTTTTTACCGTTTTAGCCCCTAAAATTTGAGCCTGAAAATTGAGTGATACGAAAAATTGAATATCTATGCATTGATATTCATAGAAATGAATATATTTCTAGTTGAAATAGAAATTTTGTAACTTAATACAAAAACTCGCCTTCCAGAGATCTATTTCTGGAAGGCGAGGGTAGTGTATCACTTCAGTTGTGCATCATTATGCTTGGTCACACGTAGGTGCAGGTAGACGCGTCAAGCAGCGTATCGCGGCCGCGCGGCGCGGTCGCGCGTCGCGGTGCGTAGCTGCACGTTAGGCGCTTGCACCCGAGGTAGCATCTACGCCTGCACTTGGTGCGGGAGCACCAGCAGCAGGGGCAGGAGCGCCAGCTGGTGGAACAACTGCGCCGCTAGCGCTCACGAGGCGCTGACCTGTGGTTTGTAGGTACCAATCCAACCATGGCTTGAAGTTGAAGACAATCTCGTTGATGCCTGCATACGAGCCATCGGGGTAGTACATTGCCTGGTAGTTATGGGTGTTGATGATGTCGGCTGGTGTACCTGGGACAATGGTGCGTACATACTCTTTATCGCCGTTACGAAGCACTCCGATGACAAACTCAACATTCTTCATGCGACCCTCAGGAAGAGAGCTGTGAACTGTAGAAAGACGGTCGCCCGATTGCGCTGGCACGCGTTTTGCCAGCATAGTGTCTGGATTGTCATGAGCGTTGTTGTAGTAAAGGAACTGGTTGTTGTCGTCCGCGTAGGTCAGCTCAAATGGCATTGCCTTCAGGAACATGTCAATCTGGTTGACCGTCAAAATGCCGTGGTCAAGCTTAACGTATGTGTCGCCCGAGACCGCGCCCACAAGCTCGGCGGCCTTCTCGACCCAATCAGGATCGTCGGGATCAATGCCCTGGATAGTGGTGGAAATTGAGTTGGTTACGTCCAGATCCTCTGGCGCGATTGGCTTTGGCTTCTTCAACTTGGAGACCACCTCTACGTATTTGACAAAGTTATCCAGGCAAAGGCCCAGGAAGTTGACGGTGCGCTCGTCGATAATATTGCCGTCCTCGTCAAAGGCCTGCTTAGCTTTTCCAAGAAGGAACTCGTTACCAGGCAAAACGTATGCGTTAACGCCCGGAGCGTCCAAAATCTTGCGCAGATGCACTTGCGCGCGAGAAGTTCCCTGGTCGTAGTAAGAAGCGCCAACGATCATGACAGGCTTGTTCTCAAACGGATGCACGTCGTAGGAGAGCCACTCGATAACGCTCTTCAGCGCAGGTGAGATGGTGTGATTGTGCTCGGGCGTAGAAATAATAACGCCGTCAGCTCGAGTAATCTTGTTGTACAGCAGACGGAGCTGGAAGTTCTCGTCCCACTTGAGGTCCTGGTTGAACAAGGGAATGTTGTCGATCTCAAGGATCTCAAGCTCAAACTGCTTGGCAAAGTGCTTTTTGATGAAGTGCAGAAGCTTTCGGTTATAGGAAATCTCCGCATTTGAACCGACGATTCCGACAAATTTCATAGTGGTAGTTCCTTCCAGGCCTACAGGTTTTCCCAGTCAAAGTTCTCGGCCTCTTTGCGGAGAAGTTCGCGCGATGCGGCCATTTTTTCGTTGAGTTTCACAAACAGACGGAAATCGTCAAAGAGCAGGTCAAGCTTCTTGACGGTAGCTTTGTCCTTCAAGCTGCCCTTCTCGTCAAATGCCTGCGGGGCTCGGCCAAGAAGGAACTCAGATCCTGGCATGATTGCGGCTTTAAGCTCTGGAGCGTCCAGAATTTGACGGAGCTGAAGCTGTGCGCGAGAAGATCCGAGCGTGCCCAGGGATGCGCCGACAATCATGACTGGCTTGTTGACCATAGGGAAAATGCCGTAGGATAGCCAAGCAAGCGCGTTTTGCAGGACCGCTGGAATGGAGTGGTCGTACTCTGGTGTTGCGATGATGACGCCGTCTGCGGCCTCAATTTTCTTTGCAAGCTCTGAGACAACCTCGGGGACCTTCATCTTTGCAGGCTTGTTGAACAGGGGAATGTTGTCGATTTCCACCAGTTCAATAGTGGCCTTGTCGGCAAAATGCTTCTGCATAAACTGCAGGAGTCTTCGGTTATTTGACTCTTTTGAATTGGTGCCAATGAGGCCAACAAAGTTAAGCATCAAACTTCCTTTCTAAATTACGCAAGGAACTCAGGCGAGATTCCCGACGAATAATATACGCGATTATCAGTGGTTACTATGAGCGCCTCGATGTCTTTTTCTTGTTCCATAATGGCAAGGAGTTGTTTGGGTTTCTCGCCATAAAGGCGCGTAGTCCAAATTTCTCCATCAAGCGAGTTGTCCGAGATAATCGTGATGCTCGCAAGTTGCGTGTCAACTGGATAGCCTGTCTTGCGGTCAAGAATGTGGTGATAGGTGTGCTCGTTTACCTGCAGTTTCCTTTCGTAGGTACCGGAGGTCACCACGGACTGGTTGCAAATAGGCAGCACAGCAAGGTTGGTGCCTCGCGGTTGTCGCGGATCTTGAATACCAATTCGCCACGGCTTACCCGCAAGCACATTGGTTCCAATTGTCTTAATATTACCGCCAAGGTTGATAAGTGCGGAGGTAACGTGCCGAGTTTTCAGATATTCTGCAATTTTGTCGGCGATATAGCCTTTGGCCAAGCACCCCAAATCCAGCTTCATGCCCTCTTTGGCGAGAAACACGGTGCAGCTCAGAGGATCCAATTCAATGAGTTGTGGATCAGTAAGCGACAGCGCGTGCGCGACCTCGGTGTTATTTGGAATGCGAGCGTCAGAAAAGCCGATTCGCCAGATTTGTACCAAGGGGCCAAGTGCAATGTTTAAATGACTTGCAGGTAGAAGGCTTTGTTCTTTGCCAATCTGAATGAGCTCAAACAGCTCGGGGTCAACGGGGACAGGATGTTTGCCTGCTGCATAATTGACCTGCATGAGCTCGGAATTTACGTCATTTGCGCTAAACCGCTGGTTATAGATGTTAAGGAGTTCAAAGACATCGTCAAGTAGCTGTTCTGCAGTGTACTCTTCCTGCGAATCATTGGAGGGTGGCAATAAAGAAATGGTGATAGTCGCGCCCATCAGGTGAGTTGATCTGGAAATGTAGGCTCGTTCTGGCACGACTCTCCTATAGTGTCTAACAGCAGTTTGTTTAATTTTATCAGCAGATTGCATAGCAGTAACTTTATTTTACGTTTGTTTGTTACGGTCATTTGTTGTATCCACAACACTTTGGCGAGAAACACAACAGTTTTGGCAGCTTGCTGAAGACCATCTCTGAAATCAAAGCTCAGATGTCCCTAAACTCAAAGTGAAGACCGCTCTCGACCCCAAAAGTGAAGACCGCTTCCAGCCCCAAAAGTTAAGAAAACTATGGAGTTAATTTGATTATTTATTCATAGGGATGTTTGTTTATTGTTGATATGTACTCATTTTAGTATCATTTTTTTGCAGAAAGTACTGACCGAAGAATTATTCTTGGCTGACGCGTATACGCCAGCCAATTTTTTTGAAGGAGCATAAAAGAAATGGAAAAAAGAATGGCTTGGTGTGCACGTTTTTTCTCGCCAGGAGTAATGAAGTTAAATCTACGCACTTTGTAGCATTAATTGTGCGCAATTTAGTCAGTTTTCAAAGTCTTTGTCCAAGATTGAGATAAAAAACTTTATTTGAACACAATATTTCTTTAAATATTTTGTCAAAAACCATTAGTATGTTTAGTGGAGCTTTATATATCTCCAGGGGTACGTTCGATAGGAAAGATGGGGTTGATATGAGCAGCTTTAAGAAGTCGTTTGCAACTATGTTTGCAGCAATAATGATGCTCACCGGTATCATTATTTTGGGTACAAGCACTGTTGCAAAGGCAGTGACATATCCGTTAACGCAAAACATTGATTTTGGCGCTGATGGAGAGCTTACTGTTAACCTTAAACCCACTTCACCCACAACCGTTAAGGGCAATGCAAACATCTCTACAGGTATCGAGATTGACGCAACTGGCCTTCATAAGCCAATCGACGGTCTTTACCTGGAGATTGAGGTAAACACCAAGCAGTCCTCTACGGATATCAACAATACCAACAACATTACTCCTGATACCTACCTTGATAACTTTGCTACTCCAGCGGCAGCTACACAGCCTATTATCAAGCGCGAGGAGACCATCGTTACCCCTGATGGCAAGACCATTAAGCGCCTGTACCTCAACACTATCGATACCACCGTTAAGTTGGAGCTCCCTTACGTTATGAGCTTCAGAGATATGGTTACCCCAGCAGATTTCCAGCTCAAGCCAGTTGTTCGTGTGTACAATGCAGACGGCACCGAGCTTGCTAACATGCCTGATCAGACATACTCCATTACCTACGACAAGCCTTGGCTCATGAAGCAGGTTGCAGGTGAAGAAACCAACGATCAGCTCCTGTACGGTGGTATTAACGCCCCAGGTGATTCGTCCGCTCTTTCCAACGATAAAACCGCAGACGTCATCTTCAACTTTAGGCTTTACCAGTACTATCGCGCTTATCGCTCCATCATCATCACCGATACCCTTCCTACGTACGTAAATGCAGCAGGTCAGACCGTTACCGCTCACTTTGACCCAGCTAAGAACCCTAACTGGACGCTCAGCCCAGATGGACGTACCGTAACCCTCAAATTTGATATTCCTGCAGGAACCACCATTCTCAACGACTACATTAGAGATAACCTTCCTGCGTATTCCCAGCTCAAGCTTTCCTTCCCGGGCGCTCGCTACCTCAACGGCACTAATCGCGTGATCTTCAACAACTCTGCAACAGTTCAGGGCATTCCTTACAACCCAAGTGCAGCAGAAGAAACCGTGGGTCAGGTTCCTGGCAACGAGCACAACTTTGATGACGACTCTAAGCAATTCCGCCTTGCTGGTAATGATTTCAGCGGCAACGGTATGCTCAGCAAGCGCGGTCCTGTGACCATTCAGTTTGACAAAAACGGCCTTGCTGTTAGGAAGCTTGATTACACCATCAAGCTGGTCAACAAGCTGGACACCCCACTCACCGACATCGAGTTCATCGAGGATGTTGCCAACACTGACAACCGCCTCTTCATGACCGCGCTGACCGGCAACCTTGTTGCAGTTGGCCAGCGAGTTGGACTTAACATAGACCAGATTGAGGTCCGCGGCTACAAGGCTGACGGCAGCTATGACATCATTCCTACCAGGAATAACGGTGCAAACTGGCTTTACCGTGCTGACATGAACTCGGCAAGCCAGCAGCAGCTGCAGTCCTATCTGGACCAGATCAACCAGGGCACGCTTGATCCATCCAATGCTTCCGCTGTGTCTCCTCAGTACAGGAAGATTGGTATTTACTTCAAGAACGTAACCCTGCAGCCAACCAGCAACATTGATTTCAACATCCAGATGATGTTCATGAATCCATTTGGCGAGGTTTACAGCGATAGACCTATTACCAACATCATCAAGGTCAACGCCAACAAAGTTAATACCGACGGTACCAAGACCCCAATGAACTTCTCTGCAAATTGGGATACTCGCTTTACTCCATTTAGCGAGAAGGTCTGGCTGTCCAAGTCCTCTTGGTACCAGCGCGTTGGTATGCCAAACGAGCGCTTTAGTGCTCGCGTGGGCTTTGCGCTGACAGAGCTTTCACCTGCTCGTTATCTGAAGAATCCAACCTTCGTTGATCTTCTCCCTGCGGGCGTTTCTTATGATGAGAACACCTCGGTTTCACCAATTGCTGACTCACTGCAGCCTGAGAAGGTTGAGTACATCAGGAACTACAACGAGACTGGACGCAATGCAATCAAGATTACCCTTCCATCTGGATACGTGTATCAGTATGGAAGCATGGGTTATGAGATTAGGAACCTGGTAATCAACGACGACATCATTCCTTCTAAGGCTGAGAATGACGTTCTGAACAACAATAATGACGTCTACTTCTATGCAACAAACTGGACTCACGGAACACCAGATGATTTCTCTGGTATGTACAATGCCAGTAACTTTGTAAAAGACGATTTAGACATCAACATGAATGGTGTCACTGACGAGACTATTCTGAAGGCAACCGCAAAGGTTCTTGGTAACAACGTTGAGAGTATCCAGTCCGATAAGCATATTCGCAGTCTCGAGCCAAACATTGCTGGCGGCGGTGCATTCTACGGTAGGGCATTTACCTCGGCTACTATCATGACTGACTTTGGCGGCGTCACTGATACCAGCGGATTGTTCCAGTATCGTCTGAGCATTCGTAACTACTATAACACGCCAATGAACAAGATTCTTATGTATGACGTTTTGCCATACGTTGGTGATGGTAGGAACTCTGCATTCAGCAATACCCTTCAGGGTCCTATTGATCTGAAGATTGGTTCAACTGATGTCAGCTCCCAGTACGATATTTACTATCGTACCGATGAGCACCCAGCTCAGAACGATATCAACGAGATTAACAGCCCAGAATGGACTAAGACTCCAGCTGACTACACCAAGGTAACGGCAATCAAGATTGTTGGTAAGGATGGCACTATTCTGCCTCCATACACCGTTCTGTCTGCGGTTTTGACCATGAAGGCACCACTGTATGATCCAAACCTCTCCGAGGCTCTTGCATACAACGACATGAGCGTTATCTACAACAATGAAGCAGCTATGCGCCGTACCGAGAAGGTCGCAAACCAGCTTGTTGACATCATGGATGTCAAGGTAGAGAAGAAGTGGCTTGACGCTGACGGCAACGCAATTGCTCAGCCAGATGCTACCTCCATTACTGTAAAGCTTTTTGCAAACGGTGTTGATACAGGTCAGACGCTTGATCTTACCGCAGCCAACAACTGGACTGCTTCGTTTACGCACCTGCGTAAGTACACCGTTGAGACTCACAATGACGGCTCCACTACAAAGACTCCTATCGTCTACACTCTTGAAGAGGTAGGCACAGACGCTAATGGTATGGTCACTTACAACGGTAAGAAGTACAAGGTAACTGCTACTTCTGGTCAGGCAGACGAGAATTCACCAAACGATTCCGTTGCACTGAGTGTTACCAACCAGCTGCAGCAGGAGAAGGTCTCCGTCTCTGGCAAGAAGCTCTGGGACGACTCCAACAATAATGACGGTAAGCGCCCAGCTTCCATTGTTGTCAGGCTTCTTGCAGATGGTGTTGAGGTTCAGCACAAGACTGTTACCGCTGCAGATAACTGGGAGTACACCTTCTCTGACCTGCCTAAGTTCAATGGCAACACAGAGATTACCTACACTGTTTCTGAGGATGCTGTACCTGATTACACCACAAGCATCAATGGCTTTGAGATTACAAACCAGCACGCTCCTGAGGCTTTGAGCATCCCAGTTAAGAAGGTCTGGGTTGACGACAATAATGCTCAGGGTCTGCGTCCTACTAGTGTTCACGTCAGGCTTTATGCAGACGGCACCCAGGTGGGCGAGTTTGATCTGAACGCAGCTAACAACTGGTCTCACATCTTCAACGGCCTGCCACGTTACACTGCTGGTCACGAGATTGAGTACACCGTCAAGGAAGACCCAATTGCTCACTACACATCTTCCTATTCCGGCTCTTCAGCTACTGAGCTTACAGTTACCAACACCATTGAAGGTAAGGTTTCTGTTCCAGTAACAAAGAAGTGGATTGGTGCACCTGCTGATAGCGTAACTATTCACCTGCTCGCTGACGGTGTTGAGGTTCAGAGCGCAACTCTGACCGCTGCAGACAACTGGCAGCACACATTCAGCAACCTTAACCAGTACAACAATGGTGCGCTGATCAACTACACCATTACTGAGGATGCAGTTGACGGCTACACCACCCAGATTACTGGCGACGCTGCCAACTATGTGGTAACCAACACCAACATGAAGACTCGCGATATTCCGGTCACCAAGGTTTGGGAGAACCAGGAAGGCGATTCCGCTGAGATTGTTCTGTATCGTGATGGTGTCGAGGTTGATAGGGTAACCATCACCAAGGCTGACGACTGGAAGCACACCTTCAGCAACCTTGAGTTCTACGACAAGACTGATGGTCACGAGTACGCATACACCATCTCCGAGACTCCTATTTCTGGCTACACAACCCAGATCACAGGTAATCAGGACGACGGTTTCACAGTGACCAACACTGCTCCTGTTGTTCCTCCAACCACGCC
>CAKARX010000011.1:0-22834 GCA_916720745.1 uncultured Atopobium sp.
GACGGTCATTCTCGATATCAAAATACTCAAAGGCGTCTGCGTTCTGCTCAACAACACTTTTAAGCTCAGACCAGTCACCAAAAACAACCTTTGAACTGCCCTCGCCATATACGCGAGAAGAACCATAAGATACAGAAGCACCCTCGCGTTCTTTAACGTATAGCTTAACGGGGGTCTTCTTCTCTGAAGTAGCAATGTAGTTAATAATTTCCTGGGCGTCCATGCGCGTCCTTTCTTAGCCAAACAGGCGCCGACCTATAAAGGCCAGCGCGTGCATTTATCCAAAAATCAACTCTTCGAAGGTATAAAAGCCTGGAGTTTTTGTAAGTAATTTCTGTGCACACGCAACAGCACCGTTGACAAAAATCTGACGAGACGTCGCACGATGTGTCAGGCAGACTTCTTCATCCTGTCCAAAGAAATGAACCTCATGAGTGCCGGCCACTGTACCGCCTCTGAGGGCAAACACGCCAATCTCGTCCTTAGTGCGCGCTCCACAGAAACCCTCGCGGCCGGAAACAACGGGGCGAGTTCCCTCAGGATCAATAGCAGCGAGCAGCAGCTTTGCTGTGCCGGACGGAGCGTCAACCTTCTGGTTATGATGCGTCTCCACAATCTCGGTGTCCCAGCCGTTAAGCGCCTCAGCAGCCATAGCCACCGCACGCCTCAACACGGCAACACCCACCGAATAGTTTGCCGCGTGAATCACCGGCACGCTCTCCCCCAGCTGCTTCAGCTCTAAAACCTGCTCTGGCGAGAAACCCGTGGTGCCAGAAACAAGTGCGCACCCGCGCTCACGTACAAAGCCGACAACAGCATCAAAGGCAGCAACGCCAGAGAAATCCACAACCACATCAGGCGTCTGCTCAATGGTATTCAACTGATTGATATTCTCGTGACCAAACGCGCCAAGCACCTCAAAACCGTGAGCAATCAGGGTTTGCTCGATGAGCTTTCCCATCTTGCCGGTACCAATTACTACTGCACTAGGCATCAAGAAGACCAGCCTTTCTCATAGCGTTTTCAAGCACCTCTGCGTGCTCATCAGTCATCTTCCACAGAGGCAGACGATAATTTTCTTCCATAAGTCCCATGCGGGCCAATGCGGCCTTGACAGGAATTGGATTAACTTCACAGAAGAGAGCGTGAACCAGGTCAAGATACTGAAGCTGGAGCTCACGAGCAAGAGAAACCTCTCCGCGATGCCATGCAGCTACCAGATCATGAACCATCTTTGGATCAAGGTTAGACCAAACAGAAATAACACCAGATGCGCCCAGAGAAAGCAAAGGCACAATCATGTCGTCATTTCCTGACCACATAGTAAAGTCGTCGCTCAGATAACGAGCAACCTTTGTTGCGTATGCAATATCGCCAGAAGCCTCTTTGATACCCCAAGCATTTGGATGTGCAGCAAGTCTCTGAACATTGCGCTCAGAAATTGAGCAGCCCGTTCTACCAGGAATGTTATACAAAATACAAGGAACATCAACGCGGTCGAGTACATACGAGAAGTGCTGGTAGATGCCTTCTTCGTTACTCTTGTTGTAGTAAGGAGTAATCAAAAGCAGACCATCAACACCTGCCTTCTCTAGAGCCTCTGCTTTGCGCAAAGACTCAGCAGAAGAGTTGGAGCCAGCACCGCCAATAACAGGAACTTTGCCCTGAGCTCTGGCAAGGATTGCCTTAACTACCTCGATGTCCTCCTCATCTGTCATAGTTGAGGACTCGCCAGTAGTACCAAGAGCAAGGATACCGTCAATTCCCTGCTCAATCTGGAAGTCTACAAAGCGCTCAAGTGCTTCGAAGTCAACATTTCCCTGAGCATCAAATGGGGTTACTAAAGCGGTGATTGCACCAGTCAAATTCTTCATGTCCATAGTTTTTCTCGCCCTCTAACGTGTGGTGT
Organism: uncultured Atopobium sp.; assembly: GCA_916720745.1. Classification (GTDB taxonomy): domain Bacteria; phylum Actinomycetota; class Coriobacteriia; order Coriobacteriales; family Atopobiaceae; genus Lancefieldella. Next base: position 1,910 of record CAKARX010000011.1, read on the forward strand.
TTATAGTTGTTTGTTGTGCAAGATCTGAAAAGTCTGAGCCGTCAAATGCAAGCGTTGCAAAGTAATCAGCCTCTGTCTCAGCGCGGCGAATAAGCTGCACGGATCCATCTTCTAGAAGCAGCAGCTCAGCGGAGCGCAGACGGCCATTGTAGTTATAGCCCATCGAGAAACCATGAGCGCCCGTATCGTGAATAAACAAGAGGTCATCCACAGCAGCCTCTGGGAGCTGGCGGTTCTTTGCAAACTGATCGTTATTCTCGCAAAGTCCGCCCACAACGTTGTACGTATGTGTTGCAGGGGCATCCTCTTTGCCCATAACAGTGATGTGATGATAGGCATCGTAGATTGCGGGACGCATAAGGTTTGCCGCACACGCGTCTACACCTAGGTAGTGGCGGTACGTCTCTTTTTGGTGCAAAACGCGAGTAACAAGCGCACCGGCGGGGCCCAAAAGCCAACGTCCAAGCTCGGTGTAAATGGCAACGTCTCCCATACCTTCGGGAACTAGAACCTCTTCAAAGACGCGCTTTACACCCTGACCAATGGCCAAGACGTCAGGCTCAACCTGGTCTGACTCATACGCCACACCAATGCCACCAGAAAGATCAATAAATCCAATATGAATATCAAGTTCTTTGTGCAACTTAACAGCCAGCTTAAAGAGGACGCGCGCGAGGTTTGGATAGTAATCTTCCTCTTGAGCGTTACTAGCCAAGAATGCATGAAGGCCAAACTCAGTCACGCCTTTGGTCTTAAGATACGCAAACGTCTGGAAAAGCTGCTCTTCTGTCATGCCAAACTTAGCATCATCGGGATTTCCAATAATGCCGTTTTGCGATTCAAACACGCCACCAGGATTAAGGCGTGCGCACATGACCTGAGGCATGTTGCTTCCCACTGCTTCTTCAAGCGTTGTAAGCATGTCGCCGCCAGCGTCTAAGTTAATAATGGCTCCCAGCTCATGAGCGCGAGCAAAGTCAAGCACCGTAGTGTCATTTGACGAGAGCATAATGTTTTGGCCGGTAACTCCACAGGCTTTTGCAAGGGTGAGCTCTGTGGCATTTGCACAGTCACAGCCACAACCAAGCTCTGCCAGCAATCTCACAATGTAAGGATTTGGCGTAGCCTTCACCGCAAAGTACTCTTTAAAGCCAGCGTTCCAGCTAAAAGCCTCTTGTAACAGCTTTGCGCGGCGAACAATCTCTGCCTTGTTATACAGGTGAAATGGCGTTGGATACGTCGTAGTGATTGCCTCTAGGGCATCTACAGAAACAAACGGTTTCTTACTCAAAGCTCCCCCTCAAATTGGGGGCGCAATACACCGTCAAAGTAGCACCCCCGAAATCTCGGACAGTCTTGCATGTATTTCATACAAGCCCACCTGACAACCACGCCTGATTGCCAAGTTCGGCGAACCTCGCCTCCTTCTGGGGTCACTGCCTGCCGACTAACCCAGAACCCATCGTGCTCGCTCCTCTATTGACAGTAAAACCCTACCACAGAAAGCTCTGCATTTGGGCTAGTTTTGTTCTTCTCGCAAAGTATTAACAAAAGTCTTAAGGCGAGAAAGGCCTTCTGTCAGATTCTTGTCAGAAGCGGCATAACTGATACGCACGTACCCCTCGGCGCCGAAGAAAACGCCAGGTACCAGTGCTACACCAAACTCTTTGATTGCTCGCTCACAGAATGCCTCGGAATCAAGAGCAAATTCCTTGATTGATGGAAACGCGTAGAAAGCGCCTTCTGGTTCTTCAACAGGAAGATTCATCTCTGCAAGCGCAGAAAGAACAATCTGCCTGCGATTTTTATAATTTGTACGCATAGGCGTAACGTCATAAGAAAGCGCATAGACAGCTGCAGGCTGAAGAAATGAGGGGACGGAAGCCACAAGCTGAGCATGGACTTTTCCGATATCTGCCGCAAGCTCATTAGAAGTGGCAACCCAGCCAAGCCTCCAGCCCGTCATTGCCCATGGTTTGGAGAAACTATTTGTCACAATGCAGCGATCAGCCAAATCTGGGTAGAGCTCAACAAAACGTGGAACATCCTCAACATAGGCAAGCTCTCTATAAACGTCATCACACATCACATAAAAGCCGTGTTCACGAGCAAGATTAGCTACCGCATCAAGCGACTCTTTTGTATAAACACATCCTGTAGGATTGTTGGGAGAAGTCAAAACAATAAGCTTTGTCTTGTCTGAAATTTTTGACTTGAGCTGCTCTGGATCAATCTGGAAATGATTGGCGCTGGTATCAAGCGGCACAACTACACCACGATTAAGCTGGCAGAGCGTTCTGTATACCAGATACGCTGGTTCAGGAATAATAACCTCGTCACCTGGATTCATAAGGGTTAGCATAGTTGCAGAAATGGCTTCCGCAGCTCCCACGGTAACTACAATACCGTCTGGACCGACCTTCATACCACGAGCAGACTCCCAATCGGCAATAGCGCTTCTAAGCTCAGGAGTACCGATGTTAGGTGGATAGTGAGTGTTTCCAGCTGCAAGTTCTCTGTCTACTAAGTTGCAAATAGGGGTTGGAGTATCTTCTCCCGGCTCTCCAATAGTTAAAGAAATACATCCTGGTGTTGTAGCAGCAAGTGCCGAGAAACGCCTGATACCAGAGGGTTTGAAAAGCTCTAGTGTTGTATTTCTTGATAGCGACATACAAACTCCTCAACATACTTTCAATCCATAATAGTTATCATTTAAATCATACGACACTTGACTGATACGAGGTTCGCATGAAAAGAGTTTTGTCTCTTGGCTTTAAGCTTATTACTGGCCTTCTAAAAAGGGTTCTTGCACCACTTTTCAAATTTGTAGGCGGGCTTTTTGTTCTAGCTTTACTGATTCTTGGTGGATACGTTCTCTACCTGCAGTTTACTTACTATCGCATTCCTGACAATACTCCCGTATCTAATCAAGGTGCTTCTCCTGAGGCTACAACAGTACAGGTAGGCCAAACCTACACAGCTTCGACCTACAACATTGGCTTTGGTGCTTACACCCCTGATTACACCTTCTTTATGGATGAAGGCATCATGCAGGATGGCACACGCACCGTGGGAACTCACGGACGCGCTGTCAGTAGAAACTCCGTGCTTTACACCACAAACGGTGCCCTGAACACCGTTTCTTCTCTGAATGGCGGTACAGCCCCTGACTTTATTCTTTTCCAAGAGATTGATACTTCATCTGACAGAAGTTGGCATGTGAATCAAGTTTCTGAAGCAGAGAGCCGCTTTGGATCCTACGCATCATATTTTGCGCAGAACTTCCACACTGCGTTTCTCGCCTATCCACTCACAGAGTTCCACGGAACCTCTAACTCGGGAATTCTGACGCTTTCAAACGTACTTGCTTCAAGCGCAACTCGTCGTACCTACCCCATTGATGAGTCATTCCCAACAAAATTCTTTGACTTAGACCGCTGCTTTATGATTACACGCTACCCTACCAGCGATGGTCATGAGCTGGTACTTATTAACAGTCACATGTCAGCCTACGACAAAGGTGGTACCAGTCGTGCGCAGCAGCTTGCACTTTTAACCAAAGTTATGTCTGAGGAACGCGCTAAGGGTAATTACGTTATTGCGGGCGGCGACTGGAACCATGCCATTTTGGGCTCACTCACCCTCTATCCATCTGTTCAGCAGGTACCTGACTGGGTAGCAGAACTCAAAGACTCTGATTTGCCAGAAGGCTTTAGTGTTGTAGCTCCAGACAACCTTACCAACGTTCCTACCTGCCGTGGAGATGACATTCCATACGAGAAGGACAAAACGTACACCACCACGGTTGATGGTTGGATTGTCTCGGACAACGTTGTTGCAACCGCTAGAAACATTGACACGCAATTTGCCTACTCTGATCACAACCCAGTTCTGCTGTCTTTCACCTTAAAGAGCGCAGAGTAGAGTTATCCGTCTTTTATCATATGCTTAATATGTGCGTGTTATACCCATAATACGCACATATTTATTGACTTATCAGTCTTCATCTTGTTTAATAAAACTACAAGAAAGGCGGGTAATCATGGCAAAAGTAAGCACAAATATAAATTTGGATCCAACGCTCAAAAAGAATGCTCAGGAGCTTCTCAAAGATTTAGGCATGGATCTTACTACTGCTATTACTATTTTTCTTCGTCAAACTGTTCGTGAGCAGGGAATTCCTTTTGAAATTAAACGAGAAATTCCTAATGCTCAAACTATAGAGGCTCTTAATGAATACTCAAACATGAAAGAGCATCCAGAAAATTACAAGCACTATGCCTCATTCTCCGACGCAATGTCGGAGGTCTTAGATGCTTGAAAACTTTTAGAACCAGCTCTCATTCTGATCTCTTTTAAAACTAAAGAATAATTTCTGTTTTGTTGTAACCACAACAAAAGCAATGTGAGAGTCCTGCCACACTTTGGGTATAAAGTAAGCCATAGTAGACTTTCTAAAACCTATCCGAGAGGAGCCCGTATGGCACAGGTTCTTGATTTAAGCAAATCCGTTTATGAGATTTGCACTAAGTATCCCGTCATTAAAGGCCTCATGGCAGAAAACGGCTTTGCCGAGATCACCGAGCCAGGCCGTCTTCAGACTATGGGTCGTTTTATGACCATCCCTAAAGGCTGCGACCACAAAGGCGTAGACCTTGAGGAGCTCAAAGCAATCTTCCGCTCCCACGGCTTTACCATTCTTGGCGATGAGGAGCCAGCGGCAGAGGCTCCAGCTGGCGAGAAACCCGCAGAGCCAACAGCAGAGACAGCAGACGCACCTATCGCACAGACCCCTGAGGAGCGCAAAGCTCTTATCGCCCAGTACCTTGAGCGCCTCAACGACGGTGAGGACATCGAGGCTGTTCGCGAGGATTTTGCTCGTAACTTCAAAGATGTCTCTGGATCTGAGATCTCCACCGCTGAGCAGGAGCTTATTGCTGGTGGCGTTCCTATGGAGAAGGTCCTGAAGCTCTGCGACGTTCACGCCGCTCTCTTTGAAGGAAAGGTTGCTTGCGCACCAACAGGAGCTGTTGAAGAGACTCCTGGTCACCCTGTTTGGACCATGCGCCAGGAGAACGACCGTATTCTTGCCTTTATCCACGACCGCGTTGCTCCAGATGTTAAGCGCGCTCGCGCCCTTAACGAGTCTTCCAGCAACGAAGAATGCGCTGGCGTTGCAGCAATTCTAAAGGCTGATATGGACGCCTTTGATGAGGTCTTTGTTCACTATAAGCGCAAGGAAGAGCTGCTCTTCCCTCACCTGGAGCGTCACGATATCACCGGTCCTTCAAAGGTTATGTGGGGCAAGGACGATGAGGTAAGAAACGCTGTCAACGGTGCAGAAGCATTGCTTGAGACCGCATTTGGTCAGTACGATGCAGGCCTTATGGCAGGCGTTGCTGACTATCTGGATGAGGCTATTGAGGGCGCTGAGTCTATGGCTTCCAAGGAAGAGAACGTTCTTATTCCGCTTTCTCTTGAGCACCTAACCGCCACCCAGTGGACCCAGATTGCCGCTGAAGAGAACGAGTTTGGTCACGCATTTGGCGTCAATCCTCCATCATGGCACGCAGATCCTCTTGAGCTTGCAAACGACAAGCTCAAAGAGATGGAAGCTGCTGCCGCTCTGGACGAGAAGGGCGCTGAGGCAGAAGAGGAAGTACTTTCTGCTGACGGCAAGGTTAAGCTCTCTACTGGCGAGTTCACTATTCCTCAGCTTGAGGCTGTCTTTGCAACTATTCCGCTCGACATTACCTTTGTTGATGCAGATGACAAGACTCGTTACTTCAGCCACGGCGACACCCGTGCCTTCCCTCGTCCTAAGAGCTGCCTTGGCCGCGACGTCTACGACTGCCACCCACCAAAGAGCCAAGAGGCCGTTCGTCGCATCCTCACCGAGTTCAAGAGTGGCAAGCGTGATTCCTCCGAGTTCTGGTTTGAGGTTAAAGACAAGTTCCTCTACGTCCGTTACTTTGCTGTCCGCGATGAAGAGGGTAACTACCTGGGCGCTCTTGAGACCACTCAGGACATCGGCCCAATCCGTGCTCTTGAGGGCGAGAACCGCAGAGGCTCCGACAGCTAAGATCTTACGCACGTAAAACCCTGAGTTACCTTTCAAAAATTTTGTGCGACTCGGTAGGCGATGTGTCCTTTTTAAGGCACATCGCCTACACTATTTCTGGCCAAAAGAGAGGAGCCTCAGTGCTACAACGTTTACTAGGCACTAAGTATGCATACGCCATTGTTGCAACTTGTATTGTCATCATGTTTTTGCCGTGCTCCATTATTCTGACGTGCTTCGGCATCTTCATCACACCAGTTTCACAATACTTTGGCGTACCCCGCGTTGCCTTCTCTGCGGTCTTCTCGGTACTCTGCATTGCCATGACGGTAGCTTTGCCGTTCATAGGCAAGTTCTATAAAACGCACGATACGCGCCTGGTACTCTCTGCAAGCGTTATCATCTGCGCAATCTCATATGGAGCTATGTCAGCCTCTCAAGAGATTTGGCATTTCTATCTCTGCGCGGTGGGACTGGGCATTGGCGTTCCTGCGCTTATGTTCTTATGTGTCCCCGCACTTATCAACGATTGGTTTGACCAGCGCGTTGGCACCTTTATGGGCCTCTGCTTTGCATTTACCGGTATCGGCGGCACTGTCTTTAACCCCATCGGATCCGCCATTATCTCGTCTGGCCCTGAAGGCTGGCGAGCCTGTTATCTAATTTTTGCCCTGGTTATGCTTGTAGGAACACTTCCCTTTACCCTTTTTGTAGTGCGCGAGAAACCCCAAGATCTTGGCCTTACGCCTCTTACCTTTTCCTCTACTGACGAGAAAAACGTTGAAGTCGCAGAGGCTGCTTCAACTGGTATCTCTGCTGATGATGCAATGAAATATCCAGAGTTTTATATAGTTGCTGCATTTTATGCACTCATTACCTTTAACCAGCAAATCTCTCAGTACTTCCCTAGCTATGCTGCAACATTTGCAGAAACCGCTCCTGCCATTGCCGCTGCTACAGGCCTTCTTGCTGGAACAACTATGCTTGGTCAAGCAATTGGAAAGGTGCTGTTGGGCGCCTTGAGCGATATCTCTGTAAAGCTTGCCTGCTTTGTAGGAATTATCTCGGGTATTGTTGGCTTACTTATGCTGGGAATTAAGCTTCCGGTGCTTCCACTTTTGCTTGCAGGAACCTTCCTTTTTGGAATTGCCTATGCCCTCACAACAGTCGGCTCACCACTTTTGGTACGCGCTGTCTTTGGCAAAAAAGATTCCACTCTTATCTACTCAAGAATTGCAGGTGTAAGCTGCTTTGTCTCTGCTTGTGCGCTCATCATTTGGAGTCTGATTGTAGACGGCTTAGCCCACGGTTTCTTGGTGCTCTTTGGTATTGGAATTGCCCTGATGAGCAGTTGTCTTGCTCTGGCGCTTACCGCACTTAAGCGCGCTGGCAAACGAGCATAAGATTATCTGGCTCTGTCGGGTCTGCTTCTGGATCCAAAGGTACAATTTTTACCTGCTCAAACGCAGTGCGAGCAGCATCCATGAGCTCTTCAAGCTGATGTGCACCCTCTCCCACCTGTGCAGAAACCACATTGGTGAGATATCTTCCACCGGGAGTAAGGCAGTGTGACACCTGGCTCATCCACTCACTGGTCATCATAGCTGCAGGTGGAACTTCTCCACTAAAGCAGTCGTTTAAGATAGCGTCATAGCGCTTGTTATTAGAGGCAGCTAAGCTCTTTATATACTCAACGCCATCAGCTACCTGTAGCTGAAGTCTGCCATTACTTTCTCTAATAGCCTCATCTACAAAGAAGTACCTATGAGCTAGAGCTGCAATTTTGGGATCAAGCTCAAGCGCATCACAAGAAACTTCTGGATGATGAGCTACTAAATAACGAGGATACGAGCAGCCGCCAGCACCCAACATCAAAACTGAGTGTACGGGACAGGCAGCTTCAAACAACAAGTCATACAACTCAAGATAAGGAAATACCAGCTGATTCTTTCTAGAATCCGTGTAAGTTGCACTCTCATAGGCACCGCCCTGCCACAGCACACGTATTTCTCCACCCTCGCCATCTGAGATGGGAAATACCAGCGCAGGACCATTCAGTGTCTGAGGTTCAACGTAAATACCTGCACAAGTTAGGAGCTCCATATCATGAGCAGTAAGCTGTTTTTCTGACATGGAACTCCTTTAGGTGAAGTGTTATATGCGATGTGTCTAAGTATAGCTAGTACACAGAGTTTCTCGCCAGGTACTACCTCAGCTCAAACGAATCGGCATCAGTGATGCAGACACAGGTGTCGTAGAACGCCTTGAGAGCCTGGTAGCCCAGAAGTGTGTCTTTGGTGCCTGCGGTCTCGTAAACAGAGTGCATAGCAAGCTGTGGAAGACCAACGTCAACGGCGTGCATGCTTGCCTGAATGTTGGAGAGGTTACCTAGAGTAGATCCGCCTGGCATGTCGCTTCTGTTAGCAAAGACCTGGTAAGGAACGTTTTGCTGCTTCCAAATAGCCTCGACAATGGCACGGCTGAACGCATCTGTGCAGTATGACTGACGTGCTGCTTCCTTGATAACCATGCCGCCATTGAGATAAGGCTTGTTGGCCGCATCGTGCTTCTCGGGATAATTGGGGTGCACCGCATGAGCGTTGTCGCAGCTTACCAGCAAAGATGCCGAGAGTGCGCGGTAGTAATCTTCCTGCGTAAAGCCAAGCGTAGCGTTTACGCGCTGCAGCGTGTCTTTAAGAAATGTGGACTTTGCGCCCTGCTTGGTATTTGAACCAACTTCTTCATTATCAAAGCAGGTATACACAGAAATGTCCTGCTCATTTGAAGACGCAAGGAAAGCCTTAAGTGCTACAAAGGCGCACTGAAGGTCATCCAGGTGACCAGCGGAAACAAACTCCTTCTTAGCGCCCCAAATTCGGCCGCCCGTGTGATCAACTAAGAACAAATCGCGAGAAAGAATGTCCTCTTGAGACACACCTGCTGCGTCTGCTACCAGGGCGTTAAAAGCACCAGGGTTGAGTTCTCCAGCACTGAAGAGTGGCATCAGGTCTTTAGCACGGTTGAACTCTGGCGAGAGACCATTTTTGTGCTCAAGATGAATAGCCAAGCTTGGAATCATGACAACATCGTCTTCAATGTTGACCAGCCTGGACTCTACCTTGTTTCCTACTTTGACCAGCACACGACCAGCAATGCCCAAAGGACGGTCAAACCAGGTGTGGTCAAGCATGCCGCCATATGCCTCGGTGTTCAGGCGGAGCGAGTTGCCCTCACCAGTTAGCTCTGGCTGAGCTTTTACCTTGTAAGTTGGAGAATCGCCGTGGGCAACGGCAAGCTGGAAGTGATAAGGCGCATCAGTGGGTGCGGTTTGGGCATCGCGGTACTTCTCGCCAACTTTCCAGGCAACAATTGAAGAATTATTGCGCGTGGTAAAGTAAGAGCCGCCTGGCTGAATGTCCCAAGAAGAGCCCTCGGAGAGGTACGTAAAACCATTCTCTAGCAGGTAATCTTTGATAGTTTGCGTGGTATGAAACATAGAAGGGCTCTGCTTAATAAAAGCAAGAAGCTCCTCAGAAAGAGCAAGTGACTCGTTTAAATCAGACATGCGTAAAACCTTTCATAGAATCGTGTTGCACTCAACAGCCTAGCACGCATTTTTAGTGAGGCGCCCACTTTCTAGAAAATGACGCAAAGAATACGTGCTTCAGGGTAGATACTTATGTGTTGAACTAATTCTCACCCACCAAAGCGAGAGTGTATGGATATCAATCAAGCTATTGAGCACGCTAATGCGTTTGTCATACCTGGACTTCTTGTTGATGATCAGTCCATCATCGGCGAGGTCAACAAAAACTGTGATGCCATTAAAACGCTGCTTGATGCCTGGAAGGAAGCACCTCTTGGCCAAGAGCCTGTAGAGTTTTCTGTTATTCAACAGCTTGCTGATAGAACGCGCTCGCTGTGCGATACCTACGGCGTGGAGAGGCTCAGAAACCATCGAGGCGTTGGCCTTTCTCGCGGTCTTTCTAACGACGATCTTGCGGCAGCCGTTGCAAAGATGCAGCGTCGTCGCCCTAAGGCTGTCTATAAAACCGCAGGTCCGCTTCTTAACGACTTGCAAATTGCGTATGTCGAGAAGAGCGTTTCTGGCACGGTGCTGGGCATTGATATTGAGACTACGTCGCGTTTTCCTGAGCTGGGCTACATTGTTAACGTGGGCTTTGAGTTTTGGAATCTTGGTCGCAATACCGTTCCAGTAGAGCCTCACACTGCCTACTTTGGCATCCCAGAGATGTACAAAGAAAAAGGTGTTCCTCTTTCTGATATTCACCAGATTACCTGGAAAGATGTTGAGGGCAAGAAATCATTTAGAGACGATAAAAAAGCCCAAGAGGCCCTGCTGGCAACTATGAAAAAGATTCCTTTTATGGCCCACAATGCTGCCTTTGAGGATTCTTGGTTCATGTTCAACATTGACGGTTACGCTGAGGCTAGAAAAGCGGGCAAGATTATTGTTATTGACTCCCGTGATATCTGCCGTCGTTTGGACCCAGAAATTAGGTCTCTTCCCCGTGAGTCTTCTCCTGCTGCACTTGAGAACTGGGCACGTCGTAGGCATACCCTTGCAGCAGACGAGAAGGAACGCCATTTGGGACTTGAAGACGTAGACCTTATGATCCGCACCGTTCAAGCAGAGTTTGCAGACCACAATATGTTTGAAGACTAGGCAACGTTGTCGGTCATGTGTGTTCAAGCGGTATACTAAAGAGTGCATAAACTAGATTTTCTCGCTAGAAAATAACTGCCAAGGAGGAGTTTTGTCAGAGAAGCAGGTTAGAGTACGTTTTGCGCCATCCCCAACAGGTAAGTTGCACATCGGAGGTGCGCGTACTGCTATCTATAACTGGGCTTTTGCTCGCGCAAATGGTGGCAAGTTTATTCTTCGTATTGATGACACAGATCCTACGCGCTCAACTGAAGAGAATACTCAGATTATCCTGCGCGCTATGAAGTGGCTTGGCCTTGATTGGGACGAGGGTCCCGATAAGGGCGGCGATTGCGGTCCTTATAGCCAGACCGAGCGTCTTGACCTGTATCGTGAGGCAGCAAATAAACTGCTGGCAGAGGGCAAGGCTTACCCTTGCTTCTGCACGCCAGAAAAGCTTGCTGAAGACAAAAAGGCTGCTGAGGAGCGCCACGACCCCTTCCAGGGCTATCAGCGTACCTGCAGAAACATTGATCCTGCAGAGGCACAGCGCCGCATTGATGCCGGCGAGCCTTATACCATCCGCATCAAGGTTCCTCTGGACCGCGGTGACGTTATTGTCCACGACGCTGTTCACGGTGACGTAACCTTTAACGCTCGCGAGCTTGATGACTTTATCATCTTCCGTTCTGACGGCACCCCAACTTATAACTTTGCCACTGTTGTTGATGACGCTGGCATGGGCATTACCCACATCATTCGTGGCGATGACCACCTGTCCAATACTCCTCGCCAGATTATGGTGTACGAAGCTCTGGGCGCACCCGTTCCAACCTTTGCTCATATCTCCATGATTTTGGGCCCTGACGGTAAGAAGCTCTCCAAGCGCCATGGCGCAACTTCTGTTGAAGAGTATCGTGACCAGGGCTATCTTGCAGATGCCTTTGTCAACTACCTGGCTCTTCTCGGCTGGTCACTTGATGGCGAGACAACCATTGTTCCTCGTGACGTTTTGGCATCTCAGTTCTCTCTGGACCACGTTTCCAAGAACCCTGCTAAGTCCGATCCAGAGCGTCTGAACTGGATTAATGCAACGTATCTTGCCAATATGGACAATCAGACCTTTGCAAAGACTGTTCTGATTCCAGAGCTTGTGGGCGCAGGTCTTGAACCTGTTCAGGGCAATGCAACTGACGCAGGTGAGATTTACGCAACTCGTCCAGGCTGGTATGACCTACTTTCCGAGATTCTTCGTCCTCGCACCACCGTAAGCCCAGACGTCATTGAGAAGTCCCGCTTCCTATATGAAGGTGCAAACGTCACCCTTGATCAAAAGAGCGTTGAGAAGGGTCTTACCAAAGACGCTGCTCAGAGTGCAACCGTTCTTGCTGCTGCAAAGACTGCTCTTGAGGGTGTCTCTGAGGACGAGTGGAAGGCTGCGGCAATTGACGCTGCCCTTGAGGTGCTCCCAGAGCAGCTTGACCTCAAGAAGCGCGTTGTCTTCCAGTCCATTCGCGTTGCTGAGTGCGGCAACATGGTCTCCCCTCCTCTTGGAGAGTCCATGGAGCTTCTTGGTCGTGAGGTTTGCCTTGCTCGCCTTGACCGCGCTCTGGAGCTTTGCAAATAACGCGCTGAACGCGCGGTTGCCGCGTATTCTTCCAAGCGTAAGTGGGTATCAAAAGTAAAACCACACAAGAGCTGTAAAACAGATGGTTTTGCAGCTCTTTTATCGTTACCGTTTGTTTAGTTTTGGAGTAGCTATGATTTCTATGTCTGCGTTTGAGGTCCTCGGCCCCATTATGGTGGGTCCTTCTTCCTCGCACACAGCAGGAGCCTTGCGCATTGCTCTGGTTGCACGCTCGCTTGCACCAAAGCAGCTGGAGCGCGTTGAGTTTTGGCTCTACAACTCCTTCTCTCATACCCACCTTGGTCACGGCACCGATTACGCTCTGATTGCAGGCATCTTAGGCCTTGCTCCAGACGATACGCGCGTCCGTGAAGCACTTACCCTGGCAGAAGAAGCCCATCTTAACTACAGCGTTATTGAGAAGGGCGACGACGAGACTCTGCACCCAAACACCGTAGAAATTCACCTCTTTGGCGCAGACAACGTCCACGTTTCCGTTATGGGCGAGTCCGTTGGAGGCGGCCGCATTCGCATTTCTGGCGTTAACGGCGTGCGTATTCGCATGTCTGGCGATATGCCCACCATTTTTGTTTCACATCGCGATAAACCCGGTGTTCTTGCAGCTCTCACTACTATTTTGGCCACACAAAACATCAATGTTGCAACTATGCGCACCTTCCGCTCGGAGCGCGGTGGCTTTGCGCACACCGTCTTTGAGATTGACGAGCCCATTGAGCAGAAAGTCCTGGATCTCTTCCAGCTGGCACCTCACGTTTCATATGCCGCGCAGGTTTCCATTCCAGGAGCTGCTCCTCAGGTCACAAACGACGTGCTTTCGGGGGCGTTTGACAACGGCGCAGATCTTCTCGCCAGATGCTCTAAGACGGGAGCCTCCATTGGCCAGATAATGCGCCAGCGCGAGAAGGACCTGCGACCAGATGCAGACGTAGACGCCGAGATGGCTCACGTTCTAGAAATCATGCGCGATGAGGTTCACGACACTATCAAGACGCCTCGTCAGTCCATTGGTGGTCTGCTCAACGGCCAGGCCAAGACTGTGGCTAATACCCCAGCTGCAATCTCCAGTGCACTTATGGGCACCACGCAGACACGAGCTGTTGCTTACGCTATGGCCGTTCTTGAGCGCTCAGCTACCATGGGCGTTATTGTTGCCGCCCCTACTGCAGGCGCGTCCGGCGTTGTACCGGGATCGCTTATCTCGGTAGCAGAAGAGATTGGCACCACTGATGAGCAGGTTATCTCTGCGCTTTGGAACGCAAGTGCCATTGGCGCCATCTTAACCACCAACGCGAGTGTTTCTGGCGCTGAGGGTGGCTGTCAGGCAGAGGTTGGATCTGCTGCTGCCATGAGCGCATCTGCACTGACTGAGCTCTTGGGTGGCACTCCTCAACAGTGCTTGGACGCTGCTTCTATTGCCATCTCTAACCTTCTGGGACTGGTCTGTGACCCTGTCAGAGGACTGGTTGAGTATCCTTGCCAGGATAGAAACGCCATTGGCGTAGCTGCCGCCGTAAGTTCTTCTCAGCTTGCTTTAGCCGGTGTTGGCAACCCAATTCCGTTTGATGAGGTTGCTCACGCTATGGCAGAAGTAGGCGCTGCACTCCCCGTTTCTCTCAGAGAAACAGCTAAAGGTGGTCTGGCCGCCGCTCCAAGCGCTCCTACTGCTTGCGCAAGCTGTACCGGTTGTGCCCCTCTTGACCAGGCACTTATCGATGCAGAGCGCATGCTTAGCGCAAATACTAGAGATGTTCCTTGCGCTTAGAGATGCGTTTTGTATAATATTTTTTGCTGCAAACAGAATTTCTTGAAATTATTGCTTGCATCTCTGACGAGTCTCCTTTATAGTTATTTCTCGCGCTGATGCGCACGGATGACATCTTGGGATATCGTCTAGTGGTAGGACAGCGGATTCTGGTTCCGTCAACGGGAGTTCGACTCTCTCTATCCCAGCCATGTCCTCCCAGTCATACATGGCCCGTTCGTCTAGCGGTTCAGGACGCCGCCCTCTCAAGGCGGAGATCACCAGTTCGAATCTGGTACGGGCTACCAAATGTTCAAGGACTTCTTCGGAAGTCCTTTTTGTTTATCTCAACACCACTTTTGCTTCTATCGTAAAATAGACCAGTCTGTTTGAAATAACTGTCACGCCTAGTCGTGTGACCCAGAAGTATAAGAATTTTTACTAACACCTTGATTGGATCAGGATGTGGCTTGAGTTCTTCCAAAGTGCTGTTGTAATTGTTGCCCTGCTCTATGTGCCAGGCGTCATTTTGCTACACGCCTCCGGTATGCCTAAGCCTTGGGCTCTTGTTACCGCTCCTTTAGTAAGCTGCGCACTCTACTTTATTGAGGGAGAAATCTTTAGCGCACTAAACATCCCTGTTCCCTTGGCTGTGATGATTCTTGTCCCCTTGCTTATTGCAATCCTGGTCAATGGCTACGTTTTTTATGTTGCCCCAAAATACAAAGAAGACCACAGGGACGAGAAACCCGTTAAACCCAAAGCAAAACGCACTAGCAAGCAATCAACTTGCCACACGCCGTCATTTATCTGTGAAGAACTTCCCTTCTGGATGCCTTTTCTATACGTTGCAGTTGGCCTTCTTACCGTAGGACTTCTTTTCTTACCCACCCTGCCCTCTGCCAGCTCTTTTGTTCAGGGTTGGGATATTGTGCATCACTTAGATGTCACACAAGCAATGATTGAGTCTCAAAAATACTCATCCATTCACTATGACTTCTACAGCACCGTAGAAGCTTCAATTACCCCTTGGGAGCCGGGTACTTCAGGATTTTATCCTTCTGGCTGGAACATCATTGTTGCTTTGACAACACAACTTGTTTCTACAACCGTTCCTATTACCGGTAATGCGCTCAATTTTGTAAGTGCTGCGATTGTCTTTCCACTCTCAATCTGCTCGGTTATTGCAAAAGTTCTTCCTAAGCATCGCATTGCGCTTGTGAGCGGCGCTTTTGTTTGCCTAGCATTTTTTGTTTTTCCTTGGTCGCTTTTAATCTACGGACCAATTTTCCCTAACACTGTGGCCTTCTGTGTAATGCCTTCTATTTGGTGGGTTTTTATGCAGATGACTCGCTCACAGACTCCAAAACACGATCTTATCTGGCTTATTGCCATTTTTATTCTTGGCTGCATTACCCTCTTTATCTTGCACCCTTCCACGATTTTCTCGTCAATTGTTGTGCTTTTGCCTTGGAGTTTTGCGCGCATTGGAGAATCAAAACGCAGAGTTATTCTCTTTGGAAAACAAATCAAGCCTGTCACGCTCGCATATGCATTCTTTATCTTTGCGCTGGTTATTTGGTCTGTTTTCTACTACGTTTTGATTGTTCGAGGCGTGGCTCTCAATTTCTGGTGGAGCGCCTACTCGAGCCTGCAAGATGCTATTTTGCACGCCCTTGGCATGGACTTTATTGGACTGTCATATGCAGGTGGAGAGCTTGTTTCTCCACAACCGATACTTTCAATCTGCGTGCTTGTAGGCGCTGTATGGACGTTTAAGCACAAGCAGGCTCGATGGATGGTATCTGCCTTTATGTACCTGTCTATACTCTGCATTTTTATTATTACGTTTGACGTTCCTCTGAAGGGATATCTCTCGGGATTTTGGTATACCGATCCGTTCCGCATTGCCGCCAGCTGCGTCATTATGGCAATTCCGCTGGCAGCGCTTGGCCTGGCGACTCTTGCCGAAGCTGCGCTGGAAACGTTTGCCTCCTGGAGAGAAAAAGCTTCTCTGGCTCAGACCAAAGCTCAGACCTGCGTCTTTTGTACTGTTTGGGCTAAACCTCTGATTGCTGGCGCAGTTATTGCGTGTGTAGTTGTACTCAACTATGTAGTCCCCATGCCAAACCTTAAATCGGAAGAGCCAATTCCTGCCGCTACTGCCTTTAAACAGGCTTCCGAGAAGGCCTATGGCGATCACTACATTTTGACATCGGAAGAATTAGAGTTTTTACGTCGCGTGGAGCTTACCGTTCCTGCAGGTGCTGTTATTGCAAACCTACCTCAAGATGGCAGTCTCTGGGCGTATGGCACTAACGACTTACACGTGCTCTGGCGCTTCCCTAACGGCTATGACGCCTCAGAACGTCCCGCAAGTGCAATTCTTCGCAAACGTCTTAATCGCATTGCTAGCGACCCCGAGGTGCTTCAGACGGCACACGACCTTAACGTGCAGTACGTCCTTATTCTGAATAACGTTGTTGATTACTCCAACGCTGTTACCAGTACCTACAAGCCTGGAACCTTCAGAGGTATCACACAAATAACAGACACCACCCCAGGTTTTGAGGTGGTGCTGGAAGAAGGTTCTATGAGGTTGTACAAGATTACCTTGTAAGAACGTTATGCCTGAAGTGCAGAAACTGCGTCCTTAAGCTCTTGAACACGGTCAGTTGCTTCCCATGTAAAGTCTGGGTCTTTACGGCCAAAGTGACCGTATGCTGCTGTCTTAGAGAAGATAGGACGGCGCAGCTTAAGATCTCTAATAATGGCACCAGGACGAAGATCAAAGACCTTCTCGATAGCCTGCTCAATTACAGCATCGTCGACAATACCAGTGCCAAAGGTATCAACCATGATAGACAGTGGATGAGAAACACCAATGGCGTAGGCAAGCTGAACTTCACACTTCTTTGCAAGACCAGCTGCTACGACGTTCTTAGCAACCCAGCGAGCTGCATATGCTGCTGAGCGGTCAACCTTGGTGCAGTCCTTTCCAGAGAAAGCACCGCCACCATGACGGCCCATGCCGCCGTAGGTATCAACAATAATCTTTCTGCCGGTAAGACCAGTATCTCCCATAGGTCCACCAACAACAAAGCGACCAGTTGGATTGACGTAAATGTCTGCGTTATCCCAAGCAATGTTGACCTCACCCATAACAGGAGCAATAACGTGGTCAATCATGTCCTGCTTGATAATGGACATGTCTTCAATCTCTGGGGCATGCTGCGTGGAGACAACAATAGCTGTGACCTCAACGGGTTTCTCGTCCTCATAACGAACGGTAACCTGAGTCTTACCATCTGGACGCAAGTACCCGACCTCGCCAGACTTACGCACCTCTGAGAGGCGCTGAGCCAGACGCTGAGCCAGATAAGCTGGCATTGGCATAAGAACATCAGTCTCATCAGAGGCAAAACCAAACATCATGCCCTGATCGCCTGCGCCGATAAGATCAAGCGGGTCAGTGGTACGTCCTGCTTGTGTGTCATAAGACTGGTCAACACCCTGAGCAATATCGGGGCTCTGCTCATGGATAAGGCTCAAAACACCGCAGGTCTCGCAGTCAAAACCATACTTAGCGCGGTCATAGCCAATATTTCTGAGGGTATTACGAACAATCTCCTGGACATCAACGTAGGATTGAGTGCGGATCTCTCCAGCTACCACAATAGTTCCTGTAGTAGCAAAGGTCTCGCATGCACAACGAACGTTATCCAAGCAAGCAGGAACACCATTTGGAGAAACGTATCCACGCTCTTCAAGCTCCGCCTCTTTTGCCAGGATTGCATCAAGAATTGCGTCAGAAATCTGATCGCAAACCTTGTCTGGATGTCCCTCAGTAACACTTTCTGAGGTAAACAAATAGTTTTTGTGTGCCATGAACTGTCCTTTCACGCATGGCTTCTCTGCTTACGCAGAATATTTGCGTTCTTCTACGCGCAACCACTCTTACTATACCCACCAAAGACACTTTTGAGCAGGATCAGTCAAGAAAATTGTAAAAAAGAGCACCACAAGGGCGCTCTTTAAATAGCATGATTAAACTGGCATTATGCAAAAACGCGTATGATTACTTGTCTATTACTCATCTATTCCAATGCCGGCAAGTGTCATATCGAGCAGATTCTGTGCAAGCTCGTCAGAACCCTCCGCACCGTGACGTTCTCCCATCAGACCAATAGCCGAGAGAACCAATGCACCCGTGATAGAACAGGCAGCAAGTCTTGAATCAACGCTCTGGCGAATAAAGCCTTGCAATTTTCCCATCTCAAGCTGATTAGCAAGAAGAACAACCACACGAGAAAGTGGTCCCTCAATGTTGGTAATAAGTGCCTGCTCAGAGCTTGCAAGCTTGTTAATTAAAGCCAAAACCAAAGGTGAGTCAGGCAAAATATGAGCGGCAAGTTGAGCGATGATTGCATGAAGTGTCTCTTTTGAGGCGGGCTTATTACCAATGGTATGCGCAATATCTTTTGCAAGCTCATCAACGCTCTCGTCAAAGATTGCCTGCAAAAGGGCCTCTCTATCAGAAAAGTAGTAATACAGTGCGCCCTTTGAAAGACGAGCTCTATCAGAAATCTCACTCATTTTGAAGTTGGTATTTCCACGAGCAAGCATGAGCTTAGTTGTCTCGTGCATAATGCGCTTACGTGTAGCTGCACTTTTCTTAGTACGAGCTTCGGCACGAATATGAGAATTAGAAGGCGCTGGAGTCTCGGGTTCTTCTGTAGGCTGCTGTTCATAAGCATTGTGATGTATGACTTCTAACGTAATATAATCGCGCTTCTCGCCCATGAACTCCCCCATGCGACACTATCCGTCATATAAAATGACGCCTCTCTGATAATTTTTTATGCCTACTATACCGTTTTACCGAACCTATAAAAATACAAAGGCCTTACTTTTTTATTGATTAAATCTGGCACTCTTTATTATTTTTACCAATTACCCTGAGCAAGAATGGCGAGAAGATCTTCTTTTCTATTCTCCACTTGACCTGCTAAATAAAGCTCAAAGAGCTTACGTTGATACACGCCCACAGCAGGTCCTGGCTGAAGCGAGAGCACTTCCATAATTTCTGCACCCGAAACGCACATCTCTTGTGGACGCTGAGCAATTCCCCATTTTGCCTCATGTAAGAGAAGGGTCCTCATTGCCTCAAGCGTTACTGCGTAGCTACGATATGGATTTGCCTTTGCCAAGGCATCTGCCTGCTTTAACGTCAAAAGGTCATACGCAAGAGCAATGCCGTCCGATTTACTTGCCTCAGCCAACAGAGCAATCATATGCCTGAGTGACGAGGTTGTAACGTCCACATCGTAGTCATGTAACGCCACAAGAGCACAAACTTCATTGCTCAAATGCTGCGATAAAGCTAAGCGCTTAAACAGAGCCTTTGCTACAACCGCACCTTTTTCTGGATGACCGTAAAAATGGCCTCTACCATCTGCGTCAATGCTAAACATTTCTGGCTTTGCAATATCATGCAGAAGCGCCGCCCACCTAAGAGCTGGAGTAGCACACCCCGCTGTAAGAGCCTCTGCTGCAGAGCAGACTCGAGCTGTATGTTCCAGCACGTCATAAGCATGATACGGACTTCTTTGATCAAAGTTTTGCAGTGGTAAGAGCTCTGGAATTGCTACCGCTAAAACAGGAAAACACAGCTTGATAGCATGGGCAATATGGCCAGCCTCAACAATTTGAGCCACTTCCGAGCCAATGCGCTCAGATGCAACCTGAGAGAGTAGCAGCGCACACTCAGTAAGTGCCTGATGTGTCTTCTCCTCAATTGAAAACGAGAGCCTGCACGCAAACCGCAAGGCACGCAGCATGCGAAGAGCATCCTCTGTAAAGCGAACCTTAGGCTCCCCAACAGCGCGAATTACACGTGCAGATAAATCTTCTTGACCGCAATAAAGATCAAGCAATCCCCTTTTTGGGTGATATGCCATTGCATTAATAGTGAAGTCTCTACGAGCAAGATCTTCCTCTATACGAGAGACAAACTGCACAGAATCAGGACGACGACCATCAAGATATTCTCCGTCACAGCGATACGTTGTGACCTCAATAGGGTGCTTTTCGACAACAGCAGTAACGGTTCCATATGCAATACCTGTTTCATGCACAGGAATGTCTGCAGCCTCAAAAGCCGCTTTACTCTGCTGCCACGTTGCCGATGTTGTGATGTCAATGTCATGAGCAAATGAGCCGCGTAAGGCGTCTCGCACCCAGCCGCCTACAATCCACGCCTCAAATCCGGCATCTTCAAGAACTTCTAATGCACGCAACGCGTAGGTGGGAACTTGTAAATTCACGGGGCGAGAAAGGCATGGTGAAGAGCTGTTTTTCTGTATGCTCATGGCCATTCCTTCCGCAGTTGCTAATGGGAAAAGTATACATCCTTCACACGTCATTCACATCCTTCCTGCGGTTTTAAAATGACAAACATTTGTTCTAGATTTTTCTTTACTTCTTTCCCATTCGTGATAGTCTAAGTATACGAACAGACGTTCTATTTTCAAGTAGAAAGTTGCTGCCATGGATACTCTTGATAAACTCACCATACTTGCAGATGCAGCCAAATTTGACGCGGCGTGCACTTCTTCTGGTGTAGACAGAGATCCGCAGGCAGGAAAGGTAGGAATGGCCTCAGCGGCCGGCTGTTGCCACTCATTTACCCCTGATGGTCGCTGCATTACGCTGCTAAAAGTTTTGCTTTCTAATGCTTGTTGCTATGACTGTGCTTACTGCGTCAATAGGTCGTCTGCACAGACCAAGCGGGCTACCTTTACACCACA